>JABSRX010000009.1 GCA_013214695.1 Rhizobiaceae bacterium | reverse complement strand
TTGCCTCGGTCTCCGCGGCGAATGATTGAAAAAGAGGCGGTATCGGACAAGGCAATCACTCGCAGAGTTGGGGGTGACCCGACGCCTGAGTCGGCGTCGGATCGGTATTTTGGTCAGAAGACTTACATTGACAGAGGTGTCAAGTTGGCAACTGCGGAATTCACTTCTTCAGCTTCGTCTTCAGTCAGCGGGATCAAGCCTTTGTCGGCCAGGTAACCGTCCTCGCCAACAGCGTCTTCGCTGGTGAACTCAGCCAGGTATTCTTCGATGCCAGGGATGACGCCGATGTGGGCTTTTTTCACATAGAAGTACAGGGAACGAGAAACCGGGTAGTCGCCTTCAGCGATCAGTTCGAAAGTAGGCAGATTGCCTTCGATTTCGGAACCCTGAACCTTGTCGCTGTTCTGCTCCAGGAAGCTGTAGCCGAAGATGCCGAAAGCAGATGGGTTGGCATCTAGTTTCTGAACGATCAGGTTGTCGTTTTCGCCGGCTTCAACGAAAGCGCCGTCTTCACGGATGGAGTGACAAACAGCCTTATAGCCTTTGCTGTCGGACTTCTTCATGGCCGCGATCATGTCGTACTTCTTACAACCACCTTCCATGGCCAGTTCGACGAAAGCGTCGCGTGTACCGGATGTTGGAGGCGGGCCGAGAACTTCAATTTTGATGTCTGGTAAAGAAGCGTTGACCTGTTTCCAGGTTGTGTAGGGGTTTGGAACCAGCTTGCCGTCGACTGGTACGTCTTTGGCCAGAGCGGTGAAGATGTCTTTGCGGGACAGCTTCATGACGTCAGAAGCGCGGGAGTTAGCCAGAACGATACCGTCGTAACCAACTTTGACTTCAACGATTTCGTTGATGCCGTTTTTGCCGCACAGCTCAACTTCACTTGCTTTGATGCGACGGGAAGCGTTGGTGATGTCTGGTGTGTTTGCACCGACGCCAGCGCAGAACAGCTTCAGACCACCGCCTGAACCGGTTGATTCAACAACGGGTGTTTTGAAGTCAGTGTTCTTGCCGAAACGCTCAGCAACTGCGGTCGCGAATGGGAAAACTGTGGAAGAGCCAACAATGTTGATCTGATCACGGGCGTGAGCAGCAGTAGTGGCGAAAGAGGCAGCTGCAACGGTTGCAGCCAGAGCGAGAGTTGATGTTCTGAACGACATGTCAGAATCTCCTGTTTGATATTGTTCCATTGAGTGGACACGGGTGCCAATGAACCGCTGTTGTGAACGCCGTATGACACTAATATTACAGTTTTGTGACAGTTATCGTGGTGGCTGTGGACGAACTTATCGCGAGGTCGGATAAGTCATTGGGAGCGCAACGGTAAAGCGGCTTCCGACGCCTTCCTGACTGGCAATGGAAAACTTTCCGCGATGACGGTTTATGATGTGCTTAACAATTGCCAGACCCAGACCGGTGCCACCCTTGTTGCGTGAGCGGTGGGTGTCGACCCGGTAGAATCTCTCGGTAAGGCGCGGAATATGATGCTGCGCAATGCCATCGCCTTCGTCCTGCACCTCAATGACCAACGCTTCGCCAACAACGCCGAGGACTCTGTCCCTTTTTGAGATGTTGATGCGCACGACGGATTCGCGTCGCCCGTATTTGACGGCATTTTCGATCAGGTTTTGAAAGACCTGCGTCAGTTCATCCTCGCTGCCGGGAATGTCGGCGATTTCATCGGCACCATTGAGTTCAAACGTCTTGTCCTCACGGGCCGCCAGGTCGACAAGCGTGTTTTTGACCCGCTCGATAATCGCCACAATATTGGCGCTTCCCTCCGGACGCTGTCTTTGACGTGACTCGACCTTGGAGAGCGATAGCAGATCGGCGATCAGCCGGATCATGCGCTGCGCTTCCATATCCATCAGGCCCAGAAACCGATTGCGGTGCTCGCTCTCATCGTCCTCCAACATGCCAACGGTTTCAATGAAACCTGACAGCGCCGTGAGAGGCGAGCGCAACTCGTGACTGACATTGGCGACAAAGTCGGAACGCATTTGTTCGGCTTCGTGNATTTCTGACACGTCTTGCACGCAGACCAACACGCGGGCGCCATCGGCGTTGTCTCTGCCAAGATCGGTGACATTGACCTGCAGGTTGGCCTTGGCGCCATTGTCGTAAAAGGTGACTTGCCAGGACTGCTGTGCCCCGCTCAGAACTTGCGCGATGGCGCCGATACAATCGGGATGACGGGATACTTTCACGAAGTCCTTGCCCTCCAGATCTTTACCGAACAATTGCTCGGCTGCTGGATTGGCAGAAAGCACAGTACGGTTCTTGTCCAATATGAACACCGCCTCCTGGAGACCGTTCAGCAATATTGGCAGATAGGAATTCGACACTTCAGGTCCTCTTTGGGCGCAGGATCAATCAAACGGCTTGCGGCATCAAAATCAACAGGCAAGTTCTTCCGGCATGTCGATGGAGTGAAAATATGCGTCCGCTAAGGTGCTTGCGCTTCCCATATTCAGCGATAAAGTGCGCTCGAACGAAACGCCTGCCGGCCGCCAAGAGTTATCCAAAAAATGTTTCAGTCTCAAGAAGGTCTGATGGACCAGATCCGTGATCGTTTTGCTTATGTTGACACCTGTCCGGTGCAAGGTGAGCGCATCTTCTTTGAAAATGCTGGCGGCGCGCTGACGCTGAAATCAGTGGTGGAACTTTCAGCTCATTATGCAGCTATTCCTGACAACCAGGGGCGTGACAATGATGGGTCGCGCGCCCTGGTGGATGCCATCTCGAAGGCGAAAGCCGATGCGATGCTGTTTCTCAATGCATCATCTGGTCAGGTTTTCGTTGGCGAAAGCGGCACGGAACTGTTGTTCCGGATGATCAGCAATGCCGTGCTAGAAACGCCCGATGGCGATGTCATTGGCAGCACACTCGAGCATCCGGCTTCGCGCAGCGCCGCACAGCGCTGGGCGAAGGTTGCCGGCAAGCGCTATATCGCGGTTCCGCATGATGATGAAACGGGATCGGTATCGGCAGAGGCTTATGCCGAATTGGTAACGCCGGAAACCCGTGTGGCGACAATCATTCATACCTCTCCCGTGACCGGCATGGGCGTTGATGTGGCGAGCATCGTTCAGACCATCCGCGCCGTGTCTCCGGACTGTTACATCATCGTCGATGGGATCCAGCATGCGGCCCATGGTGGACTGGATGTCGACCACTACGATATCGATGGCTACGCGATCTCCCCCTACAAAATGTTTTCGCGCCACGGCTATGGCATTGCCTGGATCTCGGATCGTTTGACCAAGCTGCCGCATGACTGTCTCATCGACGGTCCTGAGGGCAATTGGGAGCTCGGCACCCGCGATACAGGATCCTATGCCACCTTCTCGGCCGTGGTTGATTACTTCGAATGGGTAGGCGAGCATTTCACCGAATCAAAAGACCGCCGCGACAAGATCGTCGCCGCCGGAAAGGCGATCCATGCGCACGAAAAATCCCTAACCGATGCCATGCTGTTTGGAACTGGCAACCTCAAAGGACTGGCCGACTTTGACGAAGTCAGCATCATTGGCGGCGTAGACAATCCACGCCGCGAGGGTCTGGTGGCGATGAACATCAGCGGCACGGATGCCGGAGCGTTGGTTGAAGCGCTGAACGTGCGCGGTATCCGCGTTCACATCCGCAAGGCAGATCATTATTCGGGCAATATTCTCAACCCGCTCGGACTGCCATCCTGCGTGCGCGTGTCCATGTGCCACTACAATTCCGAGCAGGAAGTGGCGCGCTTCCTGGAGGCCATTCGCGACATCATCGCAGCGGGCTAGCCCAGAGCCGCCATCCAACCGAGGCTCTCGTCGGTTGGTCCTTTGGGCTTATATTCGGCGCCGAGCGGAGCCGTATAGCCTGCCGATTGCAAGTGTTGAAAAATGTGGGCGTAGTTGACTTCGCCGACATCGGGCGGTCCGCGATCCGGCACTGAGGCAAACTGCACATGGCCAATGATCGGCATCAAACTGTCGATCCGGTGGGTTAAGTCACCTTCCATCAATTGCACATGATAGCAGTCGAACATCAGCTTCAGGTTGGGGGCGCCGACCTGTTCAATGATCGTCCTGGCCTGTTCGGTGGTCTGCAGGAAATATCCCGGCGCGTCGTATTTGTTGAGCGGTTCGATCAGGATCGTCTGACCGTTTTCACCGGCTTTGGCGCAGGCATATGTGAGGTTGGCCACGAAGGTGTCGTGTGCTTCTGCCCCCTCGGCAAAGCCGCCCATAACGTGGATATTGGGTGAAGCAATCTGTTGCGCGTAGTGAAGCGCCTGATCGATCGCTGCATGGGCGTCGTCGACGCGGTCGGGCAGGGCGCAGACACCGTTTTCTCCAACCGACGTATCGCCACGGCTGGTGTTCAGTCCCAACATGACCAGGCCCGTCTCTTTCAGCGCTGTGGCAACGTCTTCGGCCGGTGTCTCATAAGGCCAGTGGCACTCAACGGCGTCAAAGCCCGCTGCCTTTGCGGCTCGGATCGCATCGGGCAGGCTGCGATCATTCCAAAGAAAGCCCAAATTGGCAGAAAACAGTGTCAACTTTCCCACTCCACGTCAAAATGTGTGATCAGTTCCTGGATGTTCTCCTCGCTGAGCTGTCGTGCATCGTAGCCGCGCATCAATATGGCCAGCCGGGCGGTGTCTTCCAACTCTTCGATCGCGTTGCAGGCTGCTTCGACATCCTTGCCCGCGACCACTGGGCCGTGATTGGCGAGCATCACGGCGGTCCGTTTGCCGGCCAGGCCGCGCACCGCGTCGCCCATTGCCGGGTCGCCGGGGCGAAAATAGGGGAGTAGTTTCACCTTGCCGAGTTTCATGATCGCGTAAGGCGTCAGAGGCGGCAGGAAATTGTCTTCGTCGACGTCGGGCATCAAGGACCAGGCAACCGAGTGGCAGGAATGCAAGTGAACGACAGCGCCAGCCGAACTGCGGGTGTCGTAAAACGCCGAATGCAGCGGCATTTCCTTGGTCGGTGGGTCGCCATCGATCAAATTGCCATTTGCGTCAAAGCGGCTGAGGCGGCCGGGGTCGAGACGCCCAAAGCTCGTGCCGGTCGGCGAGACCAACAGGCCCCCATCGGCAGTACGAGCAGAGATATTGCCGGTGCTGCCGCCGGTCAGGCCGCGGTCGAACAACGATTTTGCCAAAAGGCAGATTTGTTCCCGCAGTTTTGCTTCTTCACTCATTGTCTCAGACCTGTCCGTTTTCAGCCAGAATGTCGGCGGCTTCGCGGAAGAAATGCGGACCGCCGAAATTGCCCGATTTCAAGGCAATGACAAGATTGTCGCTGGCTCTAAGCGCCGGGACGCCGGGGGCGATTTCGGGGCCGATCTCCAGCGTGTCGAGGTCCAATCCTTCGACAACGGCGCCAGATGTTTCACCGCCGGCGGTGATCAGGCGTTTCACGCCACCTTTCACCAACAGACGTCCGACTTCGGCAAATAGCCCTTCCAGTTTTTCAGCCGCTGCTTCGCGTCCATACTGTTCCTGCACGCCACGCACCACATCCGGGTCGGCAGAGCTAAAGGCGAGCGGCAAGCCGTCCTGGTCCAGCAGCCACTGCGCCACTGTTGCGGCATCCAAATTGCCCTCCATCACCGCACCGGCTTCGATCTCAAGTGCCGGGTGATCCTTGATATGCAGAGCGACCTGTTCGCGTGTCGCATTGGAGCAGGAACCGGACAGAATAGCGCATTTCCCGGTTTCCCCCTGCCAACCCGCGGCTTGATCGGAGATCAGACCCTTGCGGCGGAAGTTCTGGGGCAGTCCAACGGCAATACCGGATCCGCCGCTGATCAGCGGCAGGTCCTCAGCCGCTGCCCCAATGTCCAACAGATCGGAATCACGTGTAGCATCGACAATAATCAACCGCTTGCCGGCTGCATGTTCACGCTCCAGGGCTGCCGCTACTCCGTCAGAGCCCTCCCAGACATCGCTGGCTGCCACATGGCCGACCTGAAATTTGGTCTGCGGGGCGAGCCAGCGGCGGATGTCTGGATCTGTCATTGGGGTCAGCGGATGGTTCTCCATGCCGCTTTCGCTGAGCAGCTTGTCATTGACGAACAGATGTCCCTGATAGATCGAACGTCCGGTGCCCGGAAAAGCTGGGCAGACGATCACCTTGTGGGCGTCGAGCGCCTCTGCCAGCGCGTCGCAAACCGGGCCGATATTGCCTTCGGGCGTCGAATCAAAGGTCGAGCAGTATTTGAACAGAAATTGTTGGCAGCCCTGTTCTAACAGCCAGTTCAGAGCGTCCAGCGAAAGTCTGACCGCATCGGTCACGGGAATTGACCGCGACTTCAGCGCCACCACACCGGCTTCAACGCCGGGATCTGCGGCTTCCTGCGGAATGCCGGTATATTGCACCGTGCGCATGCCCTGTTTGGCAAGCGTGTTCGCCAGGTCGCTGGAGCCGGTAAAGTCGTCCCCGATGCATCCAAGAAGCATAATCAACCTTTCAGAAATTCGCCTGTGCCGTGTCTTAGCCCATGCCCCACGGGCCGTGGTGGGCACCGTCCTGATCCAGACGGCCGAAGGAATGGGCGCCAAAGAAGTCGCGCTGACCCTGAATCATATTGGCGGTGCCGCGTGACGTGCGCATGGTGTCGAAATAGGCCACTGCCGTCGCAAGCGCGGGAACCGCGTGTCCCTTTGAGATGGCAATCGCAACAAGCTGACGCAGGCTGTCATGGGTGTTTTTCATGATATCGGCGAAATAGGGCGCCATCATCAAATTGCTCTGGGCGTCAGCGGACAGGGCGCTGGCCATGTCGTTGAGCATGGTCGAGCGGATGATGCAGCCTTCGCGCCACACTTCCGCAATCTGCGGCATGGGCAGGTTCCAATTGTATTCGTCGGACGCCGCCGACAACATGGCAAAGCCCTGCGCATAGCAGGCAATCTTGCCGGCCAGCAGCGCATCTTCCATCAGTTTTTCCGGCAGTGAACTCGCGTCGATTGACTGCGGTGCAGCGTCAAACAGACTTTCGCCGGCTTTGCGCTCGTCTAATCTGGAAGACAGGTTGCGGGCCGCAACGGCCGCATCGATGACCGACACTGGTGACGCCAGTTTCAGGGCCTCGATGGCGGTCCAGCGGCCGGTTCCTTTTTGACCGGCGGAATCGAGAATGATGTCGAGCACCGGCTTGCCTGTCGCTTCGTCGACCGCCGCTGCAACATGCCCGGAGATCTCGATCAGATAGGATTTGAGCGGTCCCTCGTTCCACTTGGCGAATACGGGCGCGATGTCGCCAGCCGCCATGCCAAGACCGTCCCGCATCAGGCCATAGACTTCGGCGATCATCTGCATGTCGGCATATTCAATACCGTTGTGGACCATTTTGACGAAGTGGCCTGCGCCGCCTTCGCCCATCCAGGTTGCACAAGGTGTGCCTTCATATTTGGCGGATATGACTTGCAGGACCGGTTCGACACGGTTCCAGGCTGATTGTGCGCCACCGCCCATGATTGAAGGCCCGTGGCGGGCGCCTTCTTCACCACCTGAGACGCCAATACCGAGAAAGAGCTCGCCTGCAGCTGCTGCTTTTTCAGCGCGGCGATTGGTGTCTTCGAAATGCGCATTGCCGGCATCGATCACCAGGTCGTCTTTTTCAAGCAGCGGTCGCAATGCGTCCATCTGCTGATCAACCGGCGCGCCGGCAGGGACCATCAAAATGATGTTGCGCGGTCTTTCAATTGCGTTGACGAATTCTTCCAGCGACGTGGTGGGAACAACCATCGACGCGAGATCGCCCGCTTCGGCATGGAATTCGGCAGCCCGCGATATGGTCCGGTTGAATACGGCAATGGCGCTTCCCTTTTCGGCGATGTTCAACGCCAGATTGGACCCCATGGTTCCAAGTCCGATCAGTCCATAGGAGGGTTTGCCAGTGTCGCTCATTTTGTTTGCCCGGGTTTGCACAACATCAATCCCATATGGATATTCGCCAAACAGTGTTGTGTCCATCTGCGTTCGCCTATACCCAAGCTTAAATTGGACGAGTGTGCAGCGGAGAATTGATATGGCGAGCGGTGTGGAACTGTTTGATCTTACCGGAAAGCGGGCATTGGTGACCGGCTCATCACAGGGGATCGGCTACGCTTTGGCGCAAGGCCTACTCGATGCCGGAGCGGAAGTCGTGTTGAACGGCCGGGATACGGCGAAGCTTGAAGCAGCCGCCGCTTCGATCAACGGTGCGGCTGGCAAAGTCCATACACTTGCCTTCGACGCAACCGATCATGCAGCGGTGAAAGCCGCCATTGATGGTTTTGAAGCGTCCACCGGTCCAATCGATATTTTGGTCAACAATGCCGGCATGCAGTTCCGCACGCCGCTGGAGGACTATCCGGCGGACATGTGGGCGAAGCTGATGGAGACCAATATCTCTACGGTCTTCAATGTCGGTCAGGCCGTCGCCAACCACATGATCAAGCGCGGTGCGGGCAAAATCATCAACATCGCCTCCGTTCAGACCGCCTTGGCCCGCCCGGGCATTGCGCCTTACACGGCAACGAAAGGCGCGGTAGGCAATCTGACCAAGGGCATGGCGACCGACTGGGCCCAGCATGGATTGCAGGTCAATGCCATTGCACCAGGCTACTTCGATACGCCGTTGAACGAAGCACTGGTCAACGACCCGGAATTCAGTGCCTGGCTTGAAAAGCGCACGCCTGCCGGTCGTTGGGGCAATGTGGAGGAACTGGTCGGCGCCTGCATCTTCCTGTCGTCGGCGGCCTCGAGTTTTGTCAACGGTCACACCCTTTACGTTGACGGCGGTATCACCGCGTCTCTCTAGACCCACTCACTTGCCGGTAAAGACCGGCTTGCGCTTGTCGAAAAAGGCTTGAACGCCTTCTTGGAAGTCGTCGCTGTGAGCGAGCGGTGTTTGCGCTTCGCCTTCGGTCGAAATGGCATCGCCATAGTTCATGGCGCCCACGGAGCGCAGCAGTTTCTTAGCGGCGGTCATGGCCAGAGGGGCGCCGGAGGCAAGCGAATGCGCCCATTCCAGGGTCTTGGCGTCAAGCTCCTCTTCGCTGAACAGCTTGTTGGCAATGCCGCAGTCCAGGCATTCCTGTGCCGGCACTTTGCGTCCCTCAAGCACGGTCTGCAGTGCCCGGTGATAACCCATGTTCTGCAACAGCAATTGGGTGTTGCCGCCATCCGGAATCAGCGAGATGGCGGCAAAGGCCATGTAGATGGTGGCGCTGTCGGCCATGGTGACAAAATCACAGTTCATCGCGAATGCCGCGCCGATGCCGGCTGCCGTTCCATGTACCTGGGCGATCCAGATTTTGGGGCTCTCGGCGATGCCAACCAGAGCCGGCTTGTATTCGCGATCAATGTGCTTGCTGAGGGGGTGGTCCAAGCCGCCCGCCAGGTCAGCGCCGGCACAGAATCCGCGGCCATTGCCTTTCAGAATGACAATGCGGATTTCGTCATCAGCGTCGAGTTTGCCGACCACTGCGCGCAGTTCTGCTCTCAGTTCCTCGTCGAGTGCATTGAATTGCTTTGGACGGTTGAGCGTAAGGCTTGCAACGGGGCCATCTTTTTCCAGCAGCAGGACGGGTTCAGACAAGACAAGCTCCAAATTGATCGACAGATTTGCGCAAAATATTCCATGTCCAGCCAAGGCTGGCAAATGGCAATTTGGCAAATTTCATTGACAGCGGTGGAATAGTGGCCAATGCAGGCTGTCTGATGGGCAAAGTGCGTCGAGAGATAATGAATTCCGAACAGCAAGAGTTTTTGGATGCCTGCCGAGCGGCCCTGCAGGAGGGCACGTTCAAGCGCGTCGTGTTTGGGCGAAAAGCATCGGCCGATCAGCCGAAATACCGCGCCACGTTTGACCTGGTGGTCGGTGGCAAAAAGCGGTTTGTGGATTTTGCCGACGGGGCAGGTGCGCCGGAACGCACTGAACTCGATACAGAAGGGCTTGTCAGTCGGATGGCGCAAACGCCGATTTTCCCGTTTCAAACAGCCGTGCTGCACACTGAAAAGAATGATCTTCACTACGCCGAAAACCGCAAAGGTGTCGCCCGCGTCTATCGTTCAAAGGCGACCATGAAAGGCGTTGCCCGGGACCACAATCGGGCCAAAAACTATGTGCTGGACAAGCGTCGCCCTTATCTGAAGGGCCTGGGGGTCACCAGTGGTAAGGGCGAAGTGATCAAAAAGCAGTATGGCAAGTTTCGGCAGATTGCCAATTTCGTTGAAATCATCGACCGCGATATCGGTGACTTTGTCGGGGAGGCGGATCGGCCCATTTCCATGCTCGATCTGGGCTGTGGCAAGGGTTATTTGACCTTCGCCGCCTATGATTATCTGCGGGGCCGGGCGCGCCATGAACCGGATGCTGTCGGCATTGACATCAAGACCAATGTCATCGATCTGTGCAACCAGATCTCCGATGATCTCGGTTTTGACGGCTTGAATTTTCTCAACGCCCGTATCGAGCCGGACAAACCGCGAAAGATCGATATCCTGATCGCCCTTCACGCTTGCGACACGGCGACCGATGACGCGTTGGCCCTGGGTCTGCGGTCGAACATGGAATACTTCTTCTGCGCGCCTTGTTGTCAGGCACAGATCGCTGCCCAGATTGCCGAGCGGGGCCCTAAGGAGGGCAATGATTTCGACCTGATAACACAGTTTCCCCTGATGCGGCGTCGGGAGGCCGACATCATCACCGATGTGTCGCGGGCGCTGCTGCTTCAAAGCTTTGGATACGAAGTCAAATTCCTCGAGTTCACGCCATTGGAGCACACGTTGAAGAACGTCATGTTGGCGGGAAAACGCAATCCAAAAGTCGATCGCGAGAAGGCTTTTGTCGAATATCAACAGCTGAAGGCAGCGAGCGGGTTTGCCGTTCATGCGCTGGAAGAAAATACGCGTGATTTAGCCGTTTAGACCAAACGGCGACCTTGTTTTCGCCGCAACCTTTATCCTAATGTCCGGCATCATTTCGGGGCGGGATTTCGCCCATTTTGCCATTTTCACACAGTCAGCCGACGCTGCGGGCTGAAGCTCTAAAACTGGAGGAATACAATGAATCGTTTCACAAAGTCACTGCTGGGCGCCGCATTTGCAGGCGCTGCCATGGTTGGCTCGTTCTCAATCGCTCATGCCGAAGGCACGATCAAAATTGCCTTCATCGATCCGCTGTCTGGGCCATTCGCATCGACCGGCAACCAGGGTCTTTCCCACTACAAATTCGCAGCTGAAGAACTGGTCAACAGCAAGGGCGGTGTTCTGGACGGTCAGAAGTTTGAGATTGTTGCCTTTGACAACAAGATTTCCGCCAAGGAATCGCTGATTCAGTTGAAGGTCGCCATCGACCAGGGCATCCGCTTCATCGCTCAAGGCAACTCTTCCGGCGTTGCCAATGCCATCACCGACGCTGTCAAAAAGCACAACCGCCGCAATCCTGATCAGCAGGTTATCTTCCTCAACTATTCTGCTGTGGATCCGGCACTGACCAACGACAAGTGCAACTTCTGGCACTTCCGTTTCGATGCCAATGCGGACATCAAAATGGACGCCTTGACCGACGTCATGGCCGCCAATGAAGACATCAAGAAAGTCTACCTGATTGGTCAGGACTATTCGTTCGGTAAAGCTGTTGCTGCCGCTGCGGTGAAGTTCCTGAAAGCCAAGCGCCCTGACGTTGAAATCGTCGGCAACGAACTGCACCCAATCGGCAAGGTGAAGGATTTCACGCCTTACGCCCGCAAGATTATCGCTTCCGGTGCTGACGCCATGATCACAGGCAACTGGGGTTCCGACATGGTCGGCCTCGGTAAGGCGGTCATCGAAGCCGGCTTCGACAACCCGATCTATACCTATTATGCAGCGTCTGACGGCATCACCAAGACCTTCGGTGAAGCCGGTGAGGGCAAGCTGAAACTGGTCATGGAAGGTCAGTTGAACCCGCCGGTCTCTGACCGTGCTGCTGCCTATACTGCCAAGTTCGAAAAGCAGTATCCTGACTACGATATCGGTCAGCCACGCATTGCCAACGTCATCGAAATGCTGGCCAAGGCGATCAACAAGGCCGGAACCGCCACCGACATGGCAAAAGTGGCCTATGCGCTGGAAGGCATGGAGCATGATTCAATCTGGGGCACCAAGGTCGTGATGCGGGCATCTGACCACCAGGCGATCCAGGATGTTCACATTCTGGCCCACACGGCCAAGGACGTGACTTTCGACTTCGACAATTCCGGTTACGGCCTGCGCGCCGAAAGCACCGTCAAAATGGCTTCTGCCGACAGTGCAACGACCTGTAAAATGAAGCGTCCATAATCAGGCCAATTCCATCATCGCCGGGCCAGAGCTTGAGGGTTCTGGCCCGGCACATTTTTATCTGTTGAAACTGCGGGCGGGATGCAGTGTCACTTTTCATAGTCAATATTCTGGATGGGTTGGTCACAGGCCTGCTGCTGTTCATGTTGTGCAGCGGATTGACGCTCATCTTTTCGATGATGGGCGTGCTGAATTTTGCCCATGCCAGCTTTTACATGTTGGGTGCCTATTTCGGCTATCAGATCAGCACATATGTGGGCTTTTGGCCGGGGCTGATCTTGGCGCCGATCATTGTCGGGTTCATCGGTGCGGCGGTTGAACGATACGGGCTTCGGCGCGTGCATAAATTCGGCCATGTGCCGGAACTGATTTTCACCTTCGGACTGGCATTGCTGATCGAAGAAGTGGTGCAGTATTTCTGGGGCAAGAGCCAGATGGCTTTTGAAGCGCCGGGAGTCTTGAAATTTGCCGCCTTCTCGATCGCCGGCAACGCCTTTCCCGCTTACAAGGTCTTCATGATCTTCATCGCCATGGGCGTGTTTTTGGTGCTGCTCTACATCCTGACCAAGACGCGCATCGGTATGATCATTCAGGCAGCTTTGTCCTATCCGGAAACGGTTCAGAATCTGGGGCACAACGTGCCGATGATTTTCATGGGTGTGTTCGGCGTCGGAACCGCCATGGCGGCCATTGCCGGTGTCATCGCCGGGCCGGTCTTGGGCACTTTCCCCGGCATGGCGGTGCTGCTCGGTTCGATTGTCTTCGTGACCATTGTGATTGGTGGATTGGGGTCGCTTTGGGGGGCACTGGTGGCCTCCCTGTTGATCGGCTGGCTGCAGACATTTGCTGCCGCCTACAATCTGCGCATGGCCGACCTATTGGTCGCCATTGGCCTGACCGAACCGGTTGATGTGGCGCAAAGCATGTTGTCGGATCTGTGGACGCTGACCCTGCCGCAAGTGGGGCCGATCCTGCCTTATCTGTTGATGATCATCGTATTGGTGATCCGCCCCAACGGCCTGCTAGGAAAGCGTGAGACATGAGCGAACAGAATACGTCCATGGCCAAGTCATCCGCTTCGGCTCAGCCCCTGGTGCCCATCAAGAGCGCGCTGCCCTGGTTGGCCGCGATCGCTTTCTTGCTGTTCTTGCCGGTGGTATTCCCATCCGGCGCGGCGCTGACCATCATGAACCAGATGGCGATGACCATCATCTTTGCTCTGGCCTACAACATGCTGCTGGGGCAGGCGGGCATGCTGTCATTTGGCCATGCTGTCTATATGGGCCTGGGCGGCTTCTTCTGCATGCATTTGCTCAATCAGGTTGAGTATAATGAGCTCTACTTGCCGCTGCCTCTGCTGCCTGTTTTCGGTGGCCTGTTCGGCCTGTTCTTTGCCTTTCTGATCGGCAGTTTCTCGACCCGCCGGGCCGGCACGGTGTTCGCCATGATCTCGCTGGGGGTCGGTGAGTTGATCGCCGCCTGCTCGATTATCATTGTTGTCTTCTTTGGCGGCGAGGAGGGGGTCAGCGGCGACCGCACGATGGGACCGGAGGTTTTCGGCTTCGACTTTGCCAGCCAGCAGGAAGTTTATTACTTGACCGCCATTTGGCTGATCCTGGCGGCGCTGGGCATGTATCTGTTTTCGCGTACCCCGATTGGCCGCATTGCCAATGCGGTGCGCGACAATGAGGAACGGGCAGAATTCCTCGGCTACTCGCAGCGCAATGTGCGGTGGATTTCGTTTTGCGCGTCGGGCTTTTTCTGCGGCATTGCCGGCGCCCTGTTCGCCATCAATTTCGAGATCTTGACCGAAGAAAACCTCAATCTGGCGACCTCCGGATCCATTCTGCTGATCACCTTTCTTGGCGGTGTTGGATTTTTCATCGGGCCGGTCATTGGCGCCGTGGTGTTCACCCTGCTGCAGACGGTTCTCAGCCTATACACCGAGATCTGGCAGCTCTACCTCGGCATCCTGTTTGTGCTCACCGTGATGTTTTTTCCCGCTGGCCTGACCGGCTTGCTGGCCATGCATCTGCGCCCCTGGAAGCTCGGTAAGATCGGCTTGTTGGCCAATCCCTATGCCAAGATGTTGGCGCCTGCTCTGGTGCTTGTCGGGTCCGGCGTGGCGCTGATGGAAATCCTGTTTCACGCACGGCATGCGTCGCTGGGTGAGGAGGAAATGAACCTGTTCGGTATCACCTTCAATTCACAGGACTGGCTGCCGACCATCGTCGTCGTGGCCATCGGTGCTGGTGCATTTTATCTGGTGCGCCTTCTTGCTCCACAGGTCAAAGAAGCCTGGGATATGGCCAACCATGCGGAGGGCCAATGATGACGCAAAATGCGCCCAATGCCATCGAATTGCGCCGGTTGGAGAAGAGCTTCGGACTGGCCAAAATCATCCAGGGGGTGGATCTCGCCGTTGAAAAAGGTGAGCGCCACGCGATCATCGGACCAAACGGTGCGGGTAAGTCCACATTGTTCAATCTGATCACCGGTAAGTACGAGCCGACGGCTGGTCAGGTCTATCTGCACGGACAAGACGTGTCGGGACTAAAGCCGTTTCAGATCAACCGGATGGGGCTGTCGCGCTCCTTCCAGATCACCAATATCTTCCCCAAAATGACGGTGTTTGAAAATATCCGCTGCGGCCTGCTTTGGTCGATGGGCTACAAGTATTCCTTCTGGCATCTGGTCAACCGCCAGCGTGGAGTCAGTGAACGGGCCGAAGAAATTTTGGAAGACATCAACATGGTGTCACGGCGCGATGAATTGGCGGGTGTTTTGACCTATGCGGAACAGCGCGCCCTTGAGATCGGCATCACCATCGCCGGTGGCGCCGACATTATCATGCTCGACGAACCCACCGCTGGCATGAGCGCCTCGGAAACCACTTATATGGTCGATCTGATCCGCAAGGTGACACAGGACAAAACCCTGATCGTTGTTGAGCATGACATGGGTGTTGTCTTTGATTTGGCTGACCGCATTTCGGTCCTTGTTTATGGCGAGATCATCGCAACCGATACGCCGCAGGCCGTGCGGGAAAACCAAACTGTCCAAGAAGCCTATCTCGGATCCGCCCTGGAGGAGCTTCACTGATGTTGAACGTGCAGAACCTCCACGCCTGGTATGGCAAGTCGCACATCCTGCAAGGGGTGGATTTTCATGTCGGCGAAGGCGAAATCGTCTCGCTTCTCGGTCGTAACGGCGTCGGAAGATCTACCACCTGTAAGGCGATTATCGGTGAAATCGAGCCGCAGGGAATGATCGATTTTCAAGGCGAGAACATGGTCGGCCGCAAGCCTTATGAAATCGCCCAGGCGGGCATCGGGTATGTGCCGGAAAATCGGGATATCTTCCCCGGTCTGACGACTCGGCAAAACCTGTTGCTCGGGTTGAAGCCGGGACAGAAGGATGATGGCTCGTCGCGCTGGTCACTTGAAGACATGTTCGACATGTTCTCCAACCTACGCGAGCGCGCCGATGTCGATGCTTCGGTGCTTTCGGGTGGGGAAAAGCAGATGCTGACCATGTGCCGTACCTTGATGGGCGACCCGAAGATCATCATGATTGATGAACCCACGGAAGGACTGGCGCCAAAGATCGTGCACCAGGTGGGCGAGCTGCTGGAACAGATTGCCAGCCGCGGCGTGTCGATCCTTCTGGTGGAACAGAAATTGGCGATTGCCATGAAAGTGTCGTCGCGGGTCTATGTCATGGGGCATGGGCAGATTGTCTTTGAGGGCACGCCTCAAGAGCTGGAAGAAAACCCGGAGATCCGCCGGGAATGGTTGGAAGTTTGATGTCGAACGATGCAGCGAAATTGGGATTTAACCCGCAGAGGCTGCAGCGCATTGATGATTGGATGCATCGCTGCATCGACATAGGCCGCTACACCGGCTCCTCCGTCTTGATCGCGCGCCAAGGCGAAATTGCGCATCTGTCCTGCGTCGGTCTGTCCTCGCGTGAGAAAGACATCGCTTATGCCCGCGACACGATTGTGCGCATCAAGTCGATGAGCAAAATGATCACCACTGTCGGGTTCATGATGCTGTTGGAACGGGGACTGATCCATTTGGACGCGCCGCTTTCTGCTGTCCTGCCCGAATTTGATAAGTGCCACGCGCTGATCGACGGGGCGGAACGGGCCGATCAGGTGGAGCCGGTGGATTGTCCAACGATGCACCATCTGCTGACCCATACAAGCGGCATGACCTACGGCTTCAATCCGGGCGTTCTGGGCCAGCACTATGAGGCCATAGGTTTGGATTTCGCGCCCAAATCGGGCGGTACCGAAGCTGTCTGCAAACGTGTTGCCGAAGTTCCTTTGGCCTTTCGCCCCGGCACAAGCTGGGAATATTCGATCGGCATTGATGTGCTGGGACGGGTGATCGAAGTGCTCGATGGGCGCCCTCTGGATCAATATCTCAAGGAAGAGATTTTTGATCCGCTGGGCATGGTGGATACCGGTTTTGATGTGCCGGCTGACCGTGTTCATCGCTTTGCCGACTGCTATGGCAAGATCGAGGAAGATGCCCTTGCGCCCATCGACCCGGCGGACAGCAGCATCTATCTGGCATCCGGTCCACGCACTTTCTCCGGTGGCGGCGGCCTCGTGTCGACACTGGATGATTATTTCAGATTTGGTGAAATGGTGCGCCAATATGGGCGTCTGCCAGATGGCAGCGATCTGCTGTCTCCGCAGATCTTCAAATTCATGCGCCGCAATCATCTAAAGGGCGAGATTTCGTCCATGGGGCCGAGTTCCTTTGCCGAAATGCCCATGGACGGCATGGGCTTTGGTCTTGGTGGCGCAGTGGTTTTGGATCCGGCGCGCTGTCGCATGCCGGGGTCAGTTGGTGATTTTGGCTGGGGTGGCCTGGCCAGCACCTATTTTTGGACCGATCCTGTTCACCAGCTCACCGTGATCTATTTCACCCAGTTGATCCCTTCGAGCGCCTATCCCAACCGCGCCGAATTGAAAGCGCTGGTGCAGGCCGCGCTGAAGGATTAACCCCTCACAGGAGTTTGATATCCATGGCTTTTCCCCATCCCTTTTACTTTTTGCGCCATGGGGAAACCACCTGGAATGCCATGCGCAAGACCCAGGGTCAGCAGGACAGCCCGTTGAGCGACCTCGGTAAGGCACAGGCCGAGCGGGCCGGTGAGGTCTTCGCTTCCGAAAACATTGAACGAATTGTCGCCAGCCCCTTGTCGCGGGCCCGGCATACAGCAGAAGCCGTTGCCAAACATCACGATGTCGAACTGACCTTTGATGACGGGCTGATGGAGTGTCACCTCGGCGACATGGAGTGCGAACCGAACGGTCCCTGGTTGGTCGATTATTGGATGGGGAATTTTGACCCACCCAATGGGGAGACTTTTGGACAGTTCAGCGCCCGCGTCTGGGCGGCGATGCGCCGTGCGGTGGATCTGGGACCGAATACCCTAATCGTCGCCCATGGTGGCCTGTGGACGGCGGCCCATGAGTTCGTCCGCATTGAGCCTGGTCTACGGCCCATGCCAAACGCTTTGCCCTTGCATGTGACGCCCACAAACAATGTCTGGCAGCACCGGATATTGGATCAGGAGCGCGTCGCTGACCTCACACAACCCCCTGGTGCTTCAGTCTAGCGATCTCTTCGGGCGACTTGCCGAGCAACCGCGACAGCACATCGTCCGTGTCTTCGCCGAGCATCGGCGCAGACTTTCCGTATTCGATCTGGGTCTTGGAGAATTTCAGAGGTGTCGCCATGCCGGGCATTGTGCCGGCCACCGGGTGCTCCAATTCGATTTGCATTCCCCTTGCCTGAACCTGCGGGTCTTCAAACGCCTGCTTGATGTTGTTGATCGGCGAGGCCGGTACGTTGTTGGCGGTAAAGCCTTCCAGCCAATGGGCGGCTGGCTCCAGCTTGGTGCGGGCATTGATCAGCTCCACCATGATTTCACGGTTCTTGTTGCGGGCGGGATTGGTCGCGAAGCGCTCATCGCCTGCCAATTGCGGTGCGCCAATGACCTTGCACATATCGGCAAATTGCGTGTCATTGCCAACCGCGATGATGATCTGGTCGTCTGCTGTATCGAACGGTTGATAGGGCGCCAGGGCCGGATGCCAGGATCCGGTGCGTCCGGGCACCCTGCCGCTCATCAAGTGGTTGAACCCTTGGTTGACCAGTCCGGCGATCTGGGTGTCCAGCAGGGCGAGATCGATATATTGGCCTTCACCGGTGACGTGCCGGTGGTGCAGGGCGGACAGCAGGCCAATCGCCCCCATCAGGCCGGTCTGCAGGTCGCTGGTGGCGACGCCGGCGCGCACTGGCCCGGCGCCGGGGGCACCATCTTCCGGCCCGGTGATGCTCATCAGGCCCGAACGGGCCTGAATGAGATAGTCATAGCCGGGCAGGGGTGCGTCGGGTCCGGTTTGACCGAAGCCTGTGATCGAGAGGTAGATCAGCTGCGGATTGATCTGTTTCAGGCTCTGATAGTCGAGCCCCAACTTTGCCAGTCCCCCAACCTTGAAATTCTCGACGAAAAAGTCCGCTTCGCGCGCCAGGTCACGGATCAGTTCCACCCCTTCGGCCTGACCGACGTCAACAGTAATAGAGTGTTTGCCGCGGTTGGCCGACAGGTAATATCCGGCTTCCCGTGTGTCGTTGCCATCTGTGTCTTTCAGCCAAGGGGGGCCCCAGGTGCGGGTGTCGTCGCCACGTCCGGGCCGTTCGATCTTGATCACTTCTGCCCCGAGGTCCGCAAACAGCTGAGTCAGGCTTGGTCCTGCAAGAATGCGCGACATATCCACCACACGAATGCCGGTCAGCGGTCCACTCATCTTATGATCCCTGCAATTGGTTCGTTTGAATTGAATTGACTAACCTGTCGTGCAAGTTTGCGCAAAACAAATCAGCAGGATGGTGTGATGAGCCAGGATGCAGACCAATTGGCAAAGGCTTGTGCCGACTCCATGTGGGCCAACGACCAGGCTTCCAGCGGTCTCGGCATGCAAATTGACAAGGTCGAACAGGGGTTTGCCCAGCTCTCCATGAGCATTCGCAAAGACATGTTGAACGGGCAGGAGATCGGCCATGGTGGCTTCATCTTCACATTGGCCGATTCAGCCTTCGCCTTTGCCTGCAACACCTACAACCAGTTTACGGTGGCCCAGCATTGCAGCGTCAGCTTTTTGGCGCCGGTCTATTTGAATGACCGCCTGACAGCCACGGCGGTAGAGCGCAACCGCACCACGCGGTCTGGGATATATGATGTGACGGTGGTCAATCAGAAGGGGGATACGGTGGCGGAATTCCGCGGTCATTCACGCACCGTGAAAGGGCAACATATTCCTGACTTATAAACCTGCAGGATTGCGCCTAAATCAGGCAAATTGCGCCAAACTCTGGCAATAAATCAGCCTCTATGCTAACTTAAGAAAATGAAACATCTGCTCCAATTTGCTGCCGTGGCTATTGGGCTTGTGGTGGGGATCACCAGTCTCCCCCAGCTTGGTTTCGCCGCTGATGCGACTGGCCAGACAAAATGGCCAGAGTGTTTTTGTACGGATCGATATGGCAAGCGCCATGAGATTGGCGACATCATTTGCTTGACGGTTGATGGCCGCTCCTATGAAGCCAAATGCGTGATGGCCCAGAACAATCCATTCTGGCGTGATTTGAGCCGTCCGTGCCTGTCGGCAGCGTTGCCGTCCTGGCTGGATCCGGCGCCCAAAATGTCAAAGGCTTCGCCGAAAATCGCTGCGCTTTACCAATAGGGTTTTTGGGTTCACAAGGCTGTAATGACCTCCGCGCCCGGCGATTCGCCCAAAACCCCCAATCTTCCCCTGCAGGGCATATTATGGATGATCGTGTCGACCATGATGTTCGTCTCCGTGACCGGCATCGTGCGCTATCTTGGCTCTGGATTACCGGCTGCTGAATCGGCGTTCATCCGATACGCCATGGGCTTTTTGATCCTGCTTCCGGTCTTCATTCGCATGGCCAAGAACATGCCTTCCAAGGAAGTTCTGCGAAATGGTGCTATCCGCGGTTTCGCCCATACCTTCGGCGTGACTCTGTGGTTCTTCGCCATGGCCCGCATTCCGATCGCAGAAGTGACGGCCATCGGTTATGTGACCCCGATCTTCATCACCATTGGGGCGGCCATATTCCTGGGCGAGAAGCTGCGGGCGAGGCGCATCCTGGGCGTGCTGGCCGGGCTTACGGGGGCGCTGATCATTCTGCGCCCCGGTTTCAACGAGATTTCAATCGGGCAGTTGGCCCAGCTCGCCACGGCCCCCCTGTTTGCAACGTCTTATCTGATGACGAAGTCGATGACCGGGAAGACCGACTCCCAGACCATCGTGGCGTTGCTGACCTTTTTCTGCACCCTATTCCTGTTTCCGCTTGCCCTGCTGGACTGGCAAACGCCGACATTGCACGAACTGTTCTGGCTGTTCATGACTGCGGTTTGTGCCACATTTGGTCACTATGCGATGACAAGGGCGCTTGCTGCTGCGCCGATCTCGGTCACGCAGCCCATCACGTTCCTTCAGTTGGTGTGGGCGTCTTTGCTGGGGATTTTGATGTTCGGTGAGGCGATAGACCCCTTTGTCATTCTGGGAGGCACGGTTATTGTGGCAGCAGCAACATTCATTTCCCATCGCGAGAACAAATTGGCCAAATCCAATATTACCCCGCCGGCATCAGCGGCTAAGCTGCAGTAATATTATGCGTTGGACCCTCGGCTTCATCTTGATGTTGGTCGTCGCGTTTTCTGCTGAAGCGCGGGGCGGGCCGATTGGACCCTTCAAGGATGATTTGTTTGCCTATCCCAAGATTCTCGAGACCTCCAAGGATGGCACCTATGTCGTGGTGGAATACAACCGTGACCGCGATCTGGTAAAGCGCGATCGGGTGCTGAGATGGAAAGCCCACTATCGCTATGTCGATCAATCGGTGCGCTGGTCGCGCAAGGTGCGCAACTACAATTCGGTCAATGGCAAGTTCAAATATTTCGTTGTTGGCAAGCCCAACCGCGGAACAGAATTTGCCGTCATCTATGTGCACGGCAAAGGTGGTAACCGCCGCCAAGGTGTCAACGATTGGACATTCGGCGGTAATTTCAACCGGTTACAGAATTTGGTCGATCGCAATAACGGAGCGCTTTACACGCCCGATTTCAGTGGCTTCAAAGATCGCGGCGCACAGGATATCGCAGCGCTGATTGATGTCGCCCGCAGGAACTCGCCGAATGCACGGATCATCGTCGCCTGCGGGTCGATGGGCGGCGGCGTCTGCTGGCGGCTGGCCAAGAACCCGACCTATGCAGCCAATATCGGGGGCTTGTTCCTGTTGGGCAGTCATTGGCATGACGATTTCCTGAAGTCGCCGACGGTGAAGCAATCAACACCAAACATCCCGATCTATATCGGCCATGGAAGCTCTGATCCGGTGTTCCAGCCCCATGTACAATTCGACTTTTACAAGAAGATTTTGGCGAAGAACCGCAACTATCCGATCCGTTTCGTGATGTTCGAAACCGGTGCCCATGGCACGCCAATCAGGATGGTGGATTGGCGCCAAGAGCTTAACTGGATGTTATCCCTGCCTTAGCATACGGGTGAGACATATTGTCTCCCGTGAGACCATTTGCCCCGGTCAAATGGATTTATTTGCCTTGCTCAAAACCCGGTTGGCCCGCACACCGTATCTAGATTTGAATTACACGATTTCTAGAAAAAGCGCATTCCATGCATTCATTAAACGTTGCAGTCGTCGGTTCCGGCATTTCAGGTCTTTCTGCGGCCTGGCTCCTCGGCAAAAAGCATAATGTCACTCTGTTTGAGGCCGACGAGCGGTTGGGTGGGCACACCAACACGGTCACCATGGATGTGGACGGCAAGCCGGTGCCAGTCGACACCGGGTTCATTTGCTTCAACTCGATCACCTATCCCAATCTCATCGCGCTGTTTGATCATCTCAATGTGCCGGTATACGACACCAATATGAGCTTCGCCGCTTCCATGGCGAATGGTGCCTACGAATATTCCGGCGGCACCTATTTGGGGTTGTTTGGACAGCCGTCCAATCTGCTGCGTCGCAAACACTGGCGCATGATCCGCGATATCCTGCGCTTCTTCAAAGAGGCGCCCGCGTCTCTTGATCAACTGTCGGACCACGAAAGCCTCAGTTCCTATCTGGAGCGCGAAGGCTATTCCGCAGACTTTGCCAAATTTCACCTGCTGCCAATGGCAGCCGCCATCTGGTCCAGTCGTCTCAATGACATGCTGGACTATCCGGCAAAGGCGTTCATTCGGTTCTTCCAGAATCATGGGCTTCTGCAGGTCTCGGGCCGCCCGCGTTGGGGCACGGTGAGCGGCGGCGCCAGCAGTTACATCGACAAGATGCTCAACGACTCATCTATCGCCGTGCGCAATGGTGAACCGATCAAGAGCGTGACGCGTCACCCCCATTGTGTGGAGATTGCCACCAGTCAAGGCCTTGAGCGTTTTGACCAGATCGTCATTGCCAGCCATGCTGACCAGGCCTTGTCTATGCTCAATGATCCAAGCGCTGATGAGCGCAATCTTCTCGGCGCCTTCGATTATTCCCGCAACACGGCTGTTCTGCACCGCGATCGTCGGTTTATGCCGCGCCGCAAACTCACCTGGGCCAGTTGGAACTACATGGAACTGGATCGCCAGCCAGGTCTTTCGACAGATCCGGATCTGTGCCTTACCTACTGGATGAATTCGCTGCAGAACCTGCCGACCAAGAAGGACGTGTTCGTCACCCTGAACCCTCCTGAATGGGTACAGATCGAAAACGTTGCCGCCAGCTTTGACTACATGCATCCGATTTTTGACGGACCGGCGATGGCTGCTCAACGCGAATTGTGGTCGCTGCAGGGTGTGAACCGAACCTGGTTCTGCGGCGCTCACTTCGGTTCCGGTTTCCATGAAGATGGTTTGCAGTCTGGCCTCGCAGTGGCAGAGCAGCTCGGCAATATGCGCCGGCCTTGGATCGTGCCCAATGAATCGGGACGTATTTTTGTTCAGGACGCCGTCGAAGAACTTGAGGCGGCTGAGTAATGCTGCCCAACGGATCCATATTCCGGGGCGAGGTGGTGCACAAGCGCATGCGCCCGGTTGAGCACAAGCTGCGCTACCGGGTGTTTTCTTTGCTGATGGATGTGGATCGTCTGGAAGATGAGGCCAAGCGTCTGAAACTGTTTTCGCTCAACAGTTTCAACCTGTTTTCGATAAAGGAGCGGCAGCACGGCAATCGCGATGGTACAAGCCTGTCCGACTTCGCCTGGCAACAGGTGCGCAAGGCGGGCATGAGTGAGCGGGTCGAACGCATCATGGTGTTGTTCTATCCACGCATTTTCGGTTTCGCCTTCAACCCGCTCACGGTTTACTACTGCCTCGATGCCGACGGCGTGCCGGCACTGATGATCTACGAAGTGCGCAACACGTTTGGCCAGGCACTGACCTATATCCTCCCGGCAGGGGCTGATCATGATGGCACATTCACCCATGTGATCGACAAGTGCTTTTACGTCTCTCCGTTCAACGAAGTAGACGGCCGCTACACCTTTCACGTGATCACACCGGATGATGAACTCACCGTCGGCGTTGCTCTGAAAACGGATGACGCCCCGCTCATTCGGACCCATTTCAAGGGGCACCGCAACAAGCTGACCGACCGGGCGTTGATGAAGGTGTTTTGCGCCTATCCATTGATGACCCTTAAAGTCGTTGCCGCCATTCACTGGGAAGCGCTGAAGATCTGGCGCAAGGGCATGCGGATCAACACCTGCCCGGATGCGCCGGAGGTAAAGATTGTCTACGGCGATGGGACAGGGGCGATCTCCAGCGTCAAGCCAAGCGCTTTATCAGCGCCAGCGACAGCCAGTAAGGCAGAATACGCAACGTCTTAAGGATCAGCACCATCTGCCAGGGGAAGGCGATCTCGAATTTCTTGCGCTTCAGGCCGGCAACGATTTTCTCAGCCGCAGGCTCGGGTTCCATCAAAAACGGCATCGGAAACTTGTTCTTGTCGGTGAGTTGAGTGCGCACGAAGCCCGGGTTGATGACGCTGACGGCGATGCCCTTTTTCTGCAACTCGCCGTGCACCGATTCAGCCAGACTGATCAGCGCTGATTTCGATGCAGAGTAGGCGGCCGAATTGGGCAATCCGACATAGCCTGCCACCGATGATATCCACGAAATATGGCCACTGCCGCGCTCCAGCATCTGCGGCAGGACAGCGTCCATGCCGTACACGACACCCATCAGGTTGACGTCGATTGTCTTGGCAAAATTCTCAACCCGCATGTCGCGAAGCGAGCCTGGAAACCAGGCACCGGCGCTGAACAGGGCCAGATCGATGGGACCGTGATCGGCTTCTGCTGCCTGCGCCGCCGCCTTGACGGCTGCCGCGTCCGTCACGTCGGCGGGGTAGGCGTGGACGTTCTCAAAGTCCTTGCTGATGGCTTCGAGTTGTTCGATGCGCCGTGCGGAGATCGAAACCGTGCATCCCTGCTGGGCCAGCAGGCGGGCAGTGTATTCGCCCAGCCCGGAACTGGCACCGGTGATCCAGACGTGTTTCCAGGGCGTAGCATTGTTTGCAGGCGTCGATGACGGGGTGTTCATAACGGGCTTCCAGATTTCCTTGTTGAAGTAATTACGCTAAACGCCGGATAAGGTTTCAATACGATTCACTTTGATCTTTTTAGCAACTAACAGCCTTTTCGCCGGAGACGACCCATGCTCGACCTTTTGACACTGGAAAACCTGTTTACTCTGTTGATGCTCGTACTGCTCCAGGCCGTGCTGGGTTTTGACAACCTGCTGTATATCTCCATTGAGTCGAAGCGTGTTGAAAAGGCAAGTCAGGCAAAAGTGCGCCGGCTCGGCATCATGCTGGCGATTGCCCTGCGCATCATTTTGCTGTTCGTGGTGGTCCAGGCGATCGCCTATTTCCAGGATCCACTGTTTACGCTGCCTTTCACGGGCGTGTTGGAAGGCGTGGTCAATGGCCACTCCATCATCGTGCTGTTTGGTGGGGCGTTCATCATCTACACGGCGATGAAGGAAATCATGCACATGCTGGTGGTGTATGACCCGGACGTACATCAGGAACGGGCGCAAAAGTCCGTGGCCAATGCGGTCTTCTGGATTGTCTTGATGAACCTGATCTTCTCTTTTGACTCGATCCTCTCTGCACTGGCGCTCACCGATGTGTTTTTGGTGATGGCCGCAGCCATTGTCATTTCCGGTGTGATGATGATTGTTTTGGCCGACCGGGTCGCCGACTTCCTTTCCGCCAATCGCATGTATGAAGTGCTCGGCCTGTTCATCCTGTTCATCGTCGGCATCATGCTGGTGTCCGAAGGCGGTCACCTAGCACATATCAAAATGTTTGGATATGCCGTCGAGCCGATGGCCAAGAGCACATTCTACTTCGTCCTCGTGGTGTTGATCCTGACCGATTTTGTTCAGGGCCGCTACCAGCGCAAATTGCTGGCTCAAAAGGCCAACGAGATCGATGCGCCGGAGATCACCGTCGCCTCGATCGAAGCAAAGCAGAAAGAGCTCTAAGCGCAGAAAGCCTTGATCCGCTCGATCAGGGACTCGTCGACTTCGACACCGTTGGCGGTCCTTGTCCGGGCACCGGAGCGGCGTGATCCAGGCAGGCGGGTGCCTTCCTGTTCGGTCAGGGCAGCAACCAAGCTTGAGACCCGATCGCCGAACAGACCGCCTGAGAAGGTCTGTGGGTCCAGGGCGATAAAGCACTGTCCGGTATTGGGTGGGCCGCCTGCGGTGCCGGAGAATGGGCTGGCATCCTTGCCGAGTACCGCGCCGGACAGGGCTGCTGCAAAGATTTCGACCATCAGGCCGGCACCAAAGCCCTTGGCACCGCCGCTGGGCACCATCGAGCCCTTGAGGGCGGCGGCTGCGTCGGTTGTCGGCTGGCCGTCAGCATCGAGCGCCCAACCAGGCTCAATCGCCTCGCCTTCGCGGTTACGCAGCATGATTTCACTCTTGGCGATGGCGCTGGCGGATTGGTCAATGACAAAGGCGACGTTGTTGTCACCTGGTACGCCCAAAGCAAAAGGATTGGTGCCGATGACCGGGGTTTTGCCACCAGTCGGCGCAATCGAGGCCGGTGCATTGGTAAAGCAGAGACCGAGCAGGCCGGCTTCGGCGATCCGCTCCGCATGATGGCCCAGGACGCCACAATTGTAGGAATTGAAGATCGTCATCACGCCGACGCCCTGGCTGCGGGCCGCTTCGGTCATAGTGTCAAAGCCGGCGTCGATCGCTGGATGAGCAAAGCCGGACTTTGCATCGACGCGGATGGCCGCAGGCTTGGGCTGCTCGACCGTTGGGACGGCTTGCCCATCCACTTTGCCGCACTGCACGTGTTCTGCGTAAATCGGGACATACAACAGGCCATGACTGCGCACACCGTCACGTTCGGCGCGCCAGGTCGACTGCGCAACCGAAGCTGCATTGGTTGCGCTGGCGCCGGCACCGGTCAGTGCATCGGTTGCCAATTGTCGGATTTCATCGAGGGTCATTGTTGCGTTGGGCATGGTTTGTCCTGAGTTCGAAAGCAGCTCTAATCATTGTCTGTTTGACCGTCGCCAACCCCGGCATCTCCGCGGCTGGTGGCGTCGGCTGGTACCAATATTTGGTCGGCGAATTTTTGCAAGTCTCGCCAGTTCTGGCGGGAGGGTTGGGGGAGTTGGGTGGTCGAAAGTGGTTTGGGGTCGCCAATGTCGGAGGTCCGTAAGCGCATCTTGCTGTTGGCCGAAAGCGGTTCTGGCTGGGCCAGACATTCGTCTGGCTCCAACCATGGACTGCCGTCAATTGAGACTTGCGTGTTCAGACCATGGCTGTGGCCGCGCGCCTGGGCCAGGCCGAGGATCAAAATGGGTGCATCCGCGGTGAACTGGGGCTGCAGACCAGCCTGCACCATATCAATTACGGAGGGGCCATGATGCAAAACCAGCAGGTGGCCAAGATCCATCGAGTCGTCGCGGCGCGGCCAATCGCAATTTTGTGCAGAAGTTTGGTACGCGCGTAGACAGTTCAACAGTGGGGGCAGGGGGGCTTGGCCCAAGGCCAGCAAGGCCAGTCCGGCATCCGCTACGTCTTCCGCTACGCCCCGAACAACTTGTGTGCCAATGCAGGCCTTCAAAATAGAGGTGCGCCATTGATTGGCGGAAACGTGCAGCGTCGAGGTCATCACGCTGAGCCAAACGCCGGGAGAAAGACGTCTGCACAGTTTTCGAGCGTCAGTTCACGGGCCGTTGGCGCGCCTTGATACAGCGTGATGCGGGTCCAGCGGTCTGATCGTGGATCAAACTTTGACGCGCCGAAGAACGACAGTTTGCAACGCAAAAGGTCGATGGGCCGAATATCGGCCGCCACCAGATTGTCCTGGAACTCGCCATAGGGATGGCGGGCAATTGTCTGCACACGTCTTGTAATGTCGCGGTGTTGTGGATGAGCCATCAGGACTTCAGCAATCAGCGCATCGCTGGCATAGGTGTCCAGATCAGCCATCAGTGCCTGCACCTTGCGCGGAATAGCATGAGGCATTTCGTGGCGTTCTTCGTGGGCGTCGCTGCGCTCGCCCATGCGCGGTTCCAGCTTTTCTTCGGAGACGTACCAGACCATGGCGCTTTCGCGGCTGTCGGACAGGTCGATCTTCCTGGTCCAGGCATAGTGGCGTGTCAGCAGCTCCTGAAGGTATTCCACCGTCATCAGCGGGTCGAGTTTGGGGCCAAATGTGTCTTCCATGCATTCGCACAGGCCATCAACCACGTCGCCGTTCGGCTCAAGGACCAGCGACACCATCAGTTCCTGCAGGCTTGATGAGTGATCCTGAGATGCAACGATGATTTCATCATAGGGATACTCTTGATGAATCAATTTCTGAAATTTCGGCGCTAATTTCTTGAATTCTGACCGTAAAGCCTCAATCCGCGCCATCTCATATTCGTCGTCGACCTGCCATTCCTGCAGGTGGTCTCGGGTCTGCTCGAGCAAGCGAAGGAAGTGTTCGGCTTCCGCCTTGCTGGCTTTGTGGATTGCCCGAACCCGGGCCAGCGCCGTCTCGCGCACCAGCATCCAGTTGTTGATCAGCACGGGATGCCCCACCAGGAAGGGGGCCATGCCCAGGCCGGTGGAATTGCCGATGCCCAATTGACGTCGGAAACGGTCGTCGAGTTCGCAAGCTGCATCACCACCCGCGGCACGCGCCACGTGGTTGATCAAATCCAGCGTGAACTCGCGGATCAGATAGACGGTCAACATCTCTAGGCGGAACGGTTGCGAAAGGGAGGGGCGATCGATGAAATCAGCGCGGTCGGCCATGCCAAACTTGCCGTTGCCGTACACCGCGGTCGTGCGCATCAAATAGCCGATCTTGCCGATCATTTCTGCACTAGGCTGTTGTCCCGTGGCCAGGCGGCTGGCGACGTGCTCAAACAGGCGCACGCTCTTATTGGCACGTGACAACACCAAAACGCGTTCATCGTATTCGCCGGCTTCCTGGACGGTGGCATGGGCCTTGAGGTGTTCGATGTCGTCCTTGGTCGGTTGGCCATCAAACAAGATGAAGCAGGCATCCCAGGCCTCGGCGATAACTCGGTCGGTGCGGTTTTCCGGTGCCAGAGCCTGCGAATAGCAAATCAGCGAATAGTGCTGACCGTCCAGCACCACATCGTAGACCACTTGGCCATAGCCGTTTTCATCCAAATCAAAGATCGGGCGGGTGAGCTGCATACCGTCACGCGCAAGCCGCCTCAGCAGTGAACGCAAAAAGCTCAACCGGGTCGGGAAAAAGCTGCCGGCCCGCTCCAAACGCATGACCATCGACGGTGGGCGCAGTTCAACCTGATCGAATTGTTGAAGCGGTGCGGAGGGCGTTTCGGCCATGGTGTCAGGCTCCTTCCGGTTGAAAGGCGTGCTCGTAGAAAGTGAGCCAATTGCCGCCCATGATACCATCCACTTCGGAACTGCTGAATCCGATTTTCGACAGTCCTTCGCTGATGTTTCCAAAGTGCAGATTGCAGCTGAACCACTCGGGCTGATCGGGGAAGCCGGCATTGCTCGCGGAACCTTCGCCGTAGTCCAGCACCTTGGTCCAACGTCCATTGCGCATCCATTCCACGACACTATCGGGCTGGTCTTGGCAGAGATCAGAACCAATGCCTAGGTTCTCAGCGCCATAGGCGGAGGCTGCATCTGCCACAGCCTGACAGAAGCTTTCCAGGGTGCAATCAGTTCCGTCCTTGAGATGGTGCGGGTAAAGCGAAAAGCCCAACATGCCGCCGGCCTTGGTCAGCGCGCTGAGCACAGCATGCGACTTGTTGCGCAGCGCCGGGTGCCAGACATGTGGGTTGGCATGGGTAATGGCGATGGGCCGACGCGAGATCTCGATGGCTTCCAGGGTGGAGCGTTCGGCTGAATGGCTCATGTCGATGACCATGCCGACGCGATTCATTTCCGCGATCGCCTGCTTGCCAAAACGGGTAATGCCCGGGTCTTCCGCTTCGTAGCATCCCGTCGCGAGCAGCGACTGATTGTTGTAGGACAGTTGCATGAAGCGGGCGCCCAATCGGTGCAGCACCTCGATCAGCCCAATGTCGTCTTCCATCGGCGAGGGATTTTGAAAGCCAAAGATGATCGCCGTGCGGCCCTCACTGTGCGCCCGTTTGACATCATCGGCGGTAAACCCTTGAAAAATCAGCTCTGGATAGAGTTCAAACCACCGATTCCACGCCTCGATATTGGAAACGGTTTCGCGGAATTGTTCATGATAGGCGATGGTCACATGGACGGCGGAAACACCTCCCTCATGCATCTGGCGGAAGATCTTTTCCGACCAGTTGGCATATTGGAGATTGTCGATGATGAGCGGCGAAGATGTCATGCGTAATCGATACCACTCATGGCCAAAAAAGCGAGTACCAAATTGCGACATTCAGCGACTGGCTCAAGACTGGCCCTAGGCCTGCGGCAAGGAAAGGTGTAGGAATCTGATAGAAATCGAGGAGTCATCACATGAGCAAGATTGCATTGGTCACCGGCGGCAGCTCCGGTATCGGCCGCAACGCGGCCATTACCCTGGCCAAAGCAGGCTATACGGTGGTTATCACCGGTCGTCGTCAGGATGCGCTGGACGAGACGGCAGCGGCCGTTGCCGGCAAAATTGAGGCCATTGCGGCGGATGTGACGGATGTCGACTCGATCGACAAACTGTTCGCTGAAATCAAGGAGCGTCACGGTCGCCTCGACGTGGTGTTCAACAATGCGGGCAACAATGTCGGTACGATCAATTTCGGCGATCTGACCTTTGAGGATTGGAACACCGTCATCAACGTCAACCTGAACGGTGCCTTTCTGGTGGCCAACCGCGCCTACCAGATGATGCGCGATCAGGCGCCGCAGGGTGGGCGGATCATCAACAATGGGTCCATCTCCGCCCATGTACCGCGCCCGGGCTCTGCACCCTATACCTCTTCCAAACATGCAATTACCGGCCTGACCAGATCGATTTCGCTGGATGGGCGCGAACACAATATTGCCTGTGGTCAGATCGATATCGGAAATGCTGCCTCTGACATGACCGCCCGCATGAGCGGCGGTGTTCCGCAGGCGGATGGCAGTATGAAAGCCGAGCCGACGATGGATGTGCAACATGTCGGCGATGCCGTGCTGCACATGGCCGACCTGCCGCTGGATGCCAATATTCTGTTCATGACGGTGATGTCGAACACGATGCCATTCGTCGGGCGGGGGTAGGGGCGATGGCAACCTGCGCGGAGATTATCGCTGGCTCAGCCGCTCAATTCGGTACATCGGGCGTGCGGGGGCTTGTTGAAGAACTCGATGACGCCACCTGCTTTGCCTATACGAGCGCCTTCCTCGCCCATTTGAAAACCAGTCAGGGGCTGAAGCCTGGCATGTCGGTCTGGGTCGGCATGGATTTGCGCCCGTCTTCGCCCCGCATGGCGGCTGCCTGTCTGGCTGCGATTGTTCATGTGGGATGCCGCCCGGTTTTCTGTGGCGCTATTCCAACGCCCGCTCTGGCCCACAGCGCGCTGCAGGACAAGGCGCCGGCGGTGATGATCACCGGCAGTCATATTCCCTTCGACCGCAACGGCATCAAGTTTTACCGGGCCAGTGGCGAGATGTTGAAGGAAGACGAGGCGCCAGCGGTTAACTCGCTGTCCAACTTTCCTGAAACTCGCTTCCAGTCGGGCAAACTCTGTCCAGAGTTCAACCTGCCACCTGCCGATACCCATGCGGAAGCCAGTTGGCGTTCCCGCTATTTGAGCGCGTTTGACGGCATGCTGGACGGGATGGTCATCGGTCACTATCAGCACAGCGCTGCAGGCCGAGATCTGCTGACCAAGATCTTGCAGGACCTCGGTGCTAAGGTTGTTCCGCTCGACCGGTCTGATGTGTTCGTGCCGATTGATACCGAGGCGGTGTCGGCAGCCGATCAACGCCAGGCGCGTCAATGGTCGCAGGAACACGGTCTGGACGCGGTGATCTCCACAGACGGTGACGGTGACCGACCGTTGCTCGGCGACGAACAGGGCACTTATTTCCGCGGTGACACGCTTGGCATTCTGGCCGCCAAAGCCCTGCACGCGACGCATGTGGTGACACCTGTGTCTTCCAACGGGGCGCTGGAAAAAACCGCCTGGTTCAACGGCGTGCACC
>JABSRX010000087.1 GCA_013214695.1 Rhizobiaceae bacterium | reverse complement strand
CGCAGCCGATATGGCCTTTGGTTGGGTTGTAGCCGTCATGGGCATCGAGATTGTCGATCTGCGTGGCTGCGGCAAAGGCCATGCCTGCTGGACTGACCATCCTGCCGTCAAACAGCATGGGCACTCGGTTTTCGGCCGTTCCGCCATACATGTCAGCTGCAAGATCGCGGGCAATTTGGCCCGCCTGCATGTTGGCGGCACTCGCACCGACACCTGTCGTGTCGAGCAACAACAGTGCTGCCATTTCAAGGGCGCTCTCGGGAATAGGTGGGTTTGGCGCGAGCACAAACGCGGCGATTGAATCAAACGTCATTGAGACGACTCCGCACCAAACAAACTGCCAAAATTTATTTCCCCGGTCGGTAGATCAAGCAGACGACAGGCTTCGAACATCATCGCCTGGTTGGACGTAACAACCGGTTTTTTCAGAGCTGCCTCCAGGCGGGTGATGACTTCAACACTGCGCATTTCCGTACAGGACAAAACGACGGCTTCAGCCGCATCGCTGTTGGCACGCAGGCCCAGCTCAAATACCTCGTCGGGGGCCATTTCCCCTTGCCCATAGTTGCCAAGATCTTCGTCGACGCCCGCCGTGGTGACAACATCAAAACCGCTGTGTGTCAAAAACTGGATCGCCTCCTCGTTGATATCCGCCGTATAGGGGGTGCCGAAGCCAATGGACTTCACACCAAGCGCTTGCAGGGAAAAGACCAATGCCCCGGCTGCCGTGACCGTCTTGGCCCCGGAGAGCTGGTTGATTTGAACGGCCAGGTCCCGATCAAACGCCGTACCGTGGGTCAAGGTCGCCGACGTGCATCCATACATCACCAAATCCGGGCGCGCGCCGCTGAGCAAAGCCAGCGGTTCATCGAGCGGTGCCGCGCCAAGTCCCGCCATCTGACTGGCATCCGGCACGGCATCTACGTCATAGCCACCCATGCGGGTGAAATGAAAGGACACGCCTTCGGGGCGCATCATCGCCAGATCCGACTCCATATTGACGTTCGTGTAGGGCACCAGGACGCCAATGCGGGCCCGGCCCCGGGAGGCAGAATAGGTCATGTCAAATCTCCCTTCGCCCAGGCTTCCAGTGTCGCCGCCGCCAATTGCATGATCGGCGCGTCGGCAACCGTTGCCCGCAGGCAATGGGGCAAACCATAGCCGCCCATGCCGCGCATCACGATGCCAACTTCGCGTAAAGCCTGATCGGCACTTTGTGCGTCTTCCACGGACGAAAATTCATTCAGCACGAAATTTGTTCGGCTGTCGGTGCATCGCAATCCGTTGGAGGACACGCGCCGGCAAAATTCATTCAAAAGCTGAACCGTCAGATCGCAGGTTTCACGCATGTATTTTTGGTCTTCCATCGCCGCCTGGGCCATGGCCGCGCTGACGCTGCTGATGCTGCTGGGAATGATCAGCTTGCGCACTTCGCTGCCAAGCTCGGGCGGAAACAGGCCCCAGCCGGCCCGGGCGGCGGCCAGACCATAGGCTTTGGAAAAGGTGCGCAGGATGATCGTACGCCCCTGTTCAACAAGCGGTATCAGCCGCGCGTCATCTCCGTCCGCAAACTCCCCATAGGCTTCATCAACGATCAAAATGACATGCTCGGGCAATTCCGCCCGCAACCGCACCAATTCCGCATTCGGCAGACGGGTTCCTGTCGGATTGCCCGGATTGGCGACGAACAGCAGCGCTGTCTCAGGGGTCACCGCTTCAAGCAAGCGATCAACCGAGACCGTCAAGTTTTCTTCTTCTGCCGCATCATAGGGCGCCATCACCTTTTCGGCTGAATTTGAAAACAAGGCGTAGCCGTACTGGCTGCTCAAAACACGCCGTCCCGGACCGGCAAATGCCTGGGTGATGCAGGTGATCAATTCCATCGATCCGGCGCCACAAAGAATGAGCTCTTCGTCGACGCCATGCTGCGCGGCGATGGCCGCCCGCAGCTCGGGATAGTCGGGGTCGGGATAGAGGGCACCGGTCTTCAAGGCCTGCTGCCCGGCAGCGATGGCCCGTGGGGAAGGTGGACGCAGACTTTCATTCTGCGCCAGAGAAATGAGCGGCAGCCCTTCCCGAACAGAAAGATTGGCCACGGCATAGGGCGCCATGGCGGCGATGTGATCATTTGCGAGCGATTCAGACATCGTCCTGCCCCTCCATCTGCTGATAATCTTTGCTGGCGGCTTCGCTGCTGACCAGCCCGTCGGCAATGTCCTGGGCCACGCTGCTTTGATCCCGTTGGGCCGGGTCTCCGTATCCCCCGCCGCCCGGTGTTTCAAATATCAACGTGTCCCCGGCATTCACCCTCACTTCCCCTTTGCCGGGCAAGTCAGGCCCGTCCTGCAGGCGAATGCGGCCAGCTGTACCCGGCGAACCACCGTTGCGCCCGAGCGCCGGATTCTTGATCCGCTCAACCGATAGGAACACATCAAACGGTTCGCCATTAGCTGACTGCAATTCGATGCGTTGACCAAGCCCACCCCGATATTGTCCGGCCCCACCGCTGTCGGTCCGAAGCTCGCGTCGCGTTATGAGGACCGGCGCCATGGCTTCGGTGATCTCCACCTGGCTGCCCCAAACGCCGCTTGGGAAAGCCGTGGCCGACAGGCCATCCTTGCCCGGGCGTGCGCCGGTGCCCCCATTGTGTGCCGGTTCTAGGGCGAACACCCGACCGCCCCTTTGTGCCACTTCAGGTGCGCTGCGCATGGGCAGATCGTACATGCAGGACGCTCCTTCGGCCGGAACCAGGTCCGGCAGCGCCTGGCAAAGGCAACCATAAACCAGATCCGGTGTCATTTGCCCCAGTGTGTGACGCATGGCGACGGGTGCCGGCGGTTGGGCATTCAGGATGCATCCTTCGGGGCCGGACACAACGAAAGGCTCCAGTGATCCGGCATTGTTGGGAATGTCGGGCCCAATGATGCAGCGCAGCGCAAATACCGAATAGGCCGTCGCATAGTTCAACGGAACATTGATGCCTTTTTGCGAACACCCGGATGTACCGGAGAAATCGAGCAGCACCTGTTTTCGCTCCACCGTCAGTCTCGCCTTGAGCATGATCTCCTGCTCATAGCCATCGACTTTCAGGGCGTAGTCGTAAATCCCTTCCGGCACCTCAGCAATGGCCGCCAAAGTGCCCTGGCGCGACGTTTCGATGATGTAGTTTGACAAATCTTCCAGATCGCTGATGCCGAATTCATCCATCATTTCGACCAGCCGCTGGGCACCAGTTTCACAACAGGCAATGAGCGCGTAGATGTCGCCCTCATTGGCAATCGGCTCACGGGAATTGGCCTTGACGATGTCGAGCAACAGACCGTTGACCTCGCCTTCATCAAGCAGTTTGCAGGGCGGCACCCGCAATCCCTCATCGAAAATGTCCGAGCCTTCCGGCCCCATGCCCTGTCCGCCCAGATCTACAAGATGGGAGGTGCATGAGGTGAAGCCGATCACCTGATCGCGATAAAAAACCGGCATCAGCAGCAGGAAGTCATTGAGATGGCCGGAGGCAATCCAAGGGTCATTGGTGACGTAAATATCGCCTGGCTTCATGGTCTGGATGGGGAAACGGTCGCGCAGCTCAACAACGGCTTCAGCCATCGTGTTGATGTGTCCCGGCGTGCCCGTCACAGCCTGTGCCATCATGCGACCACGCACATCAAAGATGCCGGCCGATATGTCACCGCACTCGCGCACAATCGGACTGAAGGCGGCGCGGATCAGCGCCTGCCCCTGCTGTTCAACCACGGCGAGAAGGCGGTTCCACATGACTTGATTGCTGGTATTGGATGCCTGCGTCATTGCGTCAGTCCTCCAGAATGGCGGGTGAGCAGCAAGGCACCGCTGCCCAGAACCTCTGCATTGAAATCGCTGCTGACAAAGGTCGTCGTCTGCGGTTCGACAATCAATGCCGGTCCGGTCAAATGTGCGCCCGATTTCAACAGTTGGCGCTGATAAACATCCGCGTCCACGGTTTCACCCCGGACCTCACACCGTATCGAGCGACGACCGACCGGCTCAACTCCCTGTGTGTCGACCGCACCCGTCGGCGGGTCAATGTCCGGCGGCGGGGTTGAAACCGTCACCGCCCAGTTCAGGATTTCGATGATCATGCCGGGTACGGCGCGCGAGAACTGCCGACTGTACTCTTCTTCAAATGCCCGGCGCAGAGCGTCGATATCCCGCGTCTCCAACGGCCGGTCCGGCAACGGCGTTTCGATTTCATGGCCCTGGCCGCGATAGCGCATGAAGGCAATGCGACGGCAGGTCAGTTCTGCCTGTGGTGATCCGGCCCTCACCACTTCTGTGGCCTCGGCGATGAGACTGTCGAACAATGTGTTCAAGGCGCCTACATCCAACCCGTCAAGCGTCGCATACTGACTTTTGACGATCTCAAACGATACCGGCGCATGGAGAAACCCAACCGCCGATCCGACACCCGGCTCAGTGGGGATGACAATGCGGTTCACCCCGCAGCGGCGCGCAACCCGTGTGGCATGCAGCGGACCATTTCCGCCAAAAGCGATCATCGTACGATTGGACAGATCTTTCCCCGCCTCCACGGCGTGCATGCGCCCGGCACTCGCCATGCTTTCGTCGACAATCTGACTGACCCCTTCCGCTGCTCCAACGGCACTCAGTTGCAAGGGTTGCCCAACCTGCTCCGACAAGGCTGCATGCGAAGCGGCTTCGTTGATTTGCAAGCGTCCTTCCGCGAAGTTGCCCGGATCGATTAAGCCCAGCGCCACATCGGCGTCGGTGACGGTGGGTTGATCGCCTCCCTTGCCGAAGGCAGCCGGTCCCGGTTCGCTGCCTGCCGATTGCGGCCCAACCTGAATGCGGCCCAACCGGTCCACCGAGGCAATCGATCCGCCACCGGCGCCGATTTCGATCATTTCGATCACCGGGATCCGCACCGGCATGCCACTTCCCTTGATAAAGCGTTCAGCGCGGGCAATTTCGAACTTACGGGATGTCTGGGGGCGATAGGCGTCGATCAGGCAGAGTTTCGCCGTCGTGCCCCCCATGTCGAAGGAAAGAACCTCTGGTTCCGCCAGTTTCTGGGCTACTTGGCCAGCAAGAATAGCGCCCCCAGCCGGCCCGGATTCAACCAGCCGGATCGGATAGCGGGCGGCCGTATCGATGGTTGTCATGCCACCGCCAGACGTCATCATCAGGATGGGACATTGCAATCCGTCTGACGCAAAACTGCTGGCAAAACTGGCCAGATAGCCGGCCATCAGCGGCTGGATATACGCGTTGGCCACGGTGGTGCAAAGCCGCTCGAATTCGCGCGCCTCGGGGCTGACCTCACAGGAAAGCGACACAGCAAGATCCGGTCGACGTGCCAGCAGCAGGTCCCGCAACCGCTGTTCGTGCACCGGATTGGCGTAGGAATGCAGCAGGCAGATCGCAACCGCTTCGATATTGGCGGCATCCAGCGAGGCGACCAATCCGTCAATGCAGCTCTCGTCCAGAGCTTGATGCACGCTGCCATCCGCCAGGATGCGTTCCGGCACCGTGAAACAGTGGCGGCGGGGAACGATCAGGTCGGGCTTTGAGATATTGATGTCATACTGACTGTAGCGGCGCTCATAGGCGATTTCCAAAATATCGCGAAACCCCTCGGTCGTGACGCAAGCCACCGCCGCGCCGCGCCGTTCAATGAGCGCATTTGTTGCCAAGGTCGTTCCATGCACGAAGCCGGTGACCTCGCTGAGCGTGTGCTCGGTTTGTGCCAAAGCCTGTTCGACGCCGAGTTTGGCCCCAAGGGTCGGATTTGCCGGCGTGGTCGGGGTCTTCGCCGAGGCGATGACAGAATTGGCGGCATCCATCACAACGGTGTCGGTGAACGTACCGCCAACGTCGACGGCAATGCGGAGCTGGGACTGGTTGGTCATTTATGGGGGCATTCTAAGGAGAGAGGTGGCTGCAACGATTGGCTTGCCAATCGCGCCGGGCGGCGAATGATTTAGCCGGCCAACCTGACAACCAGATCGCAGCCCGTCGCTCTCCTGCAGGTTGAGCGGCAGGAAAGAAAAATGCGTTCGCTTTTGCGTCCGGTCACGTTCTCCATGAAGCGAGCTTCTGGGAAAATACTAGGACTGTCAATCGCCGCGCAGGCTTGCCGCGCCAATCAGGACATCAGTCATGTGAAGAAAGAAAATGGCGCACCCGAAAGGATTCGAACCTCTGACCCCCAGATTCGTAGTCTGGTGCTCTATCCAGCTGAGCTACGGGTGCATCGCCGTCGGCGTTCTGTGTCGCCGCAACAGCGCTGTGGTATAGAGTCGTCAACGGAATTGCAAGCCGGTTTTACACCAATATTGCAGGTTTGCAGCGACCAGGCCCAATTGAACCTAGAGCACCACCACTTTGGCGCCATTGGGAACCCGCTTGAACAGGTCGATGACGTCCTGATTCATCAAACGGATGCAACCGGACGATGCTGCGGTTCCAATGGATTTCCACTCCGGTGTACCGTGCAGGCGGTACAGCGTATCAACGCCGCCCTGGGTCAAATACAGCGCCCGGGCACCCAGTGGGTTCTTCGGACCACCCGGCATGCCGCCATTTGCAGCGCTCCATTTGCGCAATCTTGGCTTGCGGGCGATCATTTCAGAAGGCGGTGTCCAAGTCGGCCATTCACGTTTCCAGCCAACCCGGGCCGAACCCGACCATTCAAAACCAGCCTTGCCGACGCCAATGCCATAGCGCATGGCCCGACCACCATACTGTACCAGATACAGATATTTTGCCTTTGTATCGACCACCAGAGTGCCGGCGGGGTGGCGCGTGCGGTAGCGGACCTGTTGGCGCAGAAGACGTTTGTCAATCTTGTCGGTCGGAATCGCCGCCAGCGCAAACTCTCCGTCTTTGCGGCCCTTGTAATCGTCGACGTATTTCAGTGCAGGGTCTTTTCTGGCGAACAAGCCACCGCCAAAGGCAGAGGTCGACGAAGACCCACTGGCCTTCTTTGCTTTGGCTGCTGCGATTTTAGCAGCTTCCCGCTCTTTTTTCTTCTTCTCGGCCGCCGCCAAGCGTTCTGCCTTGCGCTTCTTGGCCGCAGCGATACGACGATCGGCTGCCTCCTTACGCTTTTGCGCAGACTCAAGACGACGCTGTGCACGACGCTCATTGCGCACCGCACGATCGAATGCCTTCTGCGCCTTCTTCACGCCGTCCTGCAGATCCTCGATCTGGGGCGCGCGTTTGGCCATGCGTGCCTCGATTTTGGCCTTGCTTCTCTTGGACAAACGCTTGCGTTTCAGGCGCCGTTCATCGCGGGCTTCCAGCTTTTCCAGCTTGTTCAACTGGCGCCGCAGCTTGCGCAGATCTTTTTTGGTGTCTTTGAGTTCCTGCGTCGCCGCTTTCTTCTTTTCGGTGACACTTTCCACCGAAGGACCGAAATATCCAGATGTCTGACTGGTTGTCGACGAGCATCCCGCAACAATCAAACCAAGCAGCAGCACCAATACAGGTGCGATCAATCTAGATGTGCGGCGCATTCCAATAGTCCCGGCGAAAAACTCAAACAAAAACGCATTATGGTGAACAACTGCTAAACAAGGCCGCAACGCACACCACAAATACCCGATTCCTTATCGAATCAAATATCCCGGGCCCGCCACGTTAACCATTTGCTAGCAGCGTGTTGTTGATCGCTCAACGACCGTTTGTACTCTGACGCGGTTGCGCTAAACTTTTGCAATCACTGTGATAATTATGCACCGTTTGACAGGGCGTACGAGCGGTGGTTGGTTAGGAAACAAATCGTGAACCTGGTGGCCAGAAGATGCCCATTATTTCGCTCGATACATCCAATCCGTTCGTCGACGGTCGCCAGTCCGAACGGGCCATGACCATCCGCACCGGGGTGGAGCGCTATTTCGGGGAAGCCGGTTGGGCCACTTTGCCGGAACTGACCCTGCCGACCGGGCGTCGCGCCGATCTGGTTGCGCTGTCGGCAAAGGGGCAGATTTGCATCGTCGAGATCAAGTCATCAATTGCCGACTTGAAAGCTGACAACAAATGGCCCGAATATCGACCCTATTGCGATGAACTGGTTTTTGCGACGCTGGCCGATGTGCCGGCTGATATTTTTCCAGAAGATGCCGGATTCATGGTCGCCGATGCCCATGGTGCCGACATGCTTCGACCACCGGAAATCGAAAAAATGGCTGCAGCCAGGCGCAAAACCGTTCACCTCGCCTTTGCCCGCGCCAGCGCACAACGCTTGGCCCGCTGCTGTGCGCATGCGGGCCTCGACAGTTCGATTTTCAATGAAGGCGAGGCCTAGAGCCGGTCTTACCGCGGCGCCCGTTTGGCCAGAATGCGTTGCAACGTACGGCGGTGCATGTTGAGGCGGCGTGCTGTCTCCGAGACATTTCGATCGCACAATTCATAGACCCGCTGGATATGCTCCCAGCGAACGCGGTCGGCAGACATCGGGTTTTCTGGCGGATCGGCCTTGTCCGACGGGCTCTGCATCAAGGCAGCGTAGACGTCGTCAGCATCCGCTGGCTTGGCCAGGTAATCAATTGCACCGAGCTTAACAGCGGTAACGGCAGTGGCGATGTTGCCATAACCGGTCAGAACCACGACCCTCGTGTCTGCGCCTTTGTCCTGCAACGCGCTGACGACATCAAGACCATTGCCATCGTCCAACCGCATATCGACGACGCAATAATCCGGTGGCTTCTGACCCACATGGCTGATGCCTTCGCGCACGGTTTCTGCCGTCGTGACGTCAAAGCCACGGCTTTCCATGGCTCTGCCAAGACGTTGCAAAAAGGGCCTGTCGTCGTCCACCAGCAGCAGGCTGGGGGTCGGCATTTCAGCGTCACCAATGGCGGTTTCGGTATTCATAACCAGATCCAATCAACAGTTCTGAGGTCCCCTCAATATAGAGACTAGCACAAAAACCACGAGTTTTCTGTTCTGACCTAATGTCGCACCCCAAAAAAGCGCAATTTCAGAGCAAAAATCAGGAGTTTTGGAGCTTTTCGCGCGGCCAAACGATTTCGACGAAAGCCCCCGATCCATGATGCGGACGACCAACTCGGTTCAGGAAGCTCAATTCGGCGCCGCTGCGCTCCAACAGTGTTTTGGCAATGAACACGCCGAGCCCCAGACCGCGCTGCCGTTCCGTGTTCTTGTCAGGGCGCGCCGTGACAAATGGTTCGCCCAATCGGTCCAACAAAGAAGACGGAAATCCAGGACCATCATCGCTGATCTCGACACGCACCACATCGGCATCCCAGCACATCACAACAACGACTTTCTCAACCGCGAAGTCGACGGCGTTGTCGATCAGATTGCCGAGGCCATAGTGAATGCCTGGGCTTCTGCCCATGACGGGCATATCGGACTTGTCGCCTGAACAATGGACGTCAATCTCGATCCCAAAGTCCCGAAGCGGTGCGACCTCCTCTTCCACCAGCGCATTGAGCGGTTGCGTGCCGATGACGTTCTCACCTTCGCTTGTCAGCGATCGCAGTTTCTGCAGGATGTCGCGACAACGGCGCGCCTGGGCCCGCAACAACAGGGCATCTTCATGCAGCGGGCTTTCCTCACCCAAGGCGTGGACCATTTCCTTGGACACCAGCGCGATGGTCGCTAGCGGCGTGCCAAGTTCATGCGCCGCCGCGGCGGCCAGCCCATCCAGGTCCGAGATATATTGTTCGCGCTGCAGCACCAGCTCGGTTGCGGCTAGCGCATCGGCCAAGCGTCGTGATTCCTCCGCCACCCGATAGGCATAGATCGCTGTGAACGCCACGGTGCAAACAATCGCCACCCAAACCGCAATGTTATAGAGGAATGGAATCTGCAGCGGCTCGGGATGCTCCCAAGGCAACGGCAAATGCAGATAGGCCAACATGGTGATCACCACGAGGGTGAGAAAGCCAATCGTCAAGATATGGGTGTGATGCAGAGATGTCGCCGCAACCACCACGGGTGCCAACAACAGGATCGCAAATGGGTTTTGCAAACCACCTGTCAGGAACAGCAGCAGGCCCAGATGCAGCACGTCAAACGACAGCAGCATCAATGCACCCGTGGCCGGCAGCCGGTGATTGGCCTTGTACAACCGGTTCAACATCAGGTTGAGAGCGGCTGAGATTGCTATCAGCGCAACGCAGATCTCCCACTCAAATGGATACCCGAAACCAAAGGCCACCAGCAGGATCGCTCCGGCCTGACCGGCAATCGCATACCAGCGCAGGCGGATGAACGTATCCAACCGCACCAAAATCCGCTCACGCGCTACAGGTTGAAAATTCTCGCCTGGCATGGGTTCTCCTGTTTCAGCCGCACTTTAATCACATCTCGGCCCCCAAGTGCGGGAAAATTTGACGCAGCGGCGGCGAAGGCGGCGGCGGCGACGGCAGCGGCCACCGCCGCTAGGTCTTGCGCGGCTTGGCGCGTGTCGTTGGCTCTGCAGTCAATGGATCCTCTGGCCAAGGATGTTTTGGATAGCGGCCACGCAGATCGGCCCGCACGTCACGCCAGCTGCCCCGCCAGAAGCCGGGAAGGTCCCGGGTGATCTGGATCGGACGCCCCGCCGGGGACACCAGTTCAACTTCCATTGGCAATCGGCCCTGCAGAACGGCAGGATGCCGATCCAGCCCAAACAGTTCTTGCGGACGCACACGCAGCACCACCTTGTTGTCAGCATACCCCAACCGCACGCGCGACCCGCTGGGTGTTTCAAAATGACTGGGCACCAATTGGTCCAACTGCGCCTTCGACGGATGCCCGGCCAACAACATCAGGCCGTTTGACAGGGAACCATCGGCCAAACCGCTCAACGAAGCGGCGCCGACAAGGAACGGCGCGAGCCAGTCGTCCAAACGGGCCAACAGCGCCGCATCGCTCATGTCCGGCCAGGTGACATGGCCGTCATCTTCCGCGTGATGATGCAGCAGCGCCAGCCGTTGACGCAGTTCCTGATCCGTATCCCGCCAGGGCAATATCTCCAACCCATGATCTCGCACAGCCGCCAGCAAGGCCGGCAGGGCCTCATCGCCGCTGATTTTCATCGGTGTCGGCTTGGTCAGGGCAAGCCCACCAAGCTTCGACACCTTCATCGCCGACAGGGCGCCGCTTCGAGGATCAAATGACGTTTCAATTTTTGTCTCGATCTGGTCCGCAAATTGGGTCAGCAGTTCGGATTTCGAAATCGCCGCAGCCGACAATATTCGAGCAGCACCAGCGCGTCCGACCATGTCCACAACCACCAGAAAATCCTCAGACGCCAATCGTTCACTGGTCTCAATCTCCGCACCGCGCCCATTGGCAAGCCGAAACCGCACCATGCCGCCTGGCCCCGTACCACGCCTTTGGGCAATGCGATCAGCAAGCCCCCGCGCCAACAACAGGCCAGAAGATGGGTCAGGTAGATGATCTGCGTCCTGGCTTTGCCCGGCAACAGCCTTTGCTAAGGAGCCTGATAGTTTCAACAACTGCTGGCTTCTCCTATTCCGAGCCTGGCGCAGTTTGGTGAGACGCTCATCAAGATCAATCGAAAAGCCCCCCGCCCCGCGCTCCTGAACCAGCAAGGCCAATTGGACAGCCTGTTCCGCAGCCTGTGCAGAATCTTGAGCAGCCACAGCAACCATGTGGGCATAGCGCGGCGGCAGAGCGAGCTTGGACAGAATTCTGCCGTGAGGCGTCAACTGCCCCTCTGACGTCAAAGCCCCCAATTGCTGCAGAAGACTGCGCGCCTCCGCCAAGGCCGGAGCCGGTGGCGGATCCATCCAGGCGAGTTGATCAGGATCGCTGACCCCCCAATCCGCCAGCGCCAGAAGCAAGGGCGTCAGATCCGCGTTGAGGATCTCCGGTGGTGTGCGCGGCGGCAAGGCCGCGGTTTGCTCCGCCCGCCACAACTGTATCGCCCGGCCGGGACCCAGCCGTCCTGCACGGCCAGCCCGTTGGGTTACTGACGCCTGAGAGGCCCGCACCGTCTGCAGACGGGTCAATCCCGTAGCCGGCTCAAAAACCGGCTGACGGGCAAGGCCGCTGTCGATCACTGAGGTCACACCCTCGATTGTCAACGAGGTTTCGGCAATGGCGCTCGACAGAACCACCTTGCGGACCCCACCTTTAGGTGCCGCTATCGCAGCATCCTGCACGCCCTGGGGCAACGAACCATAAAGCTTGTGCAGTTCAACATTGGCCGGTAGCCGATTCTCCAGCAATTGGGCGGTGCGCTCAATTTCCCGCTGTCCGGGCAGAAAGGTCAGGATGCTGCCAGAGTCCGGATGGGCAATTTCCTCGCAAATGGCATCGGCCGTTACCTTCTCGATGGGCACCTGAGGCGGCCGATCCCGGTTGATGATGTCAACCGGATAGCTGCGGCCTTGCGACTGGATCACCGGCGCATCCAGCAGATTGGCCACCGCATCGCTTTCCAATGTCGCCGACATGGGCAGCAATCGCAGATCTTCCCGCAAACCCTGTTGAAGATCCAGGCACAGGGCCAAGGCCAAATCGCCATCGAGACTGCGTTCGTGAAACTCATCAAACAGGACAGCAGCGACCGTCTCCAGTCCCGGATCCTCGACCAACATGCGGCCAAACACACCTTCGGTGACAACTTCAATGCGGGTTTTTGCGCTGACGCGATTGTCGAACCGAACCCGGTATCCAACAGTTTGCCCGACCTCCTCGCCGAGCAGTTGCGCCATGCGCTTCGCGGCAGCGCGGGCTGCCAGGCGGCGCGGCTCGAGCACAATGATCTTGCGACCCTCAAGCCAGCGATCATCCCCACCTTGCAATAGAGCAAGGGGAACCAGCGTCGTTTTGCCCGCCCCCGGCGGTGCCACCAGGACGAGATTGGATTGCTTGGCGAGTGTCTCGACGATCTGGTCGAGAACTTCGCTGACGGGCAATTCAGGCAAAGACAGAGGCATCACGCAATGGCTCTAACCGTCCAAGTCAATGATCTTGCCACCGGCTGCTTTTGCGTCCGCCTCGTCATGCGTGACCAGTAGTGTGGGCAGGTTCTGACTTTTGGCCTCATCAAAGACGAATTGGCGGATGTGATCGCGTCGGCTGGCGTCCAACTTGCTGAAAGGTTCGTCCAACAACAGGGCCCGTGGCTGCGAAACCAGCACCCGCATCAACGCGACCCGCGCCTTCTGACCACCGGACAGGGTCGCGGGGTCACGATCAAAGAACCCTTCCAGCCCAGCTTGAGCCAGTGCATTGAGCGCGGTCTCCTTGCGCTGATTGCCGGTGACTTTCGCCGGGATTGCAAAGAGCAGGTTTTCCCCCACCGACATGTGGGGATAGAGCAGCGGATCCTGAAACAAGATGCCGGTGTGGCGTTCATGCGCGGGCAGACCGGTCAGCTTTTGACCGCCAAGCGAGACGTCGCCACTGGCCTCAAAATTCGCATCCAGAAATCCGCCGACATAGGCGAGCAGCGAGGATTTGCCCGACCCTGATGGCCCCATGACCGCCAGGATATCGCCCGGCTCGATGGTTTCTGACAGGTGCAGCAATTCAACCCCATTCAGGCGAATGCGAACATCATCAAGTCTCAGCCCGGTCATGCCGTCGCCTTCATGTCTTTACGATTGCGGAACAGAAATGCCGGTACCAATGTTGCCAGCGCGAAGCCGACAAAGGGCAGCACCATCTGCACGAACGCATATACACCGATGACCCGCCGGTCACCACCCGATGCCAGCGCCACCGCTTCGGTGGTGATCGTCGGCCAGCGCCCGCCACCGATCAACAGGGTTGGCAGATACTGGCCAACGGAAACCGCGAAACCCACAGCGCTGGCAACCAGCGCCGGCTTCAACAGCATCGGCAGCCGCACCCGCCAGAACGTCCGGTTGGGGCTGGCACCCAAACCATGGGAAATCGACGCATAGCGGGTATCCCAGGCCCGCCACGGATCGGAAAGCGACAGGAAGACATAAGGCAACACAAACACCAGATGCACCAGAACCAAAGCCCCCCAGGTCGCATCAACACCCAATCCTAAGAAAAACAGCTGAAGTCCGAAGACAAAACTGACCTGCGGCACGATCAGCGGCAGATAGACGAACAGCAAGGCGCGCGATCCACCGGTGCGTCCAGTGCGGGCTTCTCTCTCAAGACAACCGAGCGCCAGGGCAACAGCTATCAAGGTTGCGACCAGTCCGGTGACCAAAGTGGTGGCCAGAGGCGACGTCAAAGATGGCAATACCCGGTTCCAATTCCCCAATGTGAACCCACGCGGGAGCATGTCGGGGAACGCCCAAAATCCAGCAAACGACCACAGCGCCAGCAGGGCCAGGCCCAAAAAGATGACACCCGCGGCAGCCACGATCATGCCCAAGCCCAAGGATCGCAGCCAGCGATCGCCTTGATAGCGCAATCCCGCATTGCGGCGTCGACGCAGCAGGCGCGCCAATATCTTTTCGCCCAGGATCCAGATTGCAATCGCGCCAACAGTCACCAGCAATTGCAGCAACGCCCCCGCAGACGCCACAAACCGCATGGTGATGTCGGGGTCTGCCATCCATTGCGTCAGCCGCACCGACAATGTGGGAGGTGTCAGCGGCCCCAGGATCACCGCCACATCCACGACAGACGTGGCATAGGCGATGACGGCAAACACCGCCAACCGGATCTGCCGATAGACCAGTGGCCAGGTCACAAAGATGAAACCGCCGATACGCCCGTAGCCCATACCTTGCGCGATCTGCCCAGCAAGCCGCGCGTTGGTCTGCGGCAAGGCAGCAAGTGCCACCAGCAGCAGAAACGGGATCTCCTTGGCCACCAGGCCGGCCATCATGGCCAGGCCGAGCGGATCGTTCAAAATGAAAAGATCAAGCGGCCGGTCGCTGCCCGTAAAAGTTGGAGAAATCAGACGAAAGAAGAACCCCGAAGGTGCAATCAGCAGCGCCAAACCAAAGGCCGCTGCCGCGTGAGGCACCGAAAGCAGCGGTGAAATGATGTGCTGGACACGGGCAAAGGCCCTCGTGCCATACCAGCCGCTGATAAAGGCAATGACGATCAGCAGCGCCACAAAAGTGGTGATCAGGCCCGTCGCCAGGGAAAGCAGGACCGAGCGACCGATGCCGGGAAAGGCCAGCAGACCTTCAATGTGGGAAAAGGTGATCCCATGGCCGCCAAGCGCTGGCAGATAACCGAGCGCCGGCAGCAAAGTGGCCAACACGCCACATGCAACTGGCGCCAGCAGGACGCCAATTGCCAATGCCGGTGCCAGTCTGAGCATAGAGGTTTAGTTGCCTGCCCCGTAGCGGCGGGTCCACTCTTTTTCGATTTCCGTCATCCAGGTCGGATGCGGCTCCGGCAGCATGGGGCCAAGCTCCTCGGGCTTCAGCGTTGCGATGCCCAGATCCAGTGCAGCAAAGGCGGCCTGATCATCGGCATTCAGCTTGGTAACGTTCAGCACGGTTGGATCGCCCCAGATATTTGGATCCTGCTTGCGGGCCTGGGCTTCCGGCGAAATCAGGAAATTGGCCAGCAACAGCGCGCCGGCTTTCGAGGTCGCATTGTAGGGAATTGCCACGAAGTGGGTGTTGCCCAGCGTGCCGCCGGAGAAGGTGAACGAACGCACGGTGTCCGGCATTTTGTTCTGGGCGATGGCGCTGGAGGCTTCTGCCGGATTGAAGGCGAAAATGATGTCCAATTCCCCATCGGCCAGCATCTGGCTCATGTCGGGATAGTTCTTTGGAAAGGCGCGGCCACTGCGCCACATATTCGGATGCAGCTTGTCGAGCAGATCAAACAGCGGCTGCGTGTCCTTCTGGAAGCTTTCCTGATTGACCGGCTGCAACAGTTTGGCCGGATCGGCGATGACCTCAGACAAGGCCTGCTTCAGAAAGCTTGAACCGATGAAATCCGGTGGCGCGGGATAAGAGAAGCGGCCTTTGTTGGCAGCCGCCCAGGTCACCAGGCCCGAAATCGAGTCCGGCAATGGGCCAGATTTTTCGCGTGCGGTGTCGTGGAAGAAAACCAGCTTGGCACCACCCCAGGGGGATTCCATGCCGTCGGTCGGGATTGTGAAATCAACCGTGATCGTTGGTTTGTTCTCGACGTCCACATAGGCCCAGTTCGGCAGTTTGTCGGCCCAGCCAGGCGACATCAGCAGGCCCTGACGTTTCATCGAGGCAAAGTTTTCGCCGTTGATCCAGATTAGATCAACGCGTCCACCTTCATCCTTGCCTGCCGTCTTCTCCGCGACAACTGTTGCAACCGCATTGGCGGTATCGTCGAGCTTCACGTGATTGACGGTCACACCATAGCGCTCTTTCAGCTGATCGCCGGCCCAGGTGATATAGTCGTTGATGTTCTGCGATCCGCCCCAGGCGTTGAAAAAGACGGTCTGGCCCCTGGCCTCAGCCTTCACGGCGTCCCAATCGCTTGGGTTCGGGTCTGCCGCATACGAACCGGTCAAGGCGCTCAGGCCAAGAATTGTGCTGGCTGCCCAGATGGTGAGTGTTTTTTTCATGTCATTCTCCCAAGAGCGCTTTGATTGCACCCAGAATATTTCGTCTTGCATCCCATATGGATAAGCCCGGTCACGTGCAACTGGCAAACTCTCACAATCACTTGTCCACACGGGTGCCGGTCAACACTATTGCGACGACAGGGTCCGGGATACGGCATCTTTCCAGCCCGCATAACGGCTTTCGCGCTGGGCGGCATCCATTGTCGGCTCAAATCGGCGGTCGCGGGCCCAGGTCTCCGAGAAACCGGCCTGGTCCGGCCAGACCCCAGCGCGTGCACCGGCCAACCAGGCAACACCAAGTGCCGTTGTCTCCAAAATGATCGGCCGATCCACCGGCGCATCCAGCGTGTCAGCAAGATATTGCATGGTCCAGTCGGAAGCCACCATGCCTCCGTCGACGCGCAGAACTGTCTGCCCATCGCCGGATTGGGCCGCCGGCCAGTCCGCATGCATCGCATCGAGCAGATCGCGGGTCTGATAACAAACGGCCTGCAGCGCCGCACGCGCCAATTCATTGGGGCCCGTATTGCGGGTCATGCCAAACACAGCACCGCGGGCATCGGCATCCCAATAGGGCGCGCCAAGTCCGGTAAAGGCAGGCACCAGGTACACGTTTTGCTCATCGTCCGCTTCATCGGCCATGGCCCCGGTCTGGGCGGCGTTGTCGATGATTTTCAAGCCATCGCGCAGCCACTGCACGGTCGCACCAGCCATGAAAATGGAGCCTTCCAAGGCATACGTCGTTTCGCCGTTCAGCCGGTACGCGATTGTCGTCAGCATGCGGTTCTTTGACGTCACCTTGTCGGCGCCCGTGTTCAGCAAGGCAAAACAACCGGTGCCATAGGTAGATTTGAACATGCCGGGTTCAAAACAGGCATTGCCAATCGTTGCAGCCTGTTGATCGCCCGCCACACCATAGATGGGGATCTCGGCACCCAATATGTCGGCTTGAACGGTGCCAAAGTCAGCCGCACAGTCCAGAACCTCCGGCAAAAGTGCCATCGGCACACCCAGAATTTCCAGCAAACGCTCATCCCACCGGTTTTCACCGATATTATACATCAGCGTGCGCGCCGCATTCGTCGCGTCCGTGACGTGACGCTGCCCACCGGTCAAGCGCCAGATCAGGAAAGAATCGACCGTCCCAAAGGCCAGCTCGCCCGCTTCGGCACGCTCCCGCACACCGTCGACATTATCCAGCAACCAACGAACCTTGGTGCCGGAAAAATAGGGATCGAGCAGGAGACCAGAGCGTTCTGTCACTTCTGCTTCATGGCCAGCCTGTTTCAGTTCATTGCAGAAGTCAGCGGTACGCCGGTCCTGCCAGACGATGGCGTTGTGCACCACTTTGCCGGTCTGCCGATCCCAAATAAGCGTGGTTTCACGCTGATTGGTAATGCCGATTGCCGCAATATCAGCAGCGGTCAGCCCCGCCTTTTTCAGCGCTTCGGTGCAAACAGCGACAACACTCTCCCAGATTTCTTCGCAATCATGTTCGACCCAGCCAGACTTTGGAAAATGCTGCGTGAACTCCTGCTGGGCCACAGCGACAATCGTCTGATCGGCACCAAACAGAATTGCGCGCGAGGAAGTGGTGCCCTGATCAATCGCCATAACGATGCCAGCGGACGAAGATGAATTTGCCATATTGATCTCCCATTAATTGCGCCGCACCATAGGCAAAGCATCTTCATTCGCCTAGAGATGATTCATGGAAAAACAATCGAAACCCGACGGTCGCAAAACTTTGGTTCTCACCGGCGCCAGCCGCGGCATTGGTCATGCTGCCGTGCGGCGTTTTTCCAGCGAAGGCTGGCGCGTGCTGACACTTTCACGGCAGCCATTCGACGACAATTGTCCCTGGCCGGAGGGCGCTGCCAACCACGTCCAGGTGGATCTCGGCGATGCCGACAGCCTGGGCCTCGCCGTGGCCGACATTCGCGCCCGATTGGAGGAAGACGGAGGCTATCTTCATGCCCTGGTGAACAATGCAGGCATTTCGCCCAAACTTGACGGCGGGCGACGACCGAATTCCATCGACACTCCCATGCAGGTCTGGCGACAAGTATTTCAGGTCAACTTCTTTGCCCCGCTGCTGCTGGCCCGCGGCCTGTTTGAAGAGTTGAACGCAGCCCAGGGCGCCATCGTCAATGTCACCTCGATTGCCGGTGTTCGGGTCCATCCCTTTGCTGGCAGTGCCTATGCCACATCAAAGGCGGCGCTTGCCTCTTTGACACGGGAAATGGCCGCCGATTTTGGTCCTCACGGCATTCGGGTCAACGCCATCGCGCCTGGGGAAATCGAGACTTCCATTCTGTCGCCAGGGACGGAAGGCATGATCAAGGACATTCCCCTGCGTCGGTTGGGCGACACCAAGGAGGTCGCGGATACGATCTATTATCTGTGTTCGGACGCTGCCAGCTACGTCAATGGCGCCGAGGTGCACGTCAATGGCGGCCAGCATGTCTGATGCCTGAACTGCCCGAAGTTGAGACGGTGCGGCGCGGTTTGGCGCCGGTGATGGAAGATGCTGTCGTTGAAGAACTTGTTCTGAACCGGCCCAATTTGCGCTTTCCCTTTGCCGACAATTTCCACGAATTGGTCGAGGGTCAGCGGATCACTTCGCTTGGACGAAGGGCAAAATACCTGCTGATGGATCTGTCCAACGGTCAGGTCATCATCATGCATTTGGGCATGTCCGGGTCCTTCCGCACTTTGGACGAAAAGGCACCGGGCAATTTCCATCATGAACGGGGAAAGCTCGAAGCCCATGATCATGTGATCTTCCATCTGCGCCGCCCCGATGGCGAACAGGCGCAGGTGATTTACAATGACCCGCGTCGGTTCGGCTTCATGTTGATGACACCGCGCGCGGAACTCGACCAGCACAAAATGATCCGCGATCTTGGTGTTGAACCGGTTGGCAACGCGCTTGACGGCGATCACCTGGCGCAAAAGTTTGCCAACAAGGCCGCGCCTCTGAAAGCCGCGCTGCTCGACCAAAGCATCATTGCCGGGCTCGGCAATATATATGTGTGCGAAGCGCTGTGGCGAACCGGCCTGTCGCCCAAGCGCAAGGCGCGCACCTTGGTGCTCAAATCCGGCAAGCCCACAGCCCGCGCCCTGGCTTTGGTCGACAATGTCAAAGACGTGATCAACGAGGCCATCGCTGCCGGGGGATCATCATTGCGCGATCACACCCAGACGGACGGATCGCTGGGCTATTTTCAGCACTCCTTTGCCGTCTATGATCAGGAGGGCAATGCCTGTCAGAAGCCGGATTGCATTGGCACCATCCGGCGCATCGTTCAGTCTGGGCGCAGTACCTTTTATTGCCCATCCTGCCAAGGCTGACTCATATGGTCACCCACCATCGCTCAAAAGACCTCGGCGTCGTCCTGCTATCCATCAACGCAACCGGTGAGGCGATTTGCGTTGACTTCTTTCTGCGCCTAGACGGCAGCTATGGGTTTGAAGAATACCGCCGCGATGTAGAAACGGGCGAGGGCTGGTTTCCGATCGGCTTTCACAGCGGTCGGCGATTTGAAACACTTGATCAGGCCAAATCTGACGCTATGGGTAGTGTGGCTTGGCTGGAAGCCGAGTTACCAATCTGATCCGGGAGTACGACATGGCCTATGAAACCATCAAAGTGGAAACCAACGGCAAGGTGGGTGTCATCACGCTGCACCGTCCCAAGGCGCTCAACGCGCTGAACACCACGTTGATGAGAGAAGTGGTCGCAGCCGCGCAGGAGTACGACGCAAATCCGAAGATCGGTTGTATTGTGCTGACGGGGTCCGAAAAAGCATTTGCAGCAGGCGCCGACATCAAAGAAATGCAACCCCTTTCTTATGTCGATGCCTTTGAGCAGGACTTCTTTGCCCATTGGGACGGCTTGACCCGTCTCCGCAAGCCGATCATTGCCGCCGTCGCAGGCTATGCGCTGGGTGGCGGGTGCGAGCTGGCAATGATGTGCGACTTCATCATCGCCGCCGACAACGCCAAGTTCGGGCAGCCGGAGATCACCCTGGGTGTGATGCCTGGCATGGGCGGCTCACAACGACTGACCCGCTTTGTCGGCAAGTCGAAAAGCATGGACATGTGCCTCACCGGCCGGATGATGGATGCCGAGGAAGCCGAACGCAGTGGATTGGTTTCTCGTGTGGTTGCGGTCAACGACCTGCTGGAAACAGCGTTGCAGGCAGCGGGCAAGATCGCCGAATTCTCCCAACCTTCGGTCGCCATGACCAAAGCCAGCGTCAATCGAGCTTATGAATCGACCTTGGCAGAAGGTGTCTTGTTTGAACGCCGCCTGTTCCACTCTCTGTTCGCGACAGACGATCAGGACGAGGGCATGGCAGCATTTATCGAAAAGCGCCAGCCGCAATTCAGAAACCGTTAAGCAAACGCCCAGCAACTAAAGGTTGACGCCCGGAGGAAGCGGCACTATACCACCGCAAAAATCGGCCTCCTTCGAGAGCCGGTCCCTTGGTTTGTGTCCGAAACACAAACAGACAAGCACATTGAATTTCGAAACGGAAAGGGCTTTTCATGGCCAATACGACTTCGGCAAAGAAAGCCACACGTAAAATCGCCCGCAAGACGGCGATCAACAAATCACGCCGCACCCATATGCGCGGTCAGCTCCGCAAAATGGAAGAAGCCATCGCCGCTGGCGACAAGGAAGCAGCTCAGAACCAGCTGAAGCTGGTGCAGCCAGTTGTAATGAAATCGGCTTCCAAAGGTATTATTCATAAAAATGCCGCTTCTAGAAAGATTTCACGTCTTTCTGCACGTGTAAAAGCACTCGGCGCCTAATTAATTTCGCGTTTATACAATAGTCACCTGGCGCGCTGCCAAGTCGACATTGGAATCTAATCAAAGCCCGCCTTTACCCGAGGCGGGCTTTTATTTTTGGCGCCAAATTCAGCTAATTTGCCTTCACCAAATTTCAGGTGATAACCGCCGCTGCCGCCGAAAGTTGTCAGCCGTATCCCAAAATCGCAAATTCCTATCAGAATCTCCGAATTTGAACGCTACAGTTTTGTGTCAAGAATTATCCAACAATTTCAATATGTTCTGAGAGGTAGCATTTTCTTACCTTAGAGCACCTGCCAGGTTCATTGAGTAAATTCGAGTCAAGGGGGGAAATGGCAAGAAAAAATTATTCTTGCAGGATTCGAGAAATTTCCGGGAAACGAAAACTGAGTCGGATTGATTCATAAGCATTTTTCAAAGTCGGTTTTTTGGTGACACAGCAAAAATATTTTTGCGCGACGCCGCCGATAAAGATTCACCGACGAGTCGTCTTGAACACCCCAAACCCCGCGTATATGCTGGCTTTGGTAGGTGAGTTTGGTAAAGTAAGTTTTGAATACGATTTAAACTGATTGATTAGTTGGCCCCTGGTCCAACAATCAGTTTCAAGTTTAATTTGGGGAAATTAAACTTGAAAAGTTTGCGGATATACTTGGGATTTCGCAAACTTCAGGCAGACGGTGTTTTTGTTTTCCTAAGACACCGAGTAACTGGGGAACATTAGGAATAGAGAATTTAGTTGGGTTGGGCTGCATTGATCAAATGTCGCCACAGGGTAGTTGTGTGATGAGTTATGCCGGGGACCTTACGGTCCAACAATGCTGGGATCTGCTGGATCAAGACGCCGACGCGTTCATCATTGATGTGCGGACCATGGCCGAGTGGGCTTATGTTGGCCTGCCGCAGCTGACCGGCAACATGCAACCGATCCTTCTGCAGCAATGGCAGGTTTTTCCTGAGATGGCGGTGGACGGCAATTTCGTCGCCCAACTTCAGGACAAGCTGCAGGCTGCAGGTGCAAATACGGAATCAAAGCTGTGCTTTTTGTGCCGTTCGGGTGTTCGCAGTCTGGCGGCAGCCGAGGCGATGTCGGCAGCCGGCTTTGCAAACAGTTTTAATATTTCTGGTGGTTTCGAAGGTGACTTGGACAGTGATGGTCACCGGGGCGGAAGAAACGGCTGGAAAGCAGAAGGATTGCCCTGGCAGCAACGCTAGATCAGCAATCAAAAAAACAAACCCATCGGTTAGGTCCATAGCCGTTCGGATAAAATAGGCCAAAGGCCAGCATGGAGGCAGACGAATGAATATTATGGGGAAACCGAGGGCTATGAGAAAGACGTTGGACGGGAGTAAACGACGCAACCCTGCACACGAATAATTCCGCATCCATTTCCTGGTCGGCACAGGTCGACAGACCCTTTCGGGTTCACGCATGCGACGGCAGTTCGAGCGCATGCAACGCAGAAAATCGATGTACGGAATTATCATGCCAATATCCAATGCCAAACGCGGCGACGGCAACGCCACCGGGCGCAGCCGAAATCAAGATGACCTTGCAACCAAAGCTGACCGCAATGCCCTTTCTGGATCCGCTGCTAAGTCCACGGCCCGCACGCCTATCCAGGACACCTCGACTGGATCGAAACCGGTTCGCACAATAACCGCCAAGCAGGTTGGTCCGACAATCAATGCCCGCGACAGCCAGAAATGGGAAAGAGTTCTGGCGCAGTTGAAAGCCCGTCTTGGGCCAGAAGCCTTTGCCAGTTGGTTTGGTCGCTGCCGCTTGGAAACTGTGTCGAAGAGCCAGCTGACCATCTCGGTACCAACCACCTTTTTGAAGAGTTGGATCAAGACCCATTACAACGATCTGCTGCTGGAGCTGTGGCAGAAACAGGTTGCCGAAATTCTGCGGGTTGACGTGGTCGTGCGCAGTGCCGTGCGCTCCGCCAACATGGAGAATGGCGAGGCTGCTGCACCTAACACCAACGGAAATGTCGACAGCAATGGCGACCCTGATGCCGCCGACGGACGCACACCGACTTCGCCACTTCCGGGAATGGGAACCAGCGCCGGCGCTGGCAGCAATGCCCATCACAGAATGGGCTATGCCGCAAACATGCAGCCATCCGCTGGCGCCCGCCTGGGTACGCAGCGTGACGCTGCGGTTGGTTTTGCGGGCTCGCCGCTTGACCCGAGCTTTACCTTTGCCACGCTGATCGAAGGCAGTTCCAACCGCATGGCTTGCGCGGCCGCACGCGCCGTTGCCGAAGCCGATGGCGCGGCTGCGCGATTCAACCCTCTGTTCATTCACGCCAATGTCGGCTTGGGCAAAACCCATTTGCTGCAGGCCATTGCCTGGGCCGCCAGCGCCCGTAACAGCGGTACCAAAATCCTGTATCTGACGGCTGAATATTTTATGTGGCGCTTTGCCTCCGCAATCCGCGATTCCAACGCCCTGTCGTTCAAGGAATCGCTGCGCGACATCGATCTGCTGTTGATCGACGATATGCAGTTCCTGCAAGGCAAATCGATCCAGCAGGAATTCTGCCACCTGTTGAACGCGCTGATTGACAGCGCCAAACAGGTTGTCGTCGCTGCAGACCGACCACCATCGCAGCTGGAATCGCTGGATGCCCGCGTTCGCTCGCGGCTGCAGGGGGGTGTGGCTCTCGAAATCAAGGCGCCCGATCTGGAAATGCGCCAGGAGATGTTGGAACTGCGGTACAAATACGCCCAACAGGAAGACCCAAATCTGGACATCCCGACCGACATTTTGAATTTCGTCGCAGGGAAAGTGGCCTCATCGGGCCGCGATCTTGAAGGGGCGTTCAATCAGTTGCTGATCCAACATCGCTTCTCTGAAGGTCCGGTTGATATCGAAGCCATTGAGAAGATGCTCGGCCATCTGGTTCAGTCCGGTGAGCAAAAGCGGGTTCGCATCGAAGACATTCAGAAAGTCGCGGCACGGCACTACAACGTGTCGAAGAACGATCTTCTGTCCAACCGTCGCACCCGCGTAATCGTGCGGCCGCGCCAGATTGCCATGTATCTGTCGAAGATTCTGACCCCGCGTTCACTGCCCGAAATCGGCCGTCGTTTCGGTGGCAGGGATCACACGACAGTGCTGCATGCAGTGCGCAAGATCGAGAGCCTGCTGAAGGAAGATGACAAGCTGGCACATGAGATCGAGCTGCTGAAACGTCTGATTCACGAAATGGGTCAGTAGCGGTTTGACGGACACGGCCATCGGTACAGGCCGACGGCAATCATCGACCGATCTCCGGACCGTCAAAAGGTGTGGGCCATGCGGCCCACCCCTTGAAAGGCGATGAGTCATCCGCCATTTTGAGTGACCGATAAGACTTGCAAAAACCTTGGTTAGAGTGTCCTATCGCGAACCACTTTGATATCTATTCTGCCGACGATCGATTGCGATAAACCGGCGACATTTGCGGAAAAATGAGGCCATGCGGGTTACACTTGAAAGATCCAACCTTCTGAAATCCCTCAATCACGTGCAACGCGTGGTCGAACGCCGCAACACCATACCAATCCTGTCCAACGTGCTGCTGAAAGCTGACGACGGTGTGCTGACATTGAAAGCCACCGATCTGGACATTGAGGTCACGGAAACGACCCCTGCCTCCATCGAACAGTCCGGTGCCACAACGGTGTCGGCCCACATGCTCTACGACATCGTGCGCAAATTGCCGGATGGGTCGGAAGTGATGATGGCGGTCAGCGATGACAATGGCCTTTCGCTGATTTCGGGCCGTTCCCAGTTCCGCTTGCAAATGCTGCCGGAAAGCGATTTCCCGGATCTCACCGCTGGTGAATTCAGCCATACATTCCGCATGGCCTGCGACGATTTCAAAACCCTGATCGATCGTACGCAGTTTGCCATTTCGACCGAAGAAACCCGCTATTATCTCAACGGCATCTACTTCCACACCGTGGAAGACGCTGGCGAAATGAAGTTGCGCGCTGTGGCAACTGACGGCCATCGTCTGGCTCAGGCGCAGACGACAGCGCCCGACGGCTCAGCCGGCATGCCCGGCATCATTGTCCCGCGCAAGGCTGTTGCCGAAGTGCAGAAACTGCTGGAAGAGCCTGACGCTTCGGTGACCGTTGAACTGTCGGATACGAAGATTCGCTTCACCGTCAATCAGGTTGTCATGACCTCGAAACTGATCGATGGCACATTCCCCGATTACAACCGCGTTATTCCGTCCGGCAATGACAAGGAACTGGTGCTCGACCGTGCGACCTTTGCATCCGCCGTCGACCGCGTCTCCACCATCTCTTCTGACCGCGGCCGCGCCGTGAAACTGTCACTCACCGACAGTCAGTTGGTGCTTTCGGTGAACAACCCGGACTCGGGCTCCGCTGAAGAAGAGATCGCCGTGGGCTACGGTTCCGATCCGCTCGATATTGGTTTCAATTCCCGCTACCTGCTGGATATCACCAATCAGCTGAGTGCCGATGAAACCACCTTCATGTTGGCGGATCCTGGATCACCAACCCTGATCCAGGAAAAGGGTGAAGCGGGTGCGCTCTACGTGCTGATGCCCATGCGCGTTTGACGCAAGGACTGGGCAACAAGAGACCCGTGGATCGAAACGGTAAAGCCACCCCCATCTGGATCGAGCAACTCAAGCTCAGCCATTTTCGCAATTACGCCAGCCTCAAAATGCTGACTGATCAGCGCCATGTTGTGCTGACCGGCGAAAATGGTGCTGGCAAAACCAATCTTTTGGAAGCCGTTTCCTTTTTGTCACCGGGACGGGGATTGCGCCGCACATCCTACGACAAAGTCGCCCAACAACGCGCCGCCAACGGCAATGATCGCAGCGATCCCCTGGCCGGCAGTTGGGCGGTTCATGTCGAGATGCAAGGCGCGGAAGGCCCCGTCGAGATCGGCACCGGCCTGCAAGGCGTAAATGGTCATGGCGCACCCGACACCCAGCGCAAGGTTCACATCAACGGCGCCCAGGCCCGCAGTTCGGATGCGCTTTTGGAACACTCGCGCATTCTGTGGCTGACACCTGCCATGGATGGTCTGTTCACAGGTGCCGCAGGCGATCGCCGCCGATTCCTCGACCGCATGGTGTTGGCCATTGACCCCTCTCATGGACGCCGCGTCAACGATTTCGAGAAGGCCATGCGCAGCCGCAACAAGCTGCTGGAGGATTCCGGTGCCAACGCCTCCTGGCTCGATGCAATTGAGGGCCAGATGGCGGAGACCGGCGTTGCCGTCGCCTTCGCGCGCGGTGAACTGGTGGCCCTGCTGCGCGGCATTATTGCCAAGGGGCCGGCCGGACCGGATGCGCCGTTTCCCAATGCCGACATCACCCTGGAAGGCACTTTGGAAGATTTGCTGTTGCAGGGTGCAGCGGCAGATTTGGAAGACAATTACCGCGCCCTGTTGGCCCGCAGCCGTCCGCGCGACCGCGCCGCGGGGCGGACCTTGGAAGGCCCTCACAGAAGCAATCTGGCGGTTCGGCATGGGCCCAAGAACATGGAAGCTGCCCTGTGCTCCACCGGCGAGCAAAAAGCGTTGCTCACCGGTTTGGTTCTGGCCCATGCACAACTGGTGGGTGACGTGTCGGGCATGACGCCAATCCTGTTGCTCGACGAAATTGCTGCCCACCTGGATGAACACCGCCGCAGCGCCCTGTTTGACCTGATCGATACCATTGGCTGCCAGGCCTGGATGACCGGTACCGACCGTCCAATGTTCAACAGTCTTGGTGAACGGGCGCGTTTTTTCCAGGTTGCCTCCGGGCAGGTTGAAGAGGCAGGTTAAAGTTATGTCCAAACCACTTTCTTCGAGCGAAACCGAACGCTATGCCCGCCATCTCGTGTTGCCCGAGATCGGGGGGGCCGGACAGCAACGGCTCAAGGCAGCCCGGGTCATTGTGATCGGGGCTGGCGGTCTTGGTGCCCCGGCACTGCAATATCTCGCCGCCGCCGGCGTGGGGCATTTGACCATTGTCGATGACGATCACGTCAGCCTGTCGAACCTGCAGCGCCAGGTCATCCATAACAGCGAAGCTGTTGGTCGATCGAAGGTGGAAAGCGCCGCGGAAGCCATCGGCAAAATAAACCCCCACGTTGACCTCACCCTGCACAATGAACGCCTGACAGCCAGCAATGCTGCCGCTCTCTTTGACGGACACACTTTGGCCTTGGACGGCAGCGACAACTTTGCGACACGATACCTGGTCGCCGATACCTGTGCCGCGGCACAGATTCCCCTCGTGACCGCCGCGGTCAATCGGTTCGACGGCTCGATTACGACCTTGATGCCCTGGCTTGATGACAACCCATCCTATCGCGATCTGTTTCCGAACCAGCCTGATGATGACTTGTTGCCAAGCTGCGCCGAAGCCGGTGTTATGGGCGCCATGACCGGCCTGATGGGCACTCTGCAGGCACTTGAGGCAATCAAACAGATTACCGGCGCAGGCAGCGGGTTGGTCGGCAAACTGCTGATGGTGGACGGTCTCTATCTGCGCTTCGAAACCATCTCCTACAAACGGAAGGCGACCTGATGAGCAATCCATCTGCCAAGTTCAAGGCCTGTATTTTTGATGTCTTTGGAACGGTTGTTGACTGGCGCAATTCCGTTGCCCGGGTGTCCCAACACCATCTCGCCGACAAGGGCGTTGATCTGGATTGGATTGCTTTTGCCGATTTCTGGCGCGGGGAATATGTTCCCGCGATGGCCAAGATCCGCAGCGGCAGCCGCGGCTATGTGGCCCTTGACCAACTGCATTATGAAAACCTGGAATCAACGCTGGAGGAGTTTGGCCTTCAGGACCTGCTCAACGAACAGGAAAAATGGCATCTCAATTCAGCCTGGGAGCAACTCGACCCTTGGCCCGATGTGGTCGCTGGTCTGACCGCTTTGAAACAGCACGCGATCATCGCCCCCTGCTCCAACGGCTCGATCGCGCTGATGACCCGATTGGCCAAATACGGTGGATTGCCCTGGGATTGTATCTTGGGAGCAGACATTGCCCAAAACTACAAACCAGAGCCGGAGGTCTATCTCGCCTGTTGCCGTGCCCTGCGGTTGCCCGTTGATCAAGTCGTCATGGTAGCGGCGCACAATAATGATCTGGACGCTGCCCGCGAAACCGGTTTGCAAACGGCCTTCATCGCCCGGCCAACCGAACATGGTGCGGGCCAGACAATCGATCTCGAACCCTCCAGTGATTGGGACTACGTGATCACCGATTTCTCACAACTCGCCTAACCTGCCGTCACCCGGCGCAGTGTCAGATTAACGCGCCCGCCCTGCTTCAAGAGCGGCGACGTATCGGGATAAATGCGGTCCACCCCGTGAAAAGCCAGCCGCGCTTCGTTGGTCAGCATCATCACGTCGCCACTGCGCAGGCGGAAGGACTGGGTCTTGCCACCGCGGCTGGTTCCACCGACGCGGAACAGACAGTCATTGCCAAGAGAAACCGACAGCACCGGCGCCTCAAACTGCTCTTCGTCACGGTCCTGATGCAGGCCCATCTTGGCAGCGTCATCATAGTAGTTGACCAAACACGCTTCGGGCGGATGTGGATAGTCAGCCAGATCAGACCACAAATTGAGCAGCAGATCCGGTATTTCTGGCCAGGGTTCCCCGCTGACTGGATGCATTGCCTGATAGCGGTAGCCATTCTCCTTGTCGGTTACCCAGCCAAGCGATCCGAAATTGGTCATCCGCACCGACATTTCCTTGCCGGTACGGGGCATTTTGGGCGTAAACAGCGGAGCCGACTCGGTACCTGAACGAATCGCTTGCAAAAGCGATTGCTGAGCCGGCAAATCAAAGTATCCGGGCCACAGTTTCACACCGTCGCGAATGATCTCAACCGTCGGATTCATACTTCGCTCCAAATGGCCCAATTTCCTGCCAATTTTGTCGAAAATTGCCGCATTTTACAAAGGAAATGCCCCTTGCAGCCTGTTTGGCATCTTCTTATATAGCGGCCAACGCGACGGCCACTGCGCAAAACCGCGCGGTCGTTGTTTGGTAGACAAGTCCTTAATGGGACTAGCGGGGAAAATGAAAAATGGGGTATCAGGCTTGCGCCTGCCGCTTTTCATTGGCCGGAACGCCGAAAGTCCGCTTGCGGATGGGTTCAGCTGGTTCGCATAAACTGGAGAATAGAAATGGCAAAAGTAATTGGTATCGATCTAGGTACTACAAATTCCTGCGTCGCCGTCATGGATGGCAAGACCGCCAAGGTCATTGAAAACGCAGAAGGCGCGCGCACCACGCCATCAATGGTTGCATTCACGGACGACGGTGAGCGCCTTGTAGGCCAGCCAGCCAAGCGTCAGGCAGTGACCAACCCGGAAAACACGCTGTTTGCGGTTAAGCGTCTGATCGGTCGCCGGTACGACGACAATGCCGTCAAAAAAGACCAGGAGCTGGTGCCTTATTCGATCGTCAACGGCGACAATGGCGATGCGTGGGTGAAGGTCAACGACGACAAATATTCGCCGTCTCAGATTTCAGCGATGATCCTGCAGAAAATGAAGGAAACCGCGGAAGCCTATCTCGGCGAAAAAGTTGAGCAGGCCGTCATCACGGTTCCAGCTTACTTTAACGATGCACAGCGTCAGGCCACCAAAGACGCCGGTAAGATCGCCGGTCTGGAAGTCCTGCGCATCATCAACGAGCCAACCGCAGCTGCCCTGTCATACGGCATGGAAAAGAACGACGGTAAGACCATTGCGGTTTACGACCTCGGTGGTGGTACTTTCGATGTGTCCATCCTCGAAATCGGTGACGGCGTATTTGAAGTGAAGTCCACCAACGGTGACACCTTCCTCGGTGGTGAAGACTTTGACATGAAACTGGTCGACTATCTGGCCGACGAGTTCAAGAAAGACCAGGGCGTTGATCTGAAGAACGACAAACTGGCTCTGCAGCGTCTGAAAGAAGCCGCTGAAAAAGCCAAGATTGAGCTGTCCTCTTCCGCTCAGACCGAAGTCAACCTGCCGTTCATCACCGCCGATGCCTCCGGTCCAAAACACCTGACCATGAAGCTGACCCGTGCGAAGTTTGAATCGCTGGTTTCTGACCTGGTCAAGCGCACCGTCAAGCCAATGCAGGACGCGTTGAAAGACGCTGGACTGTCGGCCGGTGAAATCGACGAAGTCCTCCTGGTTGGCGGTATGACCCGCATGCCGAAAGTTCAGGAAACCGTAAAAGACTTCTTCGGCAAGGAGCCAAACAAGGGTGTGAACCCTGATGAAGTGGTTGCCATGGGCGCCGCCATTCAGGCTGGCGTTCTGCAGGGTGACGTTACCGATGTTCTGCTGCTCGACGTGACACCATTGTCGCTGGGTATCGAAACCCTGGGCGGCGTGTTCACCCGTCTGATCGACCGCAACACAACGATCCCAACGAAAAAGTCTCAGACTTTCTCGACTGCCGAAGACAACCAGAACGCTGTGACCATCCGGGTTTCCCAGGGTGAGCGCGAAATGGCTGCCGACAACAAAATGCTGGGTCAGTTCGACCTCGTTGGCATTCCACCAGCGCCACGCGGCGTGCCTCAGGTTGAAGTAACCTTCGACATTGACGCCAACGGTATCGTCAACGTGTCCGCCAAAGACAAAGGCACCGGCAAGTCGCAGGAAATCCGCATTCAGGCTTCCGGTGGTCTGTCCGACGCCGACATCGAACAGATGGTCAAGGACGCTGAAGCCAATGCTGAAAGCGATAAGGCCCGCCGTGAAGCAGTTGAAGCGAAAAACTCTGCTGAGACACTGATCGATTCCACAGAGAAGTCTCTGGAAGAGCATGCCGACAAGGTCAGCGCGGAAGACAAAGAAGCGATCGAAAACGCCATCGGCGATTTGAAAGCTGCGCTTGAGACCGACGATGCAGATGAGATCAAAGACAAGTCTCAGGCACTGGCAGAAGCTTCGATGAAAATGGGTCAGGCCATTTACGAAGCTCAGCAGTCGGAAGAAGAAGCTGCCGCTGCAGCCGACGCTGCAGCCCACGCTGCGGCTGACGAAAATGTTGTCGACGCCGATTTCGAAGAAATCGACGACGAAGACGAAAAGAAGTCTGCCTAATCCGGCCGGCTTTCAGCTTCGGCTCAACGTGACATACGCCTCGCCCGCTCCAAACCGAGCGGACGGGGCATTGTCTTGAGCCCAAGCAAACCTGTGCGTATGAGTTGACCACAATGGCCCAAACTTCCGCTCCTTTCGGCACATTTGCGCTGCCCCCTTGGCGGGAACGGCTTCGCGTCAGTGCCAACCGGGCGCCTTCGGGTAAACTCGGCGCATGGATGATCTCGCTGCTGCGCAAAGCCAGTCTTGCAGGTCACAAATCCGGCATGGCCGGACCGCTTGATATCCACGTCGCGGACGGCGTCAAAGCCAGATTGTTTCCCGCCTCCAATCGCTGTGAAAAACGCGCCTATGCCGGCGTCCATATTTGGGACTCAGAGGAGCGCAACAGCCTGATGCAGGCGGTCGAGGCGCATCAGGCGGATCGGCCTTTCGTTTTCCTGGACGTGGGCGCGAATGTCGGCCTGTACAGCCTGTTTGTCGACGCAGCCGCCCGCGCTGCCGGTAAATCCACTCAAATCATTGCGGTGGAGCCCGACGAAGAAAATCGTGCCCGCCTGACCTTCAACTGCAAGGCCAGTTCCTGCGCTGCCATCATCGAACCGATCGGCATTTCCTGAGATGTTGAGCACCAATTCGTCGAGCTCCAC
>JABSRX010000086.1:27226-34255 GCA_013214695.1 Rhizobiaceae bacterium | reverse complement strand
AGTTGAGGCCGGGGCGCTGGAACGGCCGGTCATTGTCAGCAATATCGGCGCGGTTGAGGAAACCGTGCTCGCCGCCAGCGATGTCGGTGAAGCGGATTTCACCGGCTGGAAAGTGCCGCCGGGTGATGCTGACGGCATGGCGCAGGCGCTGCTTGAAGCGCTGAAATTGCCGGCCAAAGCGCGCCGCGCCATCGGCAAACGCGCCCGCGCTCATGCCCAGACCAACTTCTCGCTGCAGCAGATGTGCGACAAAACCCTGGCAATTTATGAAGAATTATTGGCAGGCTCAGGGGCAAATCGCTCACCAAATGAGTAAAACCAATGGTGTTTTTCCGTTCATAACATGCTATATCGCCTGTGCATTTGAAGCTTGGATCATCGCATTGGGCGCTTGATCGGGCACCACAACAAGGAGAAGACTGCTATTCGTCGTCCACACAGAGCCGCCGCGCCACAAAAGTCTGGCCCGCGCGCAAACCAGGAAATTACAGCTCCAGAAGTCCAATTGATTGACGCAGAGGGAACCAATCACGGCACCGTATCCCTTGAGACGGCACAGGAAATGGCTTTGGAGTCGGGTTTGGATTTGGTCGAGATTTCGCCCACCAACCGCCCGCCGATCTGCAAGATTTTGGATTTCGGCAAATACAAATACGCTGCCCAGAAAAAGGCCGCCGAGGCCCGCAAGAAGCAAAAGACCATCGACGTCAAAGAGATCAAGATGCGTCCGAACATCGACACCCATGATTATGACGTGAAGATGCGGGCGGTACGCCGGTTTTTCGAAGACGGTGACAAGGTCAAGGTCACCCTGCGCTTCCGCGGCCGCGAAATGGCCCATATGAATCTCGGCATGGACCTGCTGAAAAAGGTCAAGGAAGACACCGAGGAAATCGCCAAGGTCGAGGCCGAGCCCAAGCTCGAAGGCCGTCAGATGATGATGGTGCTGGCCCCGCGTTAAGCACCTCCGGACCTGAATAACATTGTGAGCGCAACGTTGGATGGATAAGCCAACGTTGCGCTTTTTTGTTGGGGGGCTTCACATTCTGAACCAGTCGGGTCGTAGGCCGGTTGGACAATCAGGCCCACCGTCATTGCTGCGGCTGTTGCTGTGATCGACCTCTCCACCCCTCGTCAGTAATGCCGTCGATCCCGCAGCTCTTCTAAAATTTCTTTGAGCAAACCGGAAATCGAAGACAGCGTCCAAGCACACCACCAGATCCCTATAAGTATCACGACACTGACGCGGGAGGCACCTTCGGAGGCATCTTCCGAATTTGGGTCAGAGCTGAACAGCGAAGAAAGTCGATCACCGAGCTGCAGTGACACAATCCAATCATACAGCGTAGACAGCACTTCGCTGATATAGGGCATAATCCACATAAAGAACAAAAGAACTGCGAACCCGATGCTCAGCCACCAAACCCACATTATTATCGACATAAATCCTTGACCTATTTCAGCCAATATCTCGGCAATCTGTTTGCGAATAGCGAGAGCATTTGATTTAGCTTCGGAGCTCCCAGGAGGGAAAACAATCAGAAAGGCGACGATCACGAAGATGGCGGCGATAAGATAATTGACAAGGATCTGCATTTAGTGGCCGCTACTTGGTGTCGTTAGACTTCAGAAGCATCTGGCACAGGTTAAAGTCAGACATGAAGACTTCATCCATTGCAAATGCATGGCCTGTCTCTGCATAGTTCGAATGGAACCGCTCGACATACAGATTAGCGATGTTCTGAGTATCGCGGCCCACAATCTCGTAAGCCTGCTCCAAGTCATCAGTGATGCCTTCGCTGCCCATCAGCAATGTGGTAGCACCGCTCCAAAACTTAATGATGATGGCATCATTCTGCTTCATGCCTTCCTTGCCCATCTTCTTCTCGCCCGTTCGCAGCGAGAGAGCATAGAAGACAGCAGCACAGCGCGTCAGCTTGTATGATGTTTTCGTTTCTGCGAACGAGTCCATCATGGGCTTCAAGTCATTGGCTGATACTTCAGTTTGAGCATAAGCCCATTGTTGCAGTCCCAGCACCAATGACGGCATCAGGCAGAGCGCTAGTAGTAGTTTACGCAGGGCTATTCTCCTTCGATGTCAGGCTTGGCATATCCACGCTCACACCAAAAAAGCGTTCGCACCAAAGGCTGCGCCATCCTAAGCTGCGCGCTGGTGGTGCAATTTTCCCAATTGTAGTCAAAGCGTGTGCCGCCAAAGGACGTGGATTCAGCGTCAAAGGTCGCGACGTGGTATCTTGCACCTGACGACACAACACTTGACCGGTAGAGTGTCACTACATCTTGCTCAGGTACGTGGTGAGCAAGGCCAGCAACAGGCGTCAATTCTGCCCACAGTGTGATGACAGCGGCAACGGTGCACCGCGTCATTTTTTGCGCGACTTATCGCGAGCCACCATCATCGCATCCGCGATCTCATAGGCACGCCTTACAACCTCCTCGGTTTGGCCTGCGCGAAGTGCTGGCGGCACCAAAGTGATCAAAGCCTGCCCCGCGAAATAGTCACGAAGAAACATTCCGGGGTTGATTCCGTATTGCGACTTAACCATAGGGAAGGCGGGCTTATCTGGCCCTTGAGGCTGATTCATCAGACTACTCCTAACTCAACGCCCAAACCACGGCCATCCAAGCGCAAACCTACTTTCGACACCACGGCGACAATATAAGGTCGCCCGTCTGCCGGGCTTATATTCTCGCCGTGGTGTTTCCGTCTCGATTGCGCTTTGATGGCGGGGTCGTCAGACGGGTCTGACAGGACCGTCTGAGCTGTAGTCGATGCCGGGGAGGGGCGAGCGCCGCACGTCGCGCGCCGACGGTCGCCTGCGCCACGCATGTGCAATACCTCCGCCGTGGTGGCGCATCGCCGCCCTTGCCGCTGTCTTCGTCGCTGCCGCGCCTCGCCACCGCCCTTGCCGCGCCACCGCCGCCGCCGCCGCCGCAGATGACGGGAGGGAACAGATGGATCGGGTCGGCTTTTCGATTGAGGGCGAGATCGTCGAGGGGCCGAGACCGGTCAACTCACATGATCGCAGCCCCACAGACGGGTCGAGCGGCCCTTTGCCACCGCTCAGTCGCGAGATTTCCTTTCTGCTCAAATACGGCGTGTCGATGAGCCTGCTGCAGCAGGTCGAGAACCGGGCCCGCGAACTCAACCTGCCGCCTGCGCATGTTCTGCTCGCCAATGGGCAGGTCACCGAACTCGCCTATTACCGGTTGATGGCGAGGGAGCTCGGTCTGGACTTCAGCCCCGTCGTGCCGAACGGCCATGACCAATTGTCCAAACTGCCGAAACCGACAGATTGGCGGCGCATAGCGCGCATGGCTTCTCATGCACCCCAGTGCAGCACGTCTTTATTCAATCAACGGCAAGCGGATTTCTTCATGGCGCCGGACGGCTGGCAATTTGATGGTCTGCGCCAGCTGCTGCGCCAGTACCCGGAATTCTCACACCGTCTGCAGATCACCACCCATGGCAGCGGTTTGAACCATCTGATCCGGCGGGCCGAGCCGCTGCTGATGGCCCACGCCCGCGATCAGCTGCGCAATCAGCGGCCCGATCTCTCCGCTGCCCAGGTCGTGACGTTTTCGCAGACCGTGGTGCTGATGCTGCTGATTGAAATGCTTACCGCCGTCAGTCTGGTGGGGGACGCGCCGATCCAGATTGCCCTGCATGTGCCGGCGCTGCTCGCCTATTTCAGCCAGGCCGGCCTGCGCCTGTCGAGCTGGGCCAGTCTCACCAAACCGCGGCAAAAGGCGATCGAGCAGTGGCTGCCCGATGCCTGCCTGCCGACCTATTCCGTTCTGGTGGCGCTCTACAAGGAAGCCAATCAGGTGGATGATCTGATCGCTGCCCTGGCGCGCCTGGACTGGCCGAAGGAAAAGCTGGAGGTCAAGCTGCTGTTCGAGGCGGATGATCTGGATTCCATTGCCGCCTGTCATCGTGCGCTGGCCGAGCAAAATGCGCCGTTTGTCTCGATCATCACCGTGCCGGCCGGCCTGCCAAGAACCAAGCCCAAAGCACTGAACTATGCCCTGCCGCTGTGTTCCGGCGAGTTGCTGGTCGTCTATGACGCTGAAGACCGGCCGGATCCGGGCCAATTGCGGGAGGCCCATGCGGCCTTTTTGGCCCGCGCACCGGAACTCGCCTGCCTGCAGGCGCCACTGAGCATTCACAACCACCGCGATGGCTGGCTGCCCCGCCTGTTTGCCATTGAATATTCGGCCCATTTTGATGGCCTGTTGCCGGCCTTGGCGCGCTATGAATGTCCGATGCCGCTGGGCGGGTCGTCGAACCATTTCAAGCGCCAGGCCCTGGTCAATATCGGCGCCTGGGACCCGTACAATGTCACGGAAGACGCCGATCTGGGCATTCGGTTGGCGCGGGCCGGATGTGCGGTTGGGACGATATGCTGCCCGACTTTTGAGGAGGCGCCAAACGTGTTTGCCATCTGGTTGCGCCAGCGCACCCGGTGGTTCAAGGGCTGTTACCAGACCTGGTTGGTGCATATGCGCCATCCGCTGGTGCTCTATGGAGACCTGGGCCCGGCCCGGTTTCTGGCCTTTCAACTGGTCACCCTGGCGGCGGCGCTTGGGGCGTTGTTCCAGCCGTTTCTGATTTATTTCGTGAGCAAATGCCTGATCGATCTGCTGTCGGGATCGACGCCGACCTGGCGCTTTGTGCTGGCCTGCATCGACATGATGGCGATGGTCTGTGTGCTGTTCATCTGGTGTCTGCTGGCGAGCAAGACCCTGCGCTTGCGCCAGCTGCAAAGCCTGCGGCCCTATCTGATCTGGGCGCTTGTCTATTGGTTGCTGATTTCCATCGCCGCCTGGCGCGCCCTGTGGCAGCTCTTCGCCTGCCCCCACGACTGGGAAAAGACGCCCCACACGGCAATGGGCAAACCCATTGCATGATCGGGCTCATGGAGAATCGCGCGCCAGCCAGACCTTATATTGGCGCCGCGATGCGCTTTTCCGGTTTGAGCTTAGATCGTTCTTTCACCAATTCTGCGGGAAAGGACGCAATCATCCTGGGTTGGGCCGACAAAGGAGACGACAATGTCAACACCCCCAGTGACCCTTCTCGTGACCGACTACCGGTTGATCTCGCAAGACTATGCCCAGGGCGCCATAAGAGCGGTCCTTTTGATAAATGGCGCCGCCGCCGCCGCACTTCTTAGTCAAGTAACCACACTCAAGGAAATCATCAGTCTACACGCACTCGGTTTTGCCCTGTTCATTTACGTATCTGGGGTGGCCTTTGGGGCGCTCACCTGGCTCACGGCGTATGAATCTGCACGGCAGGCCGACATCGCTGAGCGGGAGGCAAAATTTGCTGAAGGCGTCAACTATCGAATCGCAAACAGCTATCATTTTGTGAGTGAGGGCCTGCTCTTCTTTGGCATTATCTTCTTTTTGGCCGGTTCCTGCTTTTTGATTCTTGAGTTCATGTAAACACCGAACCCAGCCGCTTCGAAGCAATCGGCAAACCGATTGCATAATCAGGCCCATCGACTATCTTGCGCGGACGAGATCGAAGTCTGGGTCAAATGCGGTCATGAAAAAATTCAACTCACTATTCGGCGCCTTGCTGCTGTTTGCGGCCGCGATGGTCGCCTTCGCAGCAACCACACCGGCACAGGCGCAGCTGCTGTTGCCAACATCGGAAAAGGCGGAAACCAGTTCCGGCCTTGATCTGCTGCTGGAGGAAGCGCGCCGCGATGGCTCCACCGTCGTGGTGATCAGCCCACCGCAGGACGCGGGCGCCGATGCCGACACCGCCTCCGCCATGCGCGCCGATATGGCGTTGAAAGCCCGCGAGCGGATCCGCCAGATCTTTCAGTCGTCACCAACGCTGATCCCCAACCTGATCGGCACCATCACCTCGGCCAGTCCGGACGGCACCTGGTTCTGGCTGATCCGGGCGGTTGGCACGGCGATTCTGGGTCTGGCGATCGGCTGGTACGCGACGCGCCCGATCATACGCTGGTCGATGGCCACGGTACTGGCGATGGCCGAGCGGGAACCGGAGACGACCGCCGACAAGGTGACCTACCTGCTGTCCCGCACCCTGCTGGCGCTGGTCTATTGCGTCATTTACATCGCGGTCGCGATGCTGGTGGCCATCGTGGCGGATTCAGCCCACGAGCCGTCGCGCCGGGTGATCTTCGAGATCATCGTCTGGTACTGTGCCTATCGCTTCATGCGCCATGGCATTTCGTGGAACCTGTTTGCCGGCGACATGTCGAAATACCGGCTGGTCAACCTGACCAATGACGAAGCCAAGAGCCTGCACAGCAACCTGCACGTCACCTTTGCCATCATTGCGGTCTATGCGGCCTTTGCCCGGTTTGCCAGCTTCACCGGTGAAGACCAGATTGCCGCCGGCATGACCGGCGTGCTGACGATGGACAACATCAAACTGCTGCAGATCAGCACGGCGCTGTTGGCTTCGCTGGGCCTGATCATCTACATGCTGAGGGGCTGGAAGGCCTGGCAGCATATCTTTGCGCCCACCGATGCCAGCGCCGAGTTCTACACCCTGCGCACCAATCTGGCGAAGCTGGTGCCGCCTTTCGCGCTGATTTATTCGCTGGTGGCGATGGTGATGTTCGTCTTCCGCCTGGCGCTCGACCAGCCAGCACCCGGTGTGGTCATCGTCGCGCCGTTCCTGGTGTTCTATGTCGGCATCGTGGTCTATGGCCTGATCCTGATTCTGATCCAGGCTTTCTACAACCGGCGCATCCGCCGCTTTGAAGAACTGGCCGCCGCCGAGCGCGAGCGCATGGAACAGGAACAGGCGCTGATCGACAATGAGGCCGGCGAAGAGATGGAAGTCGGCCCCTCGACGGCCACCGCAGCGATGTTTGAATATCAGCCGATGTTCCGCGGCCTGTTCGAGCAGGCGGCGATGGCCATCGTGATCGCTTTGTGTCTGGGCGAACTGGCCCGCATCTGGGGCGTCTCGGTGGGCAGCGAGGACAGTGTCTGGGCAGCCGCCGTGGATATCGG
>JABSRX010000086.1:0-27216 GCA_013214695.1 Rhizobiaceae bacterium | reverse complement strand
CGCCGTCCTGTGCTGGCTGGCCTATTCGGCGGTGCGTGTCTTTGGCGATAAGAAACTGGAAGATGAGGGCGGCGAGCAGTTTGAGCAGGAGATTGGTGGCGAAGGCGGTGGGGCAGGCGCGACCCGCGCTGCGACGCTGTTGCCGATCATGCGCTATGCGATGATGATCGTCATTTTCTCGATCGCCGTGATGATTATTCTGGCCCGCATGGGGGTCGACATCGCGCCGATCTTCGCCGGTGCCGGTGTGGTCGGTATCGCCGTTGGTTTTGGTGCCCAAACGCTCATTCGCGACATTTTCTCGGGCGCCTTCTTCCTGCTCGATGACGCCTTCCGCAAGGGCGAGTATGTCGATATCGAGGGCACCAAAGGCACGGTTGAAAAGATCTCCATCCGCTCGTTCCAGCTGCGCCATCACCTGGGCGCCCTGCACACGATCCCGTTTGGTGAAATCCGCCAGCTGACCAACTTCTCGCGCGACTGGGTTCTGATGAAATTGCCGTTGCGGGTGACCTATGACACTGACACGGAGAAGGTGCGCAAGCTGGTCAAGAAACTGGGGCAGGAACTGCTCAACCATCCGCAGGTGGGCCACACCTTCATGCAGCCGCTGAAGAGCCAGGGTGTCTACAAGATGGAAGACAGCGCGATGATCATTCGCGTCAAGTTCATGACCAAGCCCGGCGAGCAGTTTGTCACCCGTAAAGTGGTCTACGAGAGCATCCAGGATCTGTTTGCCCGCGAAGGCATTCACTTTGCCCATAAAGAGGTGACGGTGCGTCTGGCCGATCAGTCGGTTGACTCGTTGACGGAAGAGGAAAAGCAGGCCGTGTCGTCTGCCGCCCGTCGGGTGATCGACGCCGATGAGGAGGCCGCACAGGCCGCCGGTGGCAAGAAAGCTGACGATGGGCGTTAAGGCACAACTGGATCTCGAAACCCCCGTCGGCACGCTGAAGGCGGGGTTCTGGCAAAAGCTGATCTGGCAAATCTGTGACTGGCGCCCGCTGCCCCAGAAGTGGCGACAGAAGCTGCGCAAGCGCTATGCGCGCAAGGTGGTCGGGCCGTTCGACGTCACCCATGACGGCATGCAGTTTCGGCTTTATCCGGCCGAAAACTATTGCGACCGGGTGCTGTTTGGGCGTGATGATCTGCCGGAACGGGTGGAACATGAAGCGCTGCGCGACGTGCTTGAGCCGGGCTGTGTGTTTGTCGATATCGGCGCCAATGTTGGCACCTATTCGATTTATGTCAGCCATAAACTCAAGGGCGATTGCACGATTCTCGCTATGGAGCCGCATCCGCGCACCTATCAGAAGCTGGTGTTCAATCTGCAGGCCAACGGCATCTCCACCGAGACGGCGTTGAATGCCGGCGTTGGTCCAAGCCGCGGCACGATCGATCTGTGGTCGGATGGCGGCAGCAATGTCGGGCACACGTCGATGGTCAAGCAGGGCACGGCCAATCCGAAGGTCCGCCACGAAGTAGCGATCGTGCCGCTGACCGAGCTGCTGGCGGAGCACGGGCTGACCCGGATCGACGTGTTGAAGATCGATATCGAAGGCTTTGAGGACCAGGCGCTGGCGCCGTTTTTCGATGATGCGGATCCGGCGCTTTATCCCAAGCACATCCTCATCGAGATTGCGCATCAGAGCCTGTGGCAGCGCGACCTGATGGGCATGCTGGAAGAGCGCGGCTATGGCGAGATATTCCGAACCAAGGAAAACCGCCTGCTGTCTTTGAAATAAAGGGAGCCCCTCGCCGCCGCTAGGCGTCGCCTTCGACGACGCCGACAAAGGGCAGTTCGCGGAAGGCATAGGCAACGTCCATGCCGTAGCCGACGACGAAGTGATCGGGGCATTCAAAGCCGGTATAGTCGGCGTCGATGGGGGCCTTGCGCTTGGAGTGCTTGTCGAGCAGCACGGCGACCTCGACATTGCGGGCGCCGCGTTCGACCATCAGGTCGTGGGCGAATTTCAGCGTGTTGCCAGATTCCAGAATGTCGTCGATCAGCAGCACGTCGCGGCCTTTCACCTCGCTGTCGATGTCGCGCAGAACCTGCACGCCGGTCGACTCGGTGCCCTTGCCGTAGCTGGACAGGGTGATGAACTCGACTTCCGGCGCGATGCCCTGAGCGTGCATGGCGCGGATCAGGTCGGCGGCGAAGATGAATGAGCCTTTGAGGATGGCGATGACCAGCAGGTCGTGATGCACCTTGCCGTGCATTTCGGCAGCCATTTCCAGATTGCGCTGGGCAATCTGTTCGGCGGAAAACAGGGTCGAAATGCGCTTTCCGCGGACCTCAATCATGGCTTACTCGGATGGTGTTGCTGTTGCCTTATCTAGAACCTTTAGCGGCATCAATTCAATGTCGACATTGACGGTTTCGGCGGGAAAGTCGTGTGCAACCGCCGTAAACTTGCCGGTTTCGCCGGCTTTCAGCGTGTCCTTGTTGGCGCTGACCGTCCAGGCAAAGAGATTGGCCTTTTCTTCGCCGCGCATGATCAGCTTGACCGGCGGCACCGGCACGGTGTTGTCGGCGACGTTCTGGATTTCACCCTTGATGATCAACTGGCGAATGCCGTCCTTGTCGATCTTGGTGGTCACCACATTGCCGATCTGCAGATCCGGGTTCTGTGAGGTCAGACCGACGGCCTGATAGAGCGCGACGGTCTGCGGCACGGCTTTCATCACCATGTCGCGCAGGGCAACACCACTGGCCGCGATAACGAGGCAGGCCAGCACGGCGGCCGGCAGCATCAGGGAGCGGCGTGAGACAGGGGCTTCCTCCGGTGCGCGATCGACATAGATCGGCGCCGGTTTATCGTTTTTCGGCATCACAACTGGCAGGTTCGTCTCGATCGGTTCCTTGCCATCGGTGAGGTTGGCCATTTCCGGCGCCAGGCTCGGGGCATCCATTTTGATGCGGGCCGGCTTGTCGTCTTCAATTTTCCATTCGTGCTCGCACTTGCTGCACTGCAGGGTGCGGGTTTTCAGCACGTGTTCAGGTGGATCGCGAAACCGGGCTTCGCATGCGGGACAAACTACGGTCATGGGCGCCTTTGCTGCCGTTGCCTGGCGCGCTTTTGCTGTGGTCAGCGCGCAGGGTGGCAAATGGTTGACAAAATCTTGCCAAATCTAACGTTAAAATGGTTAACGCTTCACTACTCACGGGCTGGCGATATCATTGAAAACACTTGGCGTATTGCGACGCATTACGGTTTTTGGGGCGCTGGTATGATCGGCTGGCGCGATCGCTCTGTTGACTGTGTTAAGACCGTGTTAACCAGTGATGGCCGACATCGGGACCAGACCATGAATTTCCATCCGCAGAGAGCTGCATGATCCGCTTTGAAAATGTCGGCGTACGCTATGGCTCGGGAGATGAAATTCTCAAGGACTTGAGCTTTGCCATCAAGCCGGGTTCGTTTCAGTTTCTGACCGGACCGTCGGGGGCCGGCAAGACCAGCCTGTTGCGGCTGCTGTTCCTGTCGTTGAAACCGACCCGTGGCAATATCCGCATCTTTGGCGAAGACGCCGCGACCCTGACCAACGTCGAGCTGCCTGCGGTGCGCCGTCGCATCGGCATTGTGTTTCAGGACTTCCGCCTGCTGGATCATCTGACGCTGTATGAGAATGTCGCCCTGCCGCTGCGGGTGCGCGGCAAGGATGAGCGCGGCTACCGCAAGGACGTGGTCGATCTGTTGAAATGGGTTGGCCTGAGCGACCGCATTGATGCCCATCCGTCGGTATTGTCGGGCGGTGAGCAGCAGCGCGCGGCGGTGGCACGGGCGCTGATTGACCAACCCGAATTGCTGCTCGCCGATGAGCCGACCGGCAACCTTGATCCGACGCTGGCGCGGCGCCTGCTGCGGCTGTTCATCGAGCTGAACCGCAACGGCACATCGGTGGTGATCGCCACCCATGATCTCAATTTGATGGATCAATATGACGCCCGCCGCCTGGTTTTGAACGAAGGGCGCATGCAGATTTATGACTGAGCCCATTCCGACCCATTATGCGCGTTCGCAAAAGGCCGCCGCTGAGCCGCCCAAGCCCGACCCGACCATGCGGGACCGGGAGCCGCAGTCGATTGTGCCGCGCGAGTCGGTGGCCGGTTCGGCACTGACCACGGTGATTGCGATCATGACCTTTCTGGCCAGTCTCACGTTGGGAGCGGTGTCGCTGGTCAATGACACGGCACAGGGTTGGCAAAACGAAATTGCCCGGGAGATTACCATTCAGGTGCGGCCCATCGCCGATGTGGACATTGCCGGTGCGGTCGCTTCGGCACAGCAGATTGCCCGCAGTTTCGCTGGCATCGTCAGCGCCGAGCCGGTCGACGATTCGGCCACCAAAGCGCTGCTGGAACCCTGGCTGGGGGCGGGACTGAGCCTTGATGAACTGCCGGTACCGCGGCTGATCACCATCGAGATCGATGCCGCCAATCCGCCGAACCTTGAGGAACTGAAAGATAAATTGGCCAGCTCGGTGCCGGGGGCATCGCTCGATGATCATCGCGCCTGGCTGGACCGGCTGACGACCATGGCAACAACCACCATTCTGGTTGGTCTGATGATCTTCGTGCTGATGATGGCGGCAACGATTTTAACCGTTGTGTTCGCCACCCGCGGCGCCATGGCAGGCAACCAGCATGTCATCGAAGTGCTGCATTTTGTTGGCGCGGAGCAGACCTACATCGCCGGTGAGTTCCAGCGGCATTTCCTGCTGCTTGGTCTGAAAGGTGCCCTTGCCGGGGGCGGCTTGGCGCTGATTGGGTTTTTCATTGTCGGGTTCTGGGCCGGCAACAACATTGCCGATCCGGCCAGCGGTCAGGTCAGCGCCCTGTTTGGCACCTTTTCGGTCGGCCTGAGCGGCTATCTGGGCACCGGCCTGCTCATCTTCGTGATTGCCCTGCTGACAGCTCTGACGTCACGCTACACCGTCATCCGCCATGTCGATGCTCTAGACGGCACCAAAGCGGTGGCGTGAACTATCAATTGAAGTTGCGGCGCAAACTCGACATATTCGCCCTGTAAAGTGTGTATTAGATCCGAATCAGATGTCGGAGCGTCAGACAAAGTCTGATTTGCAGAGGTTTCTATGCCGGAAATTGAGTATCCAGAGTCAATCAAGAAGCCATCGCTGGGTCGGCGCGCGGTGCGCGGCAGCGGCCGACTGGGTTCGTGGATTTTCCGCACATTGATGAAACTGGTGCTGATCGTGCTGTTCATCGCGGTTGGCCTGTTTGTTGGCGGGTTCCTGCAATTCACCAACCAGGTGACTGATTCCGTACAACCTGCCGATGTCGAACCGGCCCAGGCGATTGTCGCACTGACCGGTGGATCCACCCGGATTGCAACGGCTCTGGAACTGCTGCAGCAGAAAAAGGGAACGCGGTTGCTAATCTCGGGCGTCAACGAAGACACGCTGAAATCCGATATTGAGGCCATGCATACCGATAAGTCGGATCTGTTCACCTGCTGTGTCGACGTGGAGCGGCAGGCGGTGGATACGATTGGCAATGCGCGCGAAACCGCCCGCTGGATGAAGAACAATGGCTATACCAGCCTGATCATCGTCACCAGCGCCTACCACATGCCGCGCAGCATGGTGGAGTTTCGGCGCCAGATGGAGGGCGTCAAATTGGTGCCTTATCCGGTTCCGCTGGATTCCATCAACAAGGACGAGTGGTGGAAGAACACCACGACCCTGCGCTTCATGGTCAATGAATATCTGAAATATCTCGGCGCCCGGGCCCGTGATTATGTGCAGCCGCAGACGCTGGATGCCCTGCGCGGCAACATGCTCGGCACCAAAGACGCCTGACCTAATTGCCCGGAATCAAATCCAAAATCGACTTGGGTGCTCGGTTGCTCAACACCTCGTTGACCCGGCTGCGCAGGCTGGCGGCCCGCTGATCAAGCGCCCGGGCGCTTCCCGGACGCGGGGTAGGTCTTGGAATCTCGATCGGCAGGTTGGCCAGATAGGCCGGCTGTCCGGGCAGTTCGCGGCGCGGCAGATCACGCAACGCGGCGACCATGAAGTCCTTCCACACCTCAGCCGGCAGCGAGCCACCGGTGACCTTTTTGGTCGGGCGGTTGTTATCGTTGCCGAACCACACGCCAGCCACCAGATAGGCGGTATGTCCGACGAACAGGGCGTCGCGGAATTCCTGACTGGTGCCGGTTTTGCCACCGGCAATATGACCCTTCAGATGCGCCGCTTTGCCGGTACCGTTTTCAACGACCCCCCGCAGCATGGCGTTCATCGCCCCAAGCGACTGGGAATCGATGACCTCAATGGGCAGCGGGGCGGGACGTTCATAGAGCACTTTGCCCTTACTGGTCGTAATGCGTTTGACCAGATAGGGATCTGCTCTCAGACCGCCATTGGCAAACGGGGTATAGGCGCCGGTGAGCTCCAGCAGACTGACCTCCGACGTGCCCAGAGCCAGCGAGGCATTGCTGGTCAGTTTTGACTGGATGCCCAGCCGTTTGGCCAGTTTGGCGACATTGCGCGGCCCGGCCTCGACCGTCAGTTGTGCTGAGACCGTGTTGACGGATTCAGCGAAGGCCTGGGTCAGCGTTACCGGTCCGCGGAATTTCTGGTCGTAATTTTCTGGCCGCCAGCGGCCGATCTTGATTGGCGCATCGTTGAACACCGAGCGCGGTGACAGGCCGCGTTCCATTGCCGACAGCCAGACAAAGGTCTTGAAGGCTGAGCCGGGCTGGCGCTTCGCCTCGGATACCCGGTTGAACTGGCTCTTGCTGTAATCCCGGCCACCAATCAGCGCACGGATCGCGCCGTCGGGGGCCATGGCGACCATGGCGGCCTGGCCGACGCGCCGTTTCTTGCCGTGTTTTGCCAGCGCCGCGCCAATCGTCTCCTGCGCCGCCGTCATCATGTAAGGCGACAGGGTGGTCTCAACCACGATGTCCTGCTTGATGGTGCCAACAAGTTTGCGCACCCGCTTGACGATCATGTCGCTGACGAAGTGTTCCGGACCGGAGCGGAAGTGGCGGGCATTTTCACCCGGCTTGATGCTGCTCAGATCGATGCGACCCGGTTTGACAAAGCCCTCCCGCTGCATCGCCGCCAGCACCGTCTGGGCGCGGTCCTGGGCCAGCTTCGGGTTACGCGACGGCGAATATTTGGAAGGGGCCTTAAGCAGGCCAGCCAGCAATGCGGCTTCGGCGATCGTCACATCCTTGGCGGACTTGCCGAAATAGCGGCGGGCGGCCGCGTCGACACCGGTGGCACCGGCGCCGAAATAGACCCGGTTGAGATAGAGTTCGAGAATTTCCGCCTTCGAGTATTTGGCTTCCAGCCAGAAGGCGAGGATCAGCTCCTGCACCTTGCGGCCCATGGTGCGGTCCGGGGTCAGGAACAGGTTCTTGGCCAATTGCTGGGTCAGCGTTGACCCACCTTCGCGCAGCCGCTTCTGCCAGATATTGCGCACCATGGCGCGGCTAAAGCCGATCGGGTCAAAGCCGAAATGGGCATGAAAGCGCCGGTCCTCGATGGCGATCACCGCCTGCGGAATATAGGGCGACATGTCTTCCAGCCGCAGCGCTTTGCCACCCGTCAGGCCACGGTTGCTAACCAGGGTCCTGTCATCAGCGACAATGCGCATATTGGGTGGCCGTTCGGGGATCGCCCAGTTGTCGGCGCTGGGCAGTTGGGCGGCGTAGAAGCCGATAATGCCGACGGCAACAATGCCACCCCACAGAGCGAAGACGACGCCCCAATACATCAGGCGACGGGTTGGTTTGAACAGCCAGGCGATCAGGCGCCAGAGCCAGAAGCTCTTGCGCGGCGTTTTTCGGCGGCGTTGTTTTGGCGCTGGTGATTTCGATTTGCTGGCTGGTTTGCTTGCCGCTTTACTGGCCGTCTTACGCGATTTTGGCGCGGCGCCGACCCGGTCTGACTTCGACAGGCGGATATCTCCGTCGGTTTTGCTGGAAAACCGGGGCTCAATACGCCTCTTTGAAGGTGGTTTGCGGGCCATCGAAGCTATTCTTTACGCAAAACAGGGTTAGCAACTGCTGCACAATAACCTGAGCTTTTTAAGGGTCGGTAAAGGAAACCGTTAACCGGCCCAGATCATTGACCGCGCGATATGTCGATCACATTTTCGCGCGTTCGGCGAAATTTAACATTCTCTTGGCGGCAATCTTCAATGATCGCGGCATGACACGTCAAGCTTTGCACATTCATGGGTCGGCTGATCGCCTGGCCTGGGTCGATATCGCCAAAGGTATCTGCATCATTCTTGTGGTGATGATGCACACCACCTTTGGCCTGGAAAAGGCGACCGGTGAGGTCGGTTGGATGCACGCCGTCGTGGCCTTCTCCAAGCCGTTCCGCATGCCAGATTTCTTTTTGATTTCAGGCTTGTTTCTGGCGGCAACCATTGATCGGCCCTGGCGCCTCTATCTCGACCGCAAGGTCGTGCATTTCTTCTATTTCTACTTTCTCTGGGTCGGCATCCAGTTCGCCTTCAAGGCGCCGTTTCTGTTGTCTGACGGGCATTCGGTGGCGGTTGTTGCCCGTACCTTGCTGTTCACCATCGTGCAGCCGTTCGGCACGCTGTGGTTCATTTACATGCTGCCGGTGTTTTTCGTGATCGCCAAACTGTGCAGATCCTGGCCCTGGCAGCTGTTTGCCGTGGCTGTTGTATTGCAGATTTTGCCGATCAGCACGGAATCCATCTGGATGACGGTGATCGGCCTGTGTGGCGTGGTCGGCATTGAGGACCATTGGGTTCTGATCGATGAATTCGCCAGTTTCTTTGTCTATTTCCTGGCCGGCTACCTGTTTGCGCCGAAACTGTTTGCCCTGGCCGCGTTGGCTGAACGGCACATTGGCGCAGCGCTGGCCGGGTTGGCCGCATGGTTCCTGTTGAACCTTACCTTTGTTGTCTTCGGATGGGCCGATTTGCCGTTAATTTCATTGGCTCTGGGGGGCGCAGGTGCGGTCGCCATCGTGGTTGCGGCCAGTCTTTTGACGCGGCTGTTTGCCGGTGCGGCCTTGTCCTATCTCGGTGCCCGGTCGATCGTGGTCTATCTGTCGTTCTTCCTGCCGATGGTCCTGTCACGGCTGGTGCTGACCAAACTCTTCCCCGGGCTGGACGCCGGGTCCATGGCAGCCCTTGCAACGCTGTTTGCGGTGGTGACGCCGTTGATCGGCTATGCCGTGATCAACCGCATCGGGTTCGGGCATTTCCTGTTCCGGCGGCCGGAATGGGCCAAGATCGCCGACCGGCCAAGCCCGCAGCGCCCCAGTATTCAGCCTGCCGAATAAAGCGCCGTGCGGCGAGTGCCGCTCGCCGCCCGCTGCTTGCCGCTCGCCGCTGAGTTGGCGAGGGCGGCGAGAACCCTTGCCCAGGAGCGGGTGCCCTTGTGATAGCTCTTCAGCTCGTATTTTTCGTTGGGTGAGTGGATCGCGTCGTCGGCCAGGGCATAGCCGATCAGCAGCGAATCCATGCCCAGCTGGCGCTTGAAATTGCCGACAATCGGGATCGATCCGCCACCCGCGATGATCGCTGCTTCCTTGCCCCATTCGTCGGTCAGCGCCGCGGCCGCCTTTTTCAGTTCGGGCAGGTTGTAGTCCAGCTGCGTGGCGGGGCTGCGTCCATGTTCGATATAGGTGGCGGTACAGTCTTCCGGCAGGCGCTCGTTGACGTGTTTGCGGAAGGCTTCGGCAACCTTGTACGGGTCCTGTTTGCCGACCAGGCGGAAGGAGACTTTGGCAGAGGCCTGGGCAGCGATGACCGTCTTGAAGCCTTCGCCGGTATAGCCGCCGGAAATGCCGTTGACCTCGGCCGTCGGGCGCGCCCAGGTCTGTTCGAGCACCGAGCGGTTGGCCTCGCCGGAGGGCATAGACAGGCCAACAGCGCCGAGGAAATCGGCAGCGGAAAACTCCAGGCCTTCCCACATCTGTTTGATGTTATCGGGGGTTTCTTCAACCCCGTCATAAAAGCCGTCGAGGGTCACGGCGCCGGATTCATCGTGCATTTCCGACAGGATTTTCGACAGAATGTGGATCGGGTTTTGTGCCGCACCGCCGTAATAGCCGGAATGCAGGTCGCGGCTGGCGGCGTGAATGGTGACCTCGTCGCTGGCCATGCCGCGCAGGGCGGTGGTGATCGCAGGTGTGTTGGCGTCCCACATGCTGGTGTCGCAGACCAGGGCGAGATCGCAGCTCAGCTCGTCTACGGCGCTGTCCAGGAAAGCTTCCAGCGACGGCGAGCCGGATTCTTCTTCGCCTTCAAACAGGATTGACACCTTGCAGGGCAGCGCGCCGGTTGCCTCTTTCCAGGCGCGGCAGGCTTCGACAAAGGTCATCAGCTGGCCTTTGTCGTCGGAGGAGCCACGGCAGTAGAACCGCTTGGCGCCATCCACTTCCTTGACGGTTGGTTCAAACGGCGGCGTGTCCCACAATTCGATCGGATCCACCGGCTGCACGTCATAATGGCCGTAAAACAGCACATGAGGGGTGCCTTCAGGACCGTCATGATGGGCGACGACCATCGGATGGCCCGGCGTGTCGCGCAGGCTGGCGTCAAAACCGATTTCGTTCAGCGCATCGACCAGATATTGCCCGGCTTTGCGGCATTCGTCCTTATAGGCCGGATCGGTGGACACGCTTTCCATCCGCAACAGGGTGAACAGGCGATCCAAGGATGCCTCCAGATTGGCATCCACGCATTCTAGGGTCTTTTCCAAATCGCTCATATCAGGGCTCCCGCAAAGAAAATCTGTTCCCAGACCTGCACCATAAACGCGGGAAAAAAAAGAGCCTCTGGAACCCATTTCTGAAAATGGATCACAGAGGCTCAGGACGCGGTGTCAAAGTCGCCTTAGGAGAGGGGAAAGGGGGCGAATTTGACTTCGGGATCAACGATTGGGGAGATCGTTGCCCAACAAACTGGTGCGTCACCAGCATGACTCGAAGTTGGTGTCGAATAGTGACGATTTTAAGACAAATTGGCTCGCGCAACATTACAAATATGTGAGGGTTTCGTGAGCGCAACTTGCAATCAGCGCCCGCCTTGCCCATCGTTGTTTGGAACAAGGTTTTGGCGTGCGGAACGGACATGAAGCAGGGTGATCATCTCTATCTAATTGACGGTTCGGCCTACATCTTTCGCGCCTACCACGCCCTGCCGCCATTGACGCGCAAATCCGACGGTTTGCCGATCGGTGCGGTGTCCGGTTTCTGTAATATGCTGTGGAAGCTGCTGCAGGAGGCGCGCGATACCGCCGTTGGCGTGGTGCCGACCCATTTTGCGGTGATTTTCGACCATTCCTCGACCACGTTTCGCAACGAGATCTATCCCGAGTACAAGGCCAACCGCGACGCGCCGCCAGAAGATCTGCGCCCGCAGTTCGGTCTGATTCGCCAGGCCACGGTGGCCTTTGACCTGCCGTGCATCGAAAAGGCCGGTTACGAGGCCGACGATTTGATTGCCACCTATGCCAAACAAGCCCGGGAGGCCGGTGGTGATGTGACGATTGTCTCGTCTGACAAAGACCTGATGCAGCTCGTCGGGCCACAGGTCATCATGTATGACACGATGAAGGATCGCCGGGTCGGCACGGAAGAGGTGATCGAGAAATTCGGTGTCGGGCCGGAAAAGATGATCGATCTGCAGTCACTGGCGGGCGATTCCACCGACAATGTGCCCGGCGTGCCCGGCATTGGCCCGAAAACTGCGGCGCAATTGCTCGAGGAATACGGCACTTTGGAAGTGCTGCTGGAGCGGGCATCCGAGATCAAGCAGAACAAGCGCCGCGAAAATCTGATCGAATTTGCCGAGCAAGCGCGGATTTCCAAGAAACTGGTGACGCTGGACGAGAACACGCCGCTCGACGTGCCGTTGGAAGATTTTGCTCTGCAGCCGGTCAATGGCCCCAAACTGATCGCCTTTTTGAAGGGGTTGGAACTGAACACCCTGACGCGCCGCGTCGCGGCCGAAACCGAAAGCGATGCGGCGGCGATCGACGCCGACGAGGTGACCGTCGACGGCTATGACATGCGCGGCCCGGATCTCGATGCCGGTTCAGATACCGATGCCAGCGATGATCCTTTGGCCGATGCCGCTGGCCCCTCCGATGGCGTGCGCTACACCCCGCAGGCGCTGGCCGATGCCTCCGTGCAAGCGTCGCTGTCCACCAAAATTGATCCAACACAATATGAGACCGTGCGCGATGTGGCGCGGCTGCAGGAATGGATCGCCGAGGCGACAGATCTCGGCCTGGTTTCTGTGGACACCGAGACGACTTCGGTCGATGCCATGCAATGCGAGCTGGTGGGCGTGTCCCTGGCCACAAAGCCGGGCAAGGCCTGCTATATTCCGCTGCTGCACGCCAAGAACGGCTCCAGCGATGCCGGTGATATGTTCAGCGAAGGTCTTGATCCGGATCAGATCTCCCAGCGCGAGGCGCTTGATCTGCTGAAGCCGCTGCTGGAATCGCCTGCGGTGCTGAAGATCGCCCAGAACATGAAATATGACCTTCTGGTCCTGTCGCGCTACGGCATCAATGTCGGCCCCTTCGATGACACGATGCTACTGTCCTATGTGGTCGATGCCGGGCGGGCCAAACATGGCATGGACGCGCTTTCCCAGAGCCTGCTGGGACATACGCCGATCCCGTTCAAGGACATTGCCGGATCGGGCAAGTCGATGATCACCTTCGACAAGGTCCCGATCGACAAGGCAACGGAATATGCCGCCGAGGACGCTGATGTGACGCTGCGCCTGTGGCATATTCTGAAGCCCCGCAGCGTGGCTGAAAAGATGACGCGGGTCTATGAGCGCCTCGAACGTCCGCTGGTCGATGTCATTTGCCGGATGGAAGCACGGGGTATTTCGGTCGACCGCCAGATCCTGTCGCGCCTGTCGGGGGAACTGGCGCAGAACGTTGCCCGCTACGAAGACGAAATCTACGAATTGGCCGGCCGCAAATTCAATGTCGGTTCACCGAAACAGCTGGGCGAAATCCTGTTTGGCGAAATGGCGCTGCCAGGCGGCAAGAAGACCAAGTCCGGCCAATGGGCAACCGGCGCCCAGGTGCTGGAGGATCTCGCCGCCGAAGGCCATGAACTGCCGCGCAAGATCGTCGATTGGCGCCAACTCAGCAAACTGAAATCGACCTATACCGATGCGCTGCCGGAATTCATCAATCCGGAAACCAAGCGCGTGCACACCTCCTACGCCATGGCGTCGACCTCCACCGGTCGCCTGTCTTCGTCGGACCCCAACCTGCAGAACATTCCGGTGCGCACCGAAGAGGGCCGCAAGATCCGCACCGCCTTCGTTGCCGAAAAAGGCAACAAGCTGGTCAGCGCCGATTATAGCCAGATCGAATTGCGGGTTCTGGCCCATGTTGCCGACATTCCGCAGCTGAAGCAGGCCTTTGCTGACGACATCGACATCCACGCGATGACCGCCAGCGAGATGTTCAACACGCCGGTGGAGGGCATGGATCCGATGATCCGCCGCCAGGCCAAGGCGATCAATTTCGGCATCATCTATGGCATTTCGGCCTTTGGTCTGGCCAACAATCTCGGCATCAGCCGCGGCGAGGCGTCGGATTATATCAAGATGTATTTCGAGCGCTTCCCGGGCATTCGCGACTATATGGAAGACACCAAGGCGTTTGCCCGGGAGCATGGCTATGTGGAGACGGTGTTTGGCCGCAAGGCGCATTATCCCGACATCAAATCACCGAACCCGCAGATGCGGGCATTTCAGGAACGCGCCGCGATCAACGCGCCGATCCAGGGCAGTGCCGCCGACATCATTCGCCGCGCCATGGTCAAGATGGAGCCGGCCCTGTGTGATGCGGGCCTGAGCGCCCAGATGCTGCTGCAGGTGCATGACGAATTGATTTTTGAAGTGCCGGAGGCGGAGGTCGAAGCGACCATCGCGACTGTCGTCTCGGTGATGGAGACGGCGACCTTGCCGGCGATGAGCCTGAGCGTGCCGCTGAAGGTCGACGCCCGCGCCGCCGATAATTGGGACGAGGCGCACTAAGCCACCAGATCAAACCCGCTGGCGGTTATTCCTGCGGAGGCACTTGCTGTTGCGTTGCTTCAGCCACGGCGGGCTCTTCGTCTGCTGCCGTCGCCGCCGCCGCCGGTTTGACCACATCTTCGAATTTCGGACCGCCCTTGGCGACGCCGACCATGGCCGGGCGCAGCACGCGATCGCCGATCTTGTAACCTTCCTGGACCACCTGGGCGACGGAGTTGTTGGGCAGGTTGGGATCGGGCAGTTCGAACATTGCCTGATGGAAATTCGGATCGAATTTCTCACCTTCAGGGTTGAACTTGGTGACACCGGCGCTGGTCAGTGCTTTCAGCAACTCGCGCTCGGTCAGTTCGACACCTTCGAGCAGCGCCTTGAATTCATCGGAGCCGGATTCGCGTTTTTCCGGGGTCACCGCCTGGATGGCGCGCTGCAGATTGTCGCCAACGCCGAGCAGATCGCGAGCGAAGTTGGACACCGCATAAGTGCGGGCATCGGTCATTTCCCGGGCGGTGCGTTTGCGCAGATTGTCCATCTCGGCAACCGTGCGCAGGGTGCGATCCTTCAGCTCTTCGTTTTCCGACTTGAGCTTGTCGAGAACTGCGAGGATCTGGGTGGGGTCGTTCGGGTCGGCTTCTGCAGACGTGCCAGCGGTATCGACGGCATCGGCCGCTTCCAGTTCTGCCTGTTCACGCTCTTCCATCATCGCCTCTTCGGCTTCGATGTCATCGAAAAATTCGTCTTCGGGTGAACGGTTTCCGGGCATGGCATATCTCAAATCTGAGTCGGGGGATTGCAGCCCCGCATATCGGGCCTGGGCGTCAAAAAATCAAGGAAAACCGCCGCAAATGCGCCGAAAAAGCGCCTGGCAGGTCAGCTTCAGGTAAGAAGTCTGCCCACCACCTGGGCTGTATAGTCGACCATCGGGACGATTCGCGCATAGTTGAGGCGCGTCGGGCCGATGACGCCGACCGCGCCGATGATGCGCTGATCGCTGTCACGATAGGGCGCCACCACAACGGACGAGCCGGACAGGGAAAACAGCTGGTTTTCCGATCCGATGAAGATTTTCACCCCTTCGCCTTCCTCGGCCAGGTCGAGCAGCTGCATCAGGCCGTCCTTGGTCTCCAGCTCATCAAACAGATGACGCAGGCGGGCCAGATCTTCCTGCGCCGCAATGCTCTCCAGCAGATTGCCGCGGCCGCGCACGATCAGTTGCGGCATGGTGTTGCTGGTCGCACCGGCCCAGGTGGCAAGGCCCTGATCGACCAGTGATTTCGACAGGGTGTCGAGCTCGTCGCGGGCCGAATTCAGACGGGCTTCGATGGCGTTGCGCGCTTCGCTCAGCGTCTTTCCGGCAATATGGGCGTTGAGATAATTGGAGGCTTCGATCAGGGTCGAGGCGGACAGGCCGGGGGGCAATTCGACAATGCGGTTTTCCACCGAGCCGTTTTCACCGACCATGACCACCAGGGCCTTGGTGGCTTCCAGCCGCACGAATTCAATGTGCTTCAGTCCGACATCGGCCTTGCCGGCAATCACCAGTCCAGCGCCATGAGTCAGCCCCGACAGCATCTGGCTGGCTTCCGTCAGCATGGCGTCGACGGTGGTGTCCTGACCAGCGGCGCGCACCTGTGCCTCGATCGAACTGCGTTCGGATTGGGTCAGGTCGCCGATTTCCAGAAAGCCGTCGACGAAATAGCGCAGGCCCTGTTCGGTCGGCAATCGTCCGGCCGATACATGGGGGGCGTAGATCAGCCCGAGATGTTCCAGATCGCTCATCACATTGCGGATCGAGGCCGGAGACAGCGGCACGGTCAGCTGACGCGCCAGATTGCGCGATCCCAACGGTTCGCCTGTCGCCAGATAGGTCTCGACGATTTCCCGAAAAATCGCCCGCGAGCGGTCGCCGAGATTCTCCGACAGCTGTCCGGGGCGTTGGCCAGAAAAGGAAGGCGGTGTGATGGTCATGGCACAAATATAGGGCGTCATTTACCCCAGAGCCAGTCTTGTTCTGATTGAAGCACTCTGATTTTACCGCGAAGGGCCGTCGGCGGCGTTGCCTGTCTTGCCCGTTTGGCCAATACGCGCTGCGACAGGCGCCTTGCCGATCAACCCTTCGGGGCAACACCAGAATGTTCCAATCAGAACAAGACTGGCTCTAGCGCCATACGTTTTGCGCGTCTAAAAGGGGCTCCATCAGAAAATCGGAATCAGATTATGCGACCTTCCAAACGTGCGGCGGACGAGATGCGGGCCGTGACCCTTGAGCGGGGTTTCTCAAAACATGCAGAGGGCTCCTGCCTCGTCAAGTTCGGTGACACCCATGTGTTGTGCACGGCGTCGCTCGAAGATCGTGTGCCGCCATGGCTGCGCGGTGGCGGTTCCGGCTGGGTGACCGCCGAATACGGCATGTTGCCGCGTTCGACCGGCAGCCGCATGCGGCGCGAGGCATCGGCCGGCAAACAGTCGGGCCGGACTCAGGAAATTCAGCGGCTGATCGGCCGTTCCCTGCGCGCCGTTGTCGACATGGAAGCGCTGGGCGAGCGCCAGATCTCCATCGACTGTGACGTCATTCAGGCCGATGGCGGCACCCGCACGGCGTCGATCACCGGTGCCTATGTGGCGCTGAAGGATTGTCTGAGCTGGATGCAGGCGCGGTCGATGATCGGCGGCAATGTGTTGAAAGACAATGTCGCGGCAATTTCCTGCGGCATCTACAACGGCACACCGGTGCTGGATCTCGACTATGCCGAGGATTCAGAAGCTGAGACGGACGCCAACTTTGTCATGACCGGCTCGGGTGGGATTGTTGAAATTCAGGGCACGGCCGAAGGCGAGCCGTTCAGCGAGGACGAATTCGCAGCCCTGATCGGTCTCGCCAAAAAAGGCATCGACGAATTGGTCGATCTGCAGAACCTGTCCGTGTGATGCGCCAGATCGAGTCCAAAAAGCTGATCCTGGCGAGCCACAATGCCGGCAAGCTGAAGGAAATCCGTCAATTGATGGAGCCCTATGGTTTCGACGTTGCGTCAGTGGCCGACCTGGACCTGCCGGAGCCTGAAGAAAACGGCACCACCTTTGAGGCCAACGCCTATACCAAGGCACTGGCTGCCGCCGAGGCGACCGGTCAGATCGCCCTATCCGACGACAGTGGTCTGTGCGTTGAGGCGTTGGAGGGACAGCCGGGTGTCTACACCGCCGACTGGGCCGAAAAAGACGACGGTTCGGGCCGCGATTTTGGCCTGGCGATGCAGAAGGTCGAGACGGCCCTGCAGGAAAAAGGGGCCAGCGCACCGGACCAGCGGCGCGGCTATTTCTGCGCGGTTCTGTGCCTGTGCTGGCCGGATGGCCATGCCGAATATTTCCGCGGTGAGGCCCATGGGCAATTGGTTTGGCCGCCGCGCGGTGAACTGGGCTTTGGCTATGATCCAGTGTTTCAGCCGGACGGGCATGCGCGCACCTTCGGTGAGATGAGCGCTGAGGAGAAACATTCCTGGACGCCGGGTCAGGGTGAAGGCCTGTCCCACCGCGCCCGCGCCTTTGCCAAATTTGCGGAAGCCTGTCTTGGTTGAATCTGACTTGGCTCACTCTTTCCGGGCTGAATTTGACAATCAGGACGATGGCACGCCCGGCTTCGGGATCTACGTCCATTGGCCGTTTTGCGCTGCCAAATGTCCTTATTGCGATTTCAACTCCCATGTCCGCCACCAGGCGCCGGATCAGGCCGAATACGCGGCCGCCTATGAGCAAGAGATTGCCCATATGGCCGCTTTGCAGCCTGGGCGGGAGGTGACATCGGTCTTCTTTGGGGGCGGCACGCCGTCGTTGATGGAGCCGGCCACGGTATCGCGGGTTCTGGAAGCTATCGACAAGGCCTGGCCGAGCCGGTCGGGCATGGAAGTGACGCTGGAGGCCAATCCGTCGAGCGCGGATGCCGGGAGGTTTCGCGGCTATCGCGAAGCCGGCGTCAACCGTCTGTCGCTGGGGGTTCAGTCGCTACACGATGATCAGCTGAAGTTTCTCGGCCGTCTGCACTCGGCCTCAGAAGCCCGCGCCGCCATCGAACTGGCCCGCGCCACTTTCCCACGCCTGTCGTTTGACATGATCTATGCCCGCCCGGACCAGACGCTGGCTGAATGGGAAGCCGAACTAACCATGGCGATTGATCTCGCCGCCGATCATCTGTCGCTGTACCAACTGACCATCGAGCAGGGCACGCCGTTTTACGATCTGCACCGCCGGAATAGGTTGCAAGTGCCGGATTCCGAACAGGCGGCGCAACTGTATGAACTGACCCAGCAGATCACCCGCGAGCGCGGCCTGCCGGCCTATGAGATTTCCAATCACGCCCGTCCGGGCAGCGAGTCGCGTCACAACCTGACCTATTGGCGCTTCGGCCTGTGGGCCGGCATCGGGCCGGGCGCCCATGGCCGGCTGGCGATGAATGACGGGCGTCACGCCACCTCGACCATGCGCAATCCGGAAAAGTGGCTGGAACTGGTGCAGCAACAGGGCCACGGCATGACCGAGAATGAATTGCTGATTCAGGAAGATGCCGGCGACGAGATGCTGCTGATGGGCCTGCGTTTGCAGGAAGGTTTTGACGTCGCACGCTTTGAAAACGAGTTTGGACGCCCGCTGGATCCGATCCGGCTGAAGGATCTGGTCGAGATCGGCATGATCGAGAAGATGGACGGCGGACGCATTCGCGCCACGCCTCAAGGTTGGCTGGTGCTGGATGCGGTGATTGCCGACCTGGCCGCCTAGCGGAACCAAAAGGCAAACGGCGCCGCCTCGTTCTCGCCGCCCTAGCCGCCGCCGCCGTCGCCGCTGCCGTCGCCGCCGCCGCTAGCGTGGGAAGCCGGATGGTGCGGGTGAGATGATCACCGGCTGCCCGCGTTCGATGCGGTTGACCACCAAAGCCCGTTGCAGGCGGCCGTCGGCCTCAAAGCGGAAAATGCCTGTGGCACCGCGGAACCCGGACCGGCTTTGAATGTTGCGGGCCGAAAACGGTGTTTGCGAATTGCGGCGGATCAGCTCGGCGGTCAGCGAGATGGCATCATAGCCCAGCGCTGCGGTAACCGTTGGATCGTTGCCGTAAACCTGCTTGTAGCGCTCTGAGAAATTCTGGAAATTGGACTTGTCGGCACCGGCATAGATGGCGCCGTTGAGGACGCTGTTTTGATTGCTTGTGCTGGTCCATTGGCCTGAGCCCATGATCAGCTTGTCGCGCAGCCGTACGCCGGCACTCTTCAAGGCGTTGAGGACCAGTGCCGGCACCCGCCCGCCTTCGGGGATATAGATGGCGTTGGCGTCGCGGGCCGCCAGGGCAGCCGAGCGGGCCGCTTCCTTGATGGCCTCAGCATCGCGTGGGTAGCGCACCACCGAGACGATCTGGCCACCCAATTGATCATAGACCGAGCGCAGCTCCTTTTCGGCCAGACGGCCATAGGAACTTTGCGGCAGCAGGGCGACGATCCGGTTGGCACCAGATGAGAAGCCATAGCGCAACGTGCGGCGGATATCGGCATCCGGCGCAAAAGACAGCAGGTAGACGTTGGGCCGTGCCCGGGCGATGTCGGACGAGAAGGCAATCATCGGAATTTTGGCTGGTTCGGTGACCGCCGATCCGGAACTGACATTGGCGGAAAACAGTGGGCCGAGGACCAGCGTTGCTCCTTCATCGCGGGCCTGGGTGGCCAGGATAGCGGCTTCGGAAGGTTGGCCGCGCGTGTCCTTGATGACCAGTTGGAAGCGTCCGCCGGCAAAATCCTGCATCGCCATTTTGGCGGCATTGGCCAGTTCGGTGCCGGCCAAACCGGCCGCACCGGATGCCGATTTCGGCAGCAGCATGGCGACGCGGATCGGACCCGAGCCGACGACTTCGCCGTCGACCTTCGCGGTAAGCGGGCGCACCGGTGGCGCGTCGGCCTCGAGCCTTGCGTTCTGGTTGGAGGAGGCGTTGTCGAATTGCGTGGCGCTTTGTGTGCAGGACGTCAGCGCCAGGGCAGAAATCACGAGGAGTCCCCGTGAAAACGCCGAAGCAAGTGAATTGGCAATTTCAATCAAGTATTTAATCCGTGGAGCTGTCAGATCCGCATTGTTGGCCGAATAGGCACTGATCCCCTCCAATGCCAGATCACAGATTAGACCGAAGACGGAATTGCCTCAAGTCAATGTGTTTACGTTTTGGATTCGATGAAGCAGGGTGCGGGGCATGACGGCAGATGACACTTTCCGATTCCTGTATCGCAATACATGGTTTCAGGCACCGACCCTGGCGGCGGGGCTGTATGTTGTGGCAACGCCGATCGGCAATCTTGGCGACATCACCCTGCGGGCGCTGGAGACGCTGGCCGGCTGTTCGGTGATTGCCTGCGAGGACACCCGTACCAGCGGCATTTTGCTGAAGCGGTTCGGCATTGATCGCCCGAAGGTTTCCTACAATGAACACAATGCGCAGACCCGCGGACCGGACCTGATCCGCCAGATTGGTGAAGGGGCTGCGGTGGCGCTGATCAGCGATGCGGGCACGCCGCTGGTCAGCGATCCCGGACAGCGGCTGGTGCGTGAGGCGATTGAGGCTGGCCTGTCGGTTATCCCGCTGCCCGGGGCCAGCGCCCCTCTGGCGGCTCTGGTGGCCAGTGGTCTGCCAAGCGAGGACTTTCGGTTTTGTGGGTTTTTGCCGAGCAAGGCGCAGGCCCGCCAACGCCGCCTGACACAATTGGTTGATGAACCGAGCACGCTGATTTTCTTTGAAAGCCCAAATCGCATCCAGTCGACCCTCGACACCCTGCGCCACGTCTTTGGCGCTGAACGGCAGGTCGTGGTGGCGCGGGAAATCACCAAAATGCACGAGACGTTCTATCGCGGGTCGCTCGCAGACGTTGGCGATCAGTTCAATGCCATGGACAAGGTGAAGGGGGAAATTGTTGTTGTCGTTGCGGGGGCCACGGAGGCCGCCGCGGCCGCAACGCCAGAAGCCGTCGAGGCACAGCTGCGCGAGGCGCTGCAATCGATGAAAACCAAACAGGCCGCCGCCCATGTTGCCGAAAGGAACGGGCTGTCGAAGCAGGAATTGTATCGCCTGGCCCTGACATTGAAGGATGACCGATAGGCGCAGACGGGCGTATCGCTGGGGGCAGATTGCTGAACACTTTGCAGCGGTTTCTCTGCTGCTGAAGGGCTACCGCATCGTTGCGCGGCGCTACAAGACGCCGGTCGGGGAGGTTGATCTGATTGCGCGGCGCGGGGATCTGGTTGTCTTTGTTGAGGTCAAGGCGCGGGTGACGCATCAGGCAGCTTTGGACAGCATCACCGGCACCGCTCAGAGGCGGATCGAAGCGGCCGCCAATTGGTGGATCAGCCAGCAGCGGGACGGGGCACGCCTGAGCTGGCGGTTCGACGTCATCACCGTTGTACCGCGACGCTGGCCGCGTCATCACGAGAATGTTTGGTGATGCTGCAGAATGACCGGCTCTTGCAATTCGCACCGTGTCGTTAGAGCCAGTCTTGTTCTGATTGAAGCATTCTGCCGGAGCATTTTTGCGTTAGCATCGCGCCGGATTGCGCCGCACGTCCTGGCCGGATTTGCAAGCGATCCGGTGATGATGATGGCGCAAAAAGGCCCGGCCCATAGGGTTTGCGCCGCGAAGGGCCGCCGGCTGCGTTGCCTGTCTTGCCCGTATCCCCGATACGCGCTACGACAGGCGCCTTGCCGATCAGCCCTTCGGGGCACAAACAGAATAATTCAATCAGAACAAGACTGGCTCTAAATACAGGTCTGATCGAGTTTTAGGAAACTGCCCCATGTCCCTGCGTGTCGCCGTCCAGATGGACCATATCAAAACCGTCCAGATCGAAGGCGATTCGACCTTCGCGCTGATGCTTGAAGCCCAGGCGCGGGGCCACGAGCTTTATCATTATGAGGTGGACCGGCTGAGCATGCGCGATGCGGTGGTCTATGCCGATTGCGAACCGGTCAAGGTGCAGGATGTCGAAGGCGCCCATTTCGAGCTCGGCGCCGCCAAGCGGGAAAACCTGGAAGATATGGACGTCGTGCTGATGCGCCAGGACCCGCCGTTTCATATGGGCTACATCACCGCCACCCATCTGCTGGAACGCATCCATGGCGAGGGCCCGGACCGCACGTTGGTCGCCAACAACCCGGCTGAAGTGCGCAATGCGCCGGAAAAGATCTTTGTCACCGAGTTTCCGGAATTGATGCCGGAAACCCTGATCACCCGATCCGGCGACGAAATCCGCAAATTCCGCGAGGAATTCGGCGACATCATCATCAAGCCGCTCTACGGCAACGGCGGCGCCGGTGTTTTCCGCATTCAGGAGGGCGATCAGAACCTGTCCTCGCTGCTGGAAATGTTCGAGATGACCTGGCCGGAACCCTTCATCGCCCAGCGCTACATGAAAGAAGTGCGGGCCGGCGACAAGCGCATCATTCTGATCGACGGCGAGCCTGTGGGGGCGATCAACCGGGTGCCGTCTGAAGATGAGGCCCGCTCCAACATGCATGTGGGCGGCCGGGCCGAGGCGATCGGCATGACCCAACGCGAAGAAGAGATTTGCGCCGCCATCGGCCCCGAACTGAAGCGCCGCGGCTTCATCTTTGTCGGCATCGACGTGATCGGCGACTATATGACCGAGATCAACGTCACCTCGCCGACCGGCATTCGCGAAGTGAAGAAGTTCGGCGGCGCTGATATTGCCGCCCTGTTCTGGGATGCCGTGGAGCGCAAAAAGGCCTGATCACAGCGCCTTTTCGACCGATATCGTCCGGCCCTGCGCGGGCAAAAGTTAACCGCTCGTTTACCATAAGGCGGGTACCAAGGCGTACACCCTTGAGACCCGGGCGTTTTCGTTTTGTGCCCCTCGCGCGGGACTCGCATGTGCGGTAAATTGGAACGAATCAGTCAGTCTTTTGGACGCATATTTGTAATACTCATGGTCCCAGTTGGGTGTTCGGACCGGAAAAAACGAAACGAACACGCATGGCTCGGAGTCAACGTCTGCAACGGATTACAGCGACAGCACCCGTCGCCGCCGCATTTTTTCTGACTTCGGCTAGCGCTTGGGCCCAGCAATCTTCCCTGACCGACATTCTGCCAGACCAGAGCATCGCCAATAGCGGCATTATGATGATCATCTTTGTGGGCGCCTTTGCCTTTGCCATGTGGTCGGCCACCTGGCTGATCCGCGAGCGCCGCATGCTGGATGAAAACAACCGCCGCGCCGAACTGGAACTGGCCGATCTGAAAGCCCGTCACGAGCGGGCGCAGGCGCTGTTGGATGTGCCGGACCAGCGGGTGGTGATCTGGGAAAACCGCGAAGACGCACCGGTCTGTCGGGGGCAATTGCCGGAAAATACCGCAGCGCCCCTGGATCCGGCCCAGTTCATCGCCTTCGGCACCTGGATGAGCGCCCAGTCGGCGCAAAGTTTTGAACACGCCGTCGATCGCCTGCGCCAGCGGGCCGAGAGTTTTGACCTGACGTTGGAAACCAAGTCCGGCACGGTGATCGAAGTACAGGGTCGGGCGTCCGGCTCCCATGCCTTTGTCCGCTTCATCAGCCTGTCCGGGGACCGCGCCGCGCTGGCGGCATTGGAAGCCCAGCACACCCGGTTGATGCAGACCACCGACACAATGAAATCGCTGCTGGAGGCGATTCCTTTCCCCGTCTGGTTGCGCGATCAGCAGGGTCAACTGACCTGGGCCAACCCGTCCTATGTCAATGCTGTGGACGGTGACGATCTGGATCGGGTGAGCGAAGAAAACCGCCACCTGCTGGACGAAAACGTCCGCCAGCACATTGCCGCTGCCCATTCCCAGGAACTGGCAACGAGCGAGACCGGTTCAAGCCAGTATCGCGAACGCCTGCCGGCCACCGTCTCCGGTGACCGCCGCATGATGGATGTCAGCGAAGTGAATTATGCCGGTGGTTCGGCCGGCATGGCCGTCGACATGAGCGAAGTCGAGGAAGTGCAGTCCAACCTGCGCCGGACGCTGGAAAGCCATGCCCAGACAATGAACCAGCTGGCCACCGCCGTCGCCATCTTCGACGAAAAGCGCCACCTGGTGTTCTATAATTCCGCCTTCGAGGATCTCTGGAAGCTGGAGCCGCGCTATCTGGAAACCGAGCCGGACAATGGTGCGTTTTTTGATGCTCTGCGCGAAGCCGGCAAGATTGCCGAACAGCCCGACTGGTCGAAATGGCGCAACGGTCTGTTGCAGGTCTATGAATCAACCCAGCCGATGGAAGATTGGTGGCATCTGCCCGACCGCCGCACCATTCGCGTCGTGGCCAGCCCGCAAAAGCAGGGTGGTGTCACCTGGGTGTTTGAAAACATCACCGAACAGCTGGAAATGGAAAGCCGCTACATCGCGCTGACCCAGGTCCAGGGCGAAACGCTGGATCATCTCGGCGAAGCCATTGCGGTGTTTGCCCCGGATGGCCGTTTGAAACTGTCCAATCCGTCCTTCCAGAAAATGTGGGATCTTGAGGACGAGCAGGTGGCAGCCGACACGCCGGTGGCCCGGATCACCGAACTGTGCAGCCCGATTACCGAAGACCCCGCCATCTGGCGCCAGTTGAGCACCGGCATTACCGGGGTTTCGGATGTGCGCCAGACCCTCAGCGGGCGCATCACGCTGATCGGCGGTTCGATCCTCGATTATGCTCTGGTGCCGCTGCCAAACGGTCAGACCCTGATCAGCTTTGCCGATGTCTCGGCCAGCGTAACGCTGGAACACACGCTAAAGGAGCGCAACGAAGCGCTGGAAGCTGCCGAACGGTTGAAGAACGCCTTCATCGAACACGTCTCCTACGAGTTCCGCGCACCGCTTACCAACATCAAGGGCTTTGCCGAAATGCTGCAGCAGCCGGTATTTGGCGAGCTCAACGAGAAGCAGGCCGAGTATGTCGGGCACATCGCCTCGTCATCAAATGTGCTGCACGCCCTGGTCGACAATCTGCTGGATCTGGCAACAGTCGATGCGGGCATCATGGAACTGGATCTGCACCGCATCGATCCGCGCGACACGATGCGCTCGGCCGCCAAGAGCGTTGCCGAATTGCTGCATGAAAAGCGGGTGACGCTGAATCTGAAGCCGGCTCGCGATTCGGCCGACGCCTTCTTTGTTGCAGACGCCAATCGGGTTCAGCAGGTGCTCTACAACCTGTTGTCCAACGCGGTGGCCTTCTCGCCAGAAGGCTCTGCAGTGACGCTGGAGAGCCAGGTCGATGCCGACACCGTTTCCTTTGCGGTCAGCGATATGGGGCCAGGCATTCCCCAGGAGCAGCGCGATACCCTGTTTGAACGCTTTACCAGCCGGGCCAGCAGCGATGGTCGTCGTGGTGCCGGACTTGGATTGGCAATTGCCCGTTCGCTGGTTGAACTGCATGGCGGTTCGCTGGAACTGGATGCCACCGGCACGAGCGGTACACGCTTCATCTGCCGGTTCCCGAAACTGCCGAACACCGACACCCAACCCGCCATGGAAGCTGCCCAGTGATCAAGGCCACCGCTTCCCCGCCCCGCTGATTGTCGCCCGCCACTACGCCGCCTCGCCGCCGCCATGTTCAAACCCCGCACAGCTCCATGACCAACGCACAGCGCGAACAGCAGATCGTTTCCTTTCTGGCCAGTCATGGCCATGGCGACAGCCGCCGTTCGCATCTGACCGGTGATGCCTCAACCCGCGCCTATGAGCTGATCGAGCCGTCTGAAGGTCCCAGCCTGATCCTGATGAACGCGCCGGCGCAGCCTGACGGTCCACCGATCAAGGACGGCAGACCGTACAGTCAAATCGCTCATCTGGCCGAAGACATGCACGCCTTTTCCGCCGTGGCTAAGCGGCTGCAGAACAATGGCATCCGGGTGCCGGACATTCTGGCCCAGGATCTTGATCTCGGCCTGTTGCTGATCGAGAATCTCGGCACCGGCGGCATCATCACCGAGGACCGGCAGCCGATTGCCGACCGATACCTGGCCTCAATGGAAACCTTGGCGGCGATCCATGATGGCCAGTGGTCGCGCGAGGTTGCGCTGGAGGATGGTGTGGTGCACCGCCTGCCTGATTTTGACCGTGAGGCCATCCTGATTGAGGTCGATCTTTTGGCCCAGTGGTATGCGCCCTATCGCCTGGGCGGCAAATTGAGCGCCGCCGATTATGATGCGTTCGTCGCCATCTGGCAGGACCTCGCCGACGAGATTGAGGCGGCCGAAAGGTCTATTTTGCTGCGCGATTATCACTCCCCCAACATCATCTGGATGGAGGGTGCCGAAGGCACCGACCGCACAGCCCTGATCGATTTCCAGGACGCCCTGTGGGGACCGACGGCCTATGACGTCGCCTCGATTGCCCAGGACGCCCGGGTCACCGTTTCGGCGGACTTGGAGCAGCAGCTGGTGGCGCATTATCTGGCCCATCGCAGCACCATCGACACAGATCATTTCGAGCGCTGTTATCCGGTGCTTGCGGCGCAACGGGCCACCAAGGTAGCGGGCATTTTCGTGCGCTTGGCGCAACGCGACGGCAAGCCCAACTACCTCGCTCATCTGCCGCGTGTGGAAGACTATCTGAAGCGCTCCATCAGCCACCCGCGATTGGCCGATTATCGCGATTGGCTGCAATCCGTGCTCCCAGTATAGTCCAGCCCGATGAACCCAATGCGCGATAGACCGATAATAGAAACAGCCATGGTGCTGTCCGCTGGACTGGGCACCCGCATGCGGCCGATCACCGATTCAATTCCCAAGCCGCTGGTGGAAGTGCATGGCAAGACCCTGCTCGACCGGGCTCTCGACACCCTCGCTGCCGGTGGTGTGCGCCGTTGCTTCGTCAATGTGCATTACCTGGCCGAGCAGATCGAAGCGCATCTTGAGCCGCGCACCGCGCCGCAGATCCTTATCTCAGACGAGCGGCAGGAACTGCTTGATTCGGGCGGTGGTGTGAAAAAGGCGATCCTTGAGGAACCCAATGGCCCGATCCTGATCCTCAACGGCGATTCATTTTGGGTCGACGGTCAACAGGCCAATATCGATGCAATTAATGCGGCCTGGAACCCCGATGCAATGGACATGCTGCTGCTGGTGGCATCAGCCGAGCAGGCGGTGGGCTTTGATGGGCCGGGTGATTTTTTCATGAACCCACAGGGGCAGTTGA
>JABSRX010000085.1 GCA_013214695.1 Rhizobiaceae bacterium | reverse complement strand
TGATCCTCGCCCTGTTCGCCGCAGCCGTCAGCCTGTTCGGCGCCAATCTGCCGCCAAAACTGCGGGCCAATGTGCAGGCCGTGCAGGCCTGGATGCTGGCCACGTTCCTGCTGTTCATCCTGCTGACATCAAACCCGTTCGAGCGCCAGGTCGCGGCGCTGGAGGGACAGGACCTCAATCCGATCCTGCAGGACATCGGCTTGGCGATCCATCCGCCGATGCTGTATCTCGGCTATGTCGGCTTCTCGATCACCTTTGCCTTCGCCATTGCAGCGCTCATCGAGGGCGAAATCGATTCCGCCTGGGCCCGCTGGGTGCGGCCCTGGACCATGATTGCCTGGACCTTCCTGACCGCCGGCATCGCGATGGGCTCCTATTGGGCCTATTACGAACTCGGCTGGGGCGGTTGGTGGTTCTGGGACCCGGTTGAAAACGCCTCTTTCCTGCCCTGGCTGTCGGGCACCGCCATGTTGCATTCGGCGCTGGTGATGGAAAAACGCGATGCGCTGAAAATCTGGACCGTGCTGCTCGCCATCCTGACTTTCTCGCTGTCGCTTCTCGGCACCTTCCTGGTCCGCTCCGGGGTGCTCACCTCGGTGCACACCTTTGCCAGTGATCCGAGCCGCGGCCTGTTCATCCTGGCCATCCTGTGTGCCTTTGTCGGCGGCGCCCTGTTCCTGTTTGTCCTGCGTTCCGCCAAGCTGGAGGCCGGTGGGCTGTTTGCCCCGGTATCCCGCGAAGGGGCGCTGGTCTTCAACAACCTGATCCTGTCCGCTTCGGCAGCAACCGTGCTGATCGGCACCCTGTATCCGGTGGTCTATGAGGCCCTGACCGACGACAAGATCTCGGTTGGTGCGCCGTTCTTCAACCTGTCCTTCGGCATCATGATGATCCCGCTGCTGATCGCCGTGCCCTTTGGTCCCTTGCTGGCCTGGAAGCGCAGCGACCTGCTGGGGGTTGGCCAGCGGCTCTATTTCGCCCTCGGCCTGGCCATTCTGGCCACCGTGCTGACCGGCGCCTTCACCGAAGGCGGCCAGTGGCTGGCACCGATTGGCGTCGGGCTGGCGGTCTGGCTGATGATCGGCTCATTTGCCGAAGTCGCCCAGCGCGCCAATTTCAAAAAGGCTGGATTCAGCGCCGGCCTGAGCCGCCTGCGCGGTATCCAGCGCTCCGTCTGGTCGACGGCCATCGCCCATTTCGGCATTGGTGTCACCTTGCTCGGCATCGTTGCAGTCACAGCCTATGAAACCGAAACCATCGCCATTTTGAAACCGAAGGAAACCGTGGTGGTCGGTGACTTTACCCTGCGCCATGAGGGCTATGTCAATGCCTCCGGCTCCAACTTCACCGAGCGCGGCGCTCGTGTGGCCATCCTGCGCGATGGTGAGACGGTGGATTTCGGCCTGCCATCCAAACGCTTCTTCCCGGCCCGACAAATGCCGACCAGCGAAGCCTCGATCCACACCTTTGGCTTCTCGCAGCTCTACCTGTCGCTCGGCGATGTCGAAGCCGATGGCAGCGTCACGCTGCGCATCTGGTGGAAGCCGCAGGTCATCCTGATCTGGCTCGGCACCATCTTCATGGTGATTGCCGGCTTTGTCTCCCTGTCGGACCGTCGTCTGCGCATCGGCGCACCGGGGCGCAAGAAGGTCAAGAAGAGCAAAGAGGCGGCCGCCCATGCTTAAGCGCCTGTCGATTGGCCTGACCGCTCTGCTGCTGCTCGCCACCCCGGTGGCGGCCCAGGAGCAACGCCTGTCACCAGAACTGGAGGACCGGGCCAAGGTGCTGTTCCTCGAACTGCGCTGTGTGGTCTGTCAGAACCAGTCGATTGGCGATTCCGATGCCGATGTGGCGCGCGACCTGCGCGAGATCGTGCGCGAGCAGATCACCGCCGGCAAAACCGATTCCCAGATCAAGGACTTTCTGGTGGCGCGCTATGGTGAGTTCATTTTACTGCAGCCGGTCTTCGCCTGGCATACGGCAGCTCTGTGGGTGGCGCCGTTTGTCCTGCTGCTGGGAGGCGGAATCCTCGCCTGGCGGGTCTCCAACAAGCGGCCGAAGGCTGTAAATGTGGCAGAATTGTCCAAGGAAGATCAGGCTGAACTTGATAAAATAGTCAATGATTACAAGGGTTGACGGGTTTTCCCATTACGAAGATTTAATTTCACCGCCCTCAAAGTCACACAAATCCGACCGTATATGACAGCCAACGCAGGACGTTCCTTGGGGCGCGTGCTGTTGAAGGAAGTGTCAAATTTTGTGAGGAAATGATGACAAACAAAACCAGTAAGAAAACAAAACTCCTGGGTGGTGTTGCAGCAGTGGGTCTGGCCAGCGCCTTCTTGGTGGGCGGCATGGTCAATCCGACCACGCCCGTCTTTGCCGATCCGGTGCGCGTTGAAGCACCCCAGGCACCGAGCTTCGCCGATGTGGTGGAAGCCGTTTCTCCCGCCGTTGTCAGTGTGCGCGTCAAGGCCAAGGTTCAGCCGGCCAGCGACAATGGTTTCAATTTCCGCGGCTTTGGTTTCGACAACCTGCCACAGGATCATCCGTTCCGCCGGTTTTTTGAAGGCCCACGTGGCAATCAGGAATTCGGCCAACGCCGTGATCGCCGGGGCAACGGCCAACGCGGCCCGCGTCGCTTCGGCAATTCCCAGGGCTCCGGCTTCTTCGTCTCCGATGATGGCTATCTGGTCACCAACAACCATGTGGTTGAAGGCGGCTCGGAATTCACCATCGTCACCAGCAATGGCGACGAGCATGACGCCCGCCTGATCGGCGCCGATCCGAAAACCGATCTGGCCGTGCTGAAGGTCGATACCGACACTGAATTCACCTATGTCGATTTCGCTGAGAAAACCAGCCGTGTCGGCGAGTGGGTGGTCGCAGTTGGCAACCCATTTGGCCTCGGCGGCACCGTGACCGCGGGCATCGTTTCCGCCAGCGGACGTGACATTGGCTCCGGTCCTTATGACGACTTCATCCAGATAGATGCCGCCGTCAACAAGGGCAATTCCGGTGGTCCGGCCTTCAACCTTAACGGCGAGGTGATCGGCGTGAACACTGCAATCTTCTCCCCCTCCGGTGGCAATGTCGGCATCGCCTTTGCGATCTCCGCCAAGACAACCGAAGAGGTGGTCAAGGATCTCATCGAATCCGGCTCCGTGACCCGCGGTTGGTTGGGTGTGCAGATCCAGCCGGTCACCGCTGACATCGCCGACTCCGTCGGTCTCGATAAGGCTGGCGGCGCCATTGTTGCCGAAACCCAGGCCAATAGCCCAGCCCTGAAGGGCGGCATTGAGTCGGGTGACATCATCCTGCAGGTCAACGACAAGGACATCAAAGGTCCCAAGGAACTGGCCCGCGAAATCGCTGGTTACGAGCCAAACGAAGCAGTGAAGATCACTGTCTTCCGTGACGGCGAGCGCCAGGATATCGACGTCACCCTCGGCAAACTGCCCCAGCCTGACCGCGTTGCGGCGCTGACACCTGAGCCGGAAAGCCCAGCGACCTCGACCGGGGTTGAGCTCGACGAGCTCGGCCTGTCTATCACCACCGACGGTGGCAATATCGTGGTCGCCGACGTGGCCAATGACAGCCCGGCTCAGCGCAAGGGCCTGAAGCGCGGTGACGTGATCGTCTCCGTCAACGGTGTCGATGCCAACTCGGTCAACGATGTCGGTCTCGCCGTGGCGAAAGCCATGGAAGATGAGCGCAAGGCGATCCTGTTCCAGGTGCAGACCGGTGAGCGCAGCCGCTTCGTGGCGCTGCCCATCGCCCAGGGCTAAACCTGGCAGGCTTGATGCGAGCCTGAACTGACGACGAGCGGCGAGCGGCGAGCGGCGGGTGGCAAAGAACAAATTGCCCGCCGCTCGTTTTTGTATATGACTATGACGAAGGAATGGGGGTTGAGATGAACATTCTGATTGTCGAAGACGATCAACAACTGGCCGAGCAACTGGTCACCTCGCTGCGCGAGAATGGCCATGAGACGGTGCATGTTGCCGATGGTCTGGCGGGCGAAAAAGAAGCCACGCAGATGGCCTATGATGTGATGATCGTCGACCGCATGTTGCCGGAACAGGACGGTCTGACCATGATCTCCAACCTGCGCCAGGCGGGTGTCAAAACCCCGGTGCTGATCCTCTCGGCGCTCGGACAGGTCGACGACCGCGTGACCGGCCTGCGCGCCGGTGGCGATGACTATCTCTCCAAGCCCTATGCGTTTTCGGAGCTTCTGGCGCGGGTTGAAATCCTCGGCCGCCGTGCCGAGACCCAAACCGCCGACACGACTGTCAAAGTCGCCGATCTGACGCTCGACCGCATCGGCCACAGCGCCGAGCGGGCAGGGCAGAAGATCACCCTGCAGCCGCGCGAATACCGGCTGCTGGAATATCTGATGCGCAATGAGGGCCGTCTGGTGACCCGGACCATGTTGTTGGAACATGTCTGGGACCTGCATTTCGATCCCCAGACCAATGTCATCGACGTGCACATTTCCCGCCTGCGCGCCAAGATCGACAAGGATTTTGACCCGCAATTGCTGCAGACCGTGCGCGGTCGCGGATACCGACTGGCACAGCCTGAAACCGTAGAAGAATAGCGCGGGCCGATGCTGCGACTGCGCCAAATGTTGAAGACGACAGCGGTTCGGCTGACGCTGATCTACACCCTGTTGTTCGGCATTCTGGCGGTCGGCGTCATCGCCTATGTTAGTTACAATACCGGGCGCATCATCATTTCGCAGATCCAGGCGACGGTTGATGAAGAGGTCAACCAGATCGCCCGCAATTCCCGCCGCCTTGGCGTGCGCAACCTGATCCCGATGATCGAACGGCGCTCCCGCCAGCCCGGCGCCAATCTTTATCTGGTCTCTGATTCCTCCGGCCGGATCATCGCCGGCAATGTGCGCGATCTCGACCGCCGCCTGTTGCAGGAAGATGGCTGGCAGGTACCGCCGTTCAAATATCTGCGCTTCAGCGAAGGCGACCCCGAGGGCCTGGCCATCGCCAAGGTCTTCACCCTGCCGGGCGGGCTGCGCCTGCTGGTCGGCCGCGATATCGGCGATGCCGAACGGTTCCGCCAGATTGTCGGGCGCGCCTCGACCTATTCGCTGCTGGTGATGGTGCTGACCGGTCTGGTTCTGTGGTTCTTCGTCGGACGACGGGCGCTGAAGCATATCGATTCCGTCTCCCAATCGAGCCAGCAGATCATCGACGGCGACCTGTCGCAAAGGCTGCCAATGTCCGGCTCGGGGGATGAATTCGACCGGTTGGCCAAAAGCCTGAATGCCCTGATCGAGCGGGTGGAGAAGCTCAACAAGGGCGTCAGCGTGATGTCCGACAGCATTGCCCACGACCTGAAAACCCCGCTGACCCGCCTGCGCAACCGCGCTGAAGCGGCGTTGGGCAAGCCGGGGGACGAGGCGGTGCTGCAGGACATCATCGCCGATGCCGATGGCCTGATAAACACGTTCAACGCGCTGCTGATGATCTCGCAGGTCGAATCCGGCGCCCGGGCGGTGCAGTTTGAGACTTTTGAGCTGGCGCCGATCCTCCAGGATGTGCACGAACTGTTTGAGCCGTCGGCCGAAGAACTGGGCATTGAGCTGAGCCTGAAGATCGACGCTGAACCGAGCGTACGCTGCAGCCGCGAACTGATCGCCCAGGCCCTGACAAACCTGCTCGACAATGCCCTGAAATACGGCCTCGCCGCCGACCATCCAAAGATCGAATTGCGGCTCTATGAACAAGACGGTGCGGCGCGGATGAGCGTCTGCGACAACGGCAATGGCGTGCCGAGCGAACAGCAGCAGGCGGTGACCGAGCGCTTTGTCCGCCTCGATGCCAGCCGCACCAAACCGGGCAGCGGCCTTGGTCTGGCGCTGGTCAAGGCGGTCGCCAAACTGCATTCTGGACAGCTCACACTGAGCGATAATCAACCGGGCCTGTGCGCAGAAATTAGTTTGCCAGCCGCCACCTGACTGGCATTATGGCGGCATGGCCAAACAAACCCTGCCAGGCATCAAGCCGCACCTTAGCGAAGACATTTCAGGGGCCAGGCTGGTCGATCCACCGCTTGGGCTGACGCCGGTTGACGCGAAAGCCAGCGCCCGCCTTTGGGAAGACTGGGTGCAAAAGGCGCGCGACAAGGGGCAGGGCGGCTTTGTTGACGTGATCAGCGGCGATGTCCCGCTGAGCGGTTTCCTGCAGGCCGCCTTCGAGCTCTCCCCATATCTGCGCGACCTGGCCAACAAGCATCCCGATACGGTGGCCCAATGCCACAATGAAGGCTTTGACGCGGCGCTTCAGGACTGTCTCGCGGCGTTTGATGAGGCTGGCTATCACGCCCAGGACGAAGCGGCCCTCAGCACCAGTCTGCGCATTGCCAAGCGCAAGGCGGCGCTGATCTGCGGATTGGCCGATCTGGGCGGATGGTGGTCCTGGCGGCAGGTCAGCCAGGCGATCAGCGATACCGCCGACCATGCGGTGCAGGCCACTGTGCGCCATCTGCTCCATAACGCCCATATGAGCGGCAAGCTGCAGCTTCCCGATCCGGACCATCCGGACGTCGGTAGCGGCTATTTCGTGCTGGCGATGGGCAAGCACGGGGCGGGGGAACTGAACTTTTCCAGCGATATCGACCTGATCGTGCTGTTTGAACCGAATGCCGAGGCGGTGGTGGACCCCGATGAAAGCGTCAAACTGTTTGTCCGCCTGACCCGTTCGCTTGTGCGCATTCTTCAGGAGCGCACCGCCGATGGCTATGTCTTCCGCACCGATTTGCGGCTGCGGCCGGATCCCGGCTCCATGCCGCTGGCGATCCCGGTGCCGATTGCTCTGAACTACTACGAATCCCGCGGCCAGAACTGGGAGCGTGCAGCGCTGATCAAGGCACGCACCGTGGCCGGTGATGTGGCTGCCGGTGACAGGTTCCTGCACGAACTCACCCCGTTCATCTGGCGCCGTTATCTCGACTATGCGGCGATTGCCGATGTGCATTCCATCAAACGCCAGATCCAGACCCATCGCGGCTATAACGAGGTCGCCGTGCCGGGGCACAACGTCAAACTGGGGCGGGGCGGGATCCGCGAAATCGAGTTCTTCGTCCAGACCCAGCAGTTGATCGCCGGTGGCCGCAATCCGGTGCTGCGCGAGCGGCGGACGCTGGAAATGCTGCAACTGCTGGTGGCCCATTCATGGATCGACGCGCCGGTCGCTGAGGATCTCGCCGCCAGCTATGCCTTTCTGCGCGATGTCGAGCACCGCCTGCAGATCGTCGCCGATGACCAGGTGCACACCCTGCCGGAAGACAAGGGCGAGCTGAAACATATCGCCCATTTGTGTGGGGTGACGCCCAAGACATTTGCCACAAGACTGGTCGCCCATCTGGAGCAGGTGGAGAGCCATTATGCGGCGCTGTTTGCCAGCGGTGATCAATTGTCGACCGAATTCGGCAATCTGTCGTTCACCGGCGATGACGACGACCCGGGCACCATCGAGAGCCTGCAATCGATGGGTTTTGAGGAACCGGCGCGGGCCATCAAAATCATCAAGGGCTGGCATTATGGGCGCCATCCGGTGGTGCAATCGGCCACGGCGCGCGAGCAGTTGACGGCCCTGACACCGGCCCTGCTGAAGGCCTTCGTGGTGACCGAACAGGCCGACGAGACCCTGTGGGCCTTTGACACGTTTCTGCAGGGCTTGCCGTCCGGCGTGCAACTGTTCTCGGTCCTTCAAGCCAATGCGAAACTGCTCGACCTGCTGGCGCTGGTTTTGAGCGCTGCACCGCGTCTGGCACAGATCATCACCCGCCGCCCGCATGTCTTTGACGGGGTGCTGGAACCGGGCTTTTTCGACATCAAGCCGAGCGTCGAACACTGGAAGCAGGCGCTCGACCGCAGCCTCGATCAGGCCCGTGACTATGAGGACGGGCTGGACCGGGTGCGCATCTTCGCCGCCGAACAACGGTTCCATATTGGCATCCGGCTGATCAGCGGCGCCGCAACGCCGCTTGAGGCCGGAGAGATGTTCTCGCTGCTGGCCGAAACCCTGTTGGTCGCCATGGCCAACTGGGTCGAACGGGTGTTCGTTGAAGAACATGGCCGCGTGCCCGGCGCAGACTATGCCATCGTCGCGATGGGCAATCTTGGCACCCATGAGCTAACGGCGGGGTCAGATCTCGACGTCATGCTGATCTACGAATATCCCCAGGACACGGATGAATCCGACGGACGTCGGCCGCTCCATGCCTCGCAATATTACGGCCGCTTCACCCAGCGCCTGATCGCCGCGATGAACGCACCGACCGCACAGGGCGTGGTCTATGAGCTGGACTTCCGCTTGCGGCCCAACGGGGCAGCCGGTCCGCTGGCGACCAGCCTGATGGCGCTGCAGCGCCACTACCGGGAGGAGGCCTGGACCTGGGAAAAACTGGCGCTGACCCGGGCCCGCGTGTTGGGGGAAAAATCCCCGTTTGCGGACAAGGTGGCCAGCGTCATCCGCGAGTCGATCACCCAAAACTGCGACGTGCCGACCATGGCCAAGGACATTTTGGAAATGCGCGCGCTGATGGACAAGGAGCGCCCGGCGAAAAGCACCTGGGACGTCAAGCTGGCTAAGGGCGGGCTGATCGATATCGAGTTTCTGACCCAGGCGGAAATCCTGTTCAGCCGGGTCGAACGGGGCCGCACCATCGCCGAGACCCTGCAGGAATTGTCGGCCGCAGAATTACAGAATGATAATGTGACATTGCACGACACCCACGCTAACTATCTGGGTGTCATTCAGGTGCTAAGGCTCTGTCTTGATGGTGAAACTCACCCTCAGGAGGGACCGCGGGCCATGGTCGATTTGCTGCTGCGGCAGCTCGATCTGCCGGATCTCAAATCGGCTGAAGCGTTCCTGAAAGACAGTCAACGGGCGGTGCGTCAGGTGTTTATGGAACGCCTGAAGGACTATGCCGCTCATTCCCAGGGGGTTCTGGGGAAGTAAAGGACTGAAACATGAAAAGACAATCCATCGTGCTTGTCGCTGTTGCCTCCATGGCCGCAGTGGCATCAACCTCCGTATTGGCCAAAGACGGCCCACGTCGGGGGGGCAATATCTTCAAGAAGGCCGACCTCGACAATGACGGCAAACTGAGCCTAGAAGAACTCGTCAATCAGGCGACCAGCCGATTTGACAAGGCCGACGCCAACAAGGATGGCGAGATCACTGCTGAAGAACTCGCCGAAGCATCGCGTCGTCAGCGCAGCGAACGCCGCGCCCAGCGCATGCTGACCCGTCTTGATTACAATGGCGACGGCAAGGTGACCCGCAGCGAGCTGGAAGACCAGGCGCAGAAGCGTTTTGCCCTGCTGGATGGCAATGAAGACGGCTTTGTCGAGAGAGACGAAATGCGCCGCGCCTTCTTTAGCATGCGTAACGGCGGCGAGCGTCGCAAGAAGCGTCGCCGGAGCGGTCGCGACGGCGAGGGCGGCGACGGCGGCGGCGATCAGTAAGCCAAGGGCTTAAGCCGCAACCCAAGAAGAGGTCACCGAGCACGGCGGTGGCCTCTCTTTTTTTGCCTTGTTGAAAGTGATCAGGCCGCCGCAGCGTCGTCCGACTGGTTCTGCGCGTCGATTGTGCCGTTCTCGCCGTCGCCGCCGCTCTCGCCGTCGTCGTTGCCATCGCCGCTGCAGGCGGGGGTCTGGCATTTGAAGGGCAGGCGGACCGAGACGGTTGTGCCTTCGCCGACTTCCGAGGTGATCTTGAACTGCCCGCCATGCAGGGCGGTCAGGGAGCGGGCAATCGCCAGGCCAAGACCGCTGCCCTTATGGTCCTTGGTGAACTGGTCCTGAACCTGTTCAAACGGCTGTCCGAGACGGTCCAGCGCTTCCGGGGCAATGCCGATGCCGTTGTCGCGGATGACGATGTTGACGTCATGCTTCAGCGCCTTGGCGGACACGTCGATCTTGCCGCCTTTCGGTGTGAATTTCACCGCATTGGACAGCAGGTTCAGCAGGATCTGTTTGACGGCACGGCGGTCGGCCACCAGTTCCAGCGATTTCGGGATTTTCTGGCCGACGGTCAGGTCTGCCTCATCGGCCTGGATCTTGATGATCCGCAGGGTCTCGTCGAGCAGGTCGTGCAGGTGCACGGTTTCGGGCTGCAACTGGAACCGTCCGGCTTCGATTTTCGACATGTCGAGAACGTCGTTGATCACACCGAGCAGGAAGTTGCCTGAATCGTGAATGTCGTCGGCATATTCGACATATTTGGTCGAGCCCAGCGGCCCGAACATGTTGCTGCGCATGATGTCGGAGAAGCCGATAATGGCGTTCAACGGGGTGCGCAACTCGTGGGAGATGTTGGCGAGGAATTCCGACTTCGCCTTGTTGCCCGCATCGGCCCGCATTTTCTCCTCGTTGAGGTTGTCGGCGAATTCGACCAGTTTCTGGGCCTGACGCTCCAGCTCCTGCTGGGTTTTGCGCAGGTCGGCAATGGTCGCCATATGCATGCGCTCGGATTCGACCAGCTTCTCCTGGTTGCGCTTGATCTGGGTAATGTCGGTACCGACCGACACGAAGCCGCCATCCTGGGTGCGGCGTTCGCTGATCTGCAGCCAGCGGCCGTCTTCGATCTGCGCTTCGAAGGTCTGCACGCCCTTGTCCGGCTTGCGGTCGGTCTTGACCTGGTGCCGAACCCGGGGTTTGCGGCTCTGGGCCATGACATCGTGGTGGGCAGTGCCGCCGACAACCGCGCTGGCCGGCAGTTGGTACAATTGCTGGTATTTTGAGTTGCACATGACCAGCCGCTTCTTGCTGTCCCACAGAACAAAGGCTTCGGAGATGTTCTCGATCGCGTCGCGCAGGCGGATATCGGCGTCGCGGCTTTTCTGTTTCAGCGCTTCCTGTTCGGAAATGTCGACGGCGATGCCGATCAGGTGCGGATCAGAGCCCTTGTAGCGCACCAGTTCGGCGCGGATCCGCATCCACACCCAGCTGCCGGAGGAATGCATGATGCGGAAGCGGTGATCGATCTGCTTCTGGCTCGACTGGAAGGCGGCATTGGCCAGGCTGATCATGTCCTGATCATCGGCATGCAGCAGATGGGCCAGATCGCCATAGCCCATGAACTTGTCGGTCGGTTCCATGCCCAGCATTTGGTACATGGAGCGCGACCAGACGATGCGGCCGCGCGACAGGTCCCAGTCCCACAGGCCGCAGCGACCGCGCGCCAGGGCGGTGTCAAAGCGGGCATTGGTTTCCAGGAACAGGGTGTCGGATTCCCGCGCCCGCGATCCTTGAGCAAAATAAGCGTAGAGGATGACCAGCAACACGGAGGAGATGGCCATGAACAGGGTGATGTTCAGCTTCACTTGCTGGTTCCAACTGGCATAGAGCGGTTCGTGCAGGTGGCTGATCATCAGCTTGCCGACCAGTTCGTCACCATGCATCAGCGGGCGCAGCGTGGCGTAGGCGGTGCTTTCGCCGTCCAGCAGAATGGTCTGCACACCGGCATGCCGGTCGGAGATGAACTGGAATTCACCACCACCGCTGAGCCGGGCCAGGTTGACCCCTTTGAAAGCCGCGTTGTCGGGCGACTGTTCCAGCAGCCGACCGCTGAGATCGAACAGGAATGCGGCCTGGCCGTTTTGCAGGCTGACTTCCTGGATGGCGGACAACAGCGCGTTGGCCGGGATCCGCGCGGTTGTGCCATTGTCGTCGGTAATCACGTTGGTCTGGGCTTCGATCTTCAACGCCAGCAGGTCGGACAGCAGCGCAATCTGCTGCTTGGCGGTTTCCTGCACCCGCTGGGCCGAGCCGAGCAGCGAACCAGTGCGGGCGCCGGCCACCAGGACCAGCAACACGATGATCAAAACGGGAATGCTGCGGCGCAGAAAGGATTCAGAGCGCAGGAACCGGGCCCAGAGCGGGGCCGACAGATGCCGGGCCTGACCGCTGAGCGCGAGCAGAGGGGAGGCGTGTGCCTGCCGCCTGTTCTGCTGGTACAATTCCCCCCCTAAAGAATCGTTCCAGCTGCCGCGTACGCCATTGGCGTTCGCCTGCTCCATTCCGTGCCTCCTGAACCAAACCGAATACGAGATACAAAGTTTTGCTGCGCAATTTCGCCCCTACAGCAAAACGAATCACTTCCATTTGAATCCAGCGGAATCCGCTTGTCCACCCGCAAAAACTAATAATTGCGCAAGGGGAATCTTTTATGAGAGCATCAAGTCCACAATTTCCTGCACATCACGGGAAAGCCCTTTGGTTTGGGCGATTCCCTGCAGCGCCGCACGGGCCCGGCTGGTGCGTTTGCTGTCGAACATTTTCCAATTGTTCATCAGCGTCAGCGTGCGCGCGGCGACCTGCGGATTAATGGCGTCGAGGGCGACAATCTGCTCGGCGAAGAAATCGTAACCGGAGCCGTCGGCGCGGTGCAGGGCCGTCAGGTTCATGCTGGCAAACGGGCCGAGCAGCGAGCGCGCACGGTTTGGATTGTCGAGCGTGAAGGCTTCGTGGCGCATCAACTGCTTGACCCGCTCCAGACCACGGGCCCCGGCCAGGGTTGCCTGGGCGGAGAACCATTTGTCGATGACGATGTGGTTGTGTTTGAAGCGCTCGTAGAAATCATCCAGCGCAGCTTTCGCCTTTTTGCTGTCCGACTGACCGTGCAGCAGGATGTTCAGTGCCGCCAGGCGGTCCGTCATGTTCTTGGCGTTGCGATATTGTTTTTCGGCAAATTCGAGCGCCCCGGCCTGTTTGGCCAGCACCAGACCCGGCAGCATGGCGTTCTTCAGAGCGCGCAGGCCGGCGGCCTGATTGTCGCTGTCGGCCCGACCGGCGGCGCGTTTCAACCGCTCCAGCCGTTTGACGCCCTCGCCACCCTCGCCGCCGCCGGCGCCCAGGGCCTTGCCGATAGCGCGCTGCAGGGCCTTGCGGGCATCGTAGATCACGTCCGGATCGACGCTCTTGCCGAGTTCGCGGGCAATATCCTTTTCGCTCGGCAGGGTCAGGACCTGGGCCCGCAGGGCGGGGTCGAGCGTGTCGTCGAAAGCGGTGTTGACGACAGCATCGACGAATTGTTTGTCGACGCCCTTGGCGCCAGTGATCTTCTTCTTGGCATTGCTGACCAGCAGGCCAGTGGCATAGCCGTTCAGCGCTTCCCAGCGGTTGTAGAGATCCGGATCGTATTTGGCGCGGATCAGCCGGTTGGCAGCGCTTTCCTTGAAGTCAATGAGAACCGGCGCGGAGAAACCGCGCAGCAGCGAAACAACCGGCTTTTCAGCCAGACCGGTAAAGGTGACGCTCATCTTCTTCTTGTCGACGACGATCAGATCATCCCGCACCGCCGGGCTGCTGGACTGAGCCTCCAGCACCGCGCCATCGGTGCCGAGCAGACCGAAGCGGACCGGGATCGGCACGACCTTTTTCTTCGATTGGCCCGGAGTCGGGTCGATCGACTGCTCGAAATCCAGCGTATAAGTCTGTTTCTTCTTGTCGAATTTTTCAGAGATCGCCAGCTTCGGCGTACCGGCCTGTCCGTACCAGCGGGCAAACAGGTCAAGATCCACCCCTTCGGCCTGATCAAAGGCGGCGAGCCAGTCTTCGACCATGGCGGCGCGGCCGTCATTGTCTTTCAGATAACGGTCGGTGGCAGCACGGTAGGCCGTCGGCCCGACAAGCGTTGCCAGCATGCGGACAAGTTCGGCGCCCTTCTGGTAGACCGTGGCGGTGTAGAAATTGTTGATCTCCTTATAGGCCTCGGGGCGCACCGAGTGGGCCAGCGGCCCACCGTCTTCGGGAAACTGGCCGGCCTTCAGTACCCGTACCTGCTGGATGCGCTGCACGGCGCGGGAGCGCATGTCGGCGGAGAATTCCTGATCACGATAGACCGTCAGGCCTTCCTTCAGGCAGAGCTGGAACCAGTCGCGNCAGGTGATGCGGTTGCCGGTCCAGTTGTGGAAATACTCATGGGCGATGATGCCCTCGACATAGGCATAGTCCATGTCGGTGGCGACGGTGGGATCGGCGAGCACATATTTGTCGTTGAAGACATTCAGCCCCTTGTTCTCCATCGCGCCCATGTTGAAATCGGAGACGGCGACGATGTTGAACACGTCGAGATCATATTCACAGCCATAGACTTCCTCGTCCCAGACCATCGAGCGCTTCAGCGCGTCCATGGCGAAGGCAGCCTGTTCGGCCTTGCCGAGTTCGACATAGATGTTGAGTTTCACCTTGCGCCCAGAGGCGGTCTTGAACTTGTCGCTGTAGACATCGAGATCGCCGCCGACCATGGCAAAGAGATAGGACGGTTTCGGGTGCGGATCGTGCCAGATCGCATAATGACGGCCCTTCGGCAGCTTGCCCTTCTTGACCGGATTGCCGTTCGACAACAGCACTGGGCAGGCCTCGCGGTCTGCTTCCAGCCGCACCGTGTAGATCGCCATCACATCGGGGCGGTCAAGGAAATAGGTGATGCGGCGGAAGCCTTCGGCCTCGCACTGGGTGCAGTAGACGCCGTTGGATTGATAAAGGCCCATCAGCTTCTTGTTCTGCGCCGGCGCCAGTTCGGTGCGGATATCGACCTTGAACATGTCGGCATCGGGCAGGGCATGGATTTCCAGCTTTTGCGGGGTGGCGGTGTAGTCGCCAGCATTGAGCGCGATGCCGTTGATGGCCACTGAGACAAGGGTCAGCTCATCGCCATCCAGCACCAGGCTGCTGGCCTTGGGGGCATGGGCGGTGCGCAGAAAGGTGGTCGAGGTCGTCACCTGCGTCGCCATCGGATCGAGCGAGACATCAAGATGCACGTCACGAATGTTGAAATCGGATGGCGTGTAGTCTTTCAGTTTGATGGTCGGGGCGGACTTGGTGCGCATGATGGGTGACTCGCGTGCGAAATTTGGCACCCTTTATGGCGCTTCCGTAATGTAAAGTCATCTAGCTGGTGGCGTGTGCCCACATCATCCTGCAGCGGCCAATGACCGCGGGATCAATCGCTTTTCGATGTATCGGTAGCGCTTGAAATCAGCCGCGGGGCGAAACCGGTTTTCGGGTTCAGCTCGGCGCGCGAAACCACCCGGATCGTATCATTGGTGAACGGGTTGAAGTCACCGAAAAGCCGGTTGATCTTGCTGCTCGCCTGATATTGCAGCACCAGGCGATAGCGATCCTGGCGGCCGCGCAGACGTTTGCGCACCCGGGTGACCCGGTCGGCATGCTGGAAATTAACATCGAAGAACTGATTGGCCCGTTTGACCCGGTGATGCCAGCGTCGGCCTGCCGGCTGGAAGGCGGCCATCACGGCGGTATCGGCAGCGTGCTGCATCGAGGCCTGCACGCGCTGGTATTCGGCAAATTCCAGACCGCCAGCCGTCAGCGTCAGCAGCGGCACCAAAGCACCGGCCGTCATGAAAGCGACATTGCCACGCTTACACTGCAAAAACGCACGGAATTTTCGAACCATCGCCAGCCTCCAAAGAGCTGGGAAAACCTGCATTCTTTGGGTGAATTGCGACCTAACAAGCATTATGAACAAGTGGCTAATTCAGGCGGTGGTAAAGGAACCACCTTTGATTTGCTTACAATTTGCAGGAGTTACAATGAATAATAAGGCCAAACAGGTTCTGGAGAACCTGGCTCAACTGCAGGAAAGCGCATCCGACCAGACCATTGCCGGTTTGTTCGCCGATGATCCGGATCGCTTTGCAACATTCTCGGCGCGTTGCGGCGATATACTGTTTGATTATTCAAAGAACAATTTGAGCAGCGCACAGCTCGACGGTCTGTTTAAACTGGCCCGCGCCGCCGACCTGCCGGGCAAACGCGCAGCTCTGTTTGCCGGTGAGCACATCAACATCACCGAAGATCGCGCCGTGCAGCACACCGCCTTGCGGGATCTGTCCGCCACGTCGATCATGATCGACGGCGAAGACATGCTGCCGGAAATTGCCGATGTGCGCCGCCGCATGAGCGAATTTGCCAATGGCGTGCGCGATGGCTCGATTGGCGGGCAGGGGGGCAAGTTCACCGATATCGTCAATGTCGGCATTGGCGGCTCAGACCTTGGGCCGGTCATGGTAACTGCCGGACTGGCGCCCTATCACGACGGGCCAAACGTGCATTTCGTCTCCAATGTCGACGGCGCCGACATTAGCGATGTGCTGGCCGGGCTGAACGCCAGCACGACCCTGTTCATCGTCGCATCGAAGACCTTCACCACCCAGGAAACCATGACCAATGCCCAGACCGCCCGCGACTGGTTCGCCGCGGCCTGTGGCGAAGCCGCTGTGCAGGATCATTTTGCAGCGCTTTCCACGGCGCTGGACAAAACCTCCGCCTTCGGCATCTCCGATGACCGCACCTTTGGCTTCTGGGACTGGGTCGGTGGGCGCTATTCTGTCTGGTCGGCCATCGGCCTGTCGGTGATGCTGGCCATTGGGCCGGCGGCGTTTGAAGAATTCCTCAGCGGCGCCCATGCCGTGGACCAGCATTTCCAGACGGCGGATGAGCGTGAAAACGTGCCGCTGCTGATGGCGCTGATCGGGGTGCATCACCGCAATGTCTGCGGCTACGACACCCATGCGGTGCTGCCCTATGACCAGCATCTGCATCGCTTTGCCGCCTATCTGCAGCAGCTTGATATGGAATCCAACGGCAAGCGCATCGATGTGGCCGGCGAAGAAGTCGACACCCAGACCGGGCCAATTGTCTGGGGCGAGCCGGGCACCAATGGCCAGCACGCTTTCTATCAGTTGATCCATCAGGGCACGTCGGTGATCCCCGCCGACTTCCTGATTGCCGCCAACGCCAATGCGCCGATCGGCGATCATCATGAAAAGCTCGTCGCCAATGCCCTGGCCCAGACAGAAGCGCTGGCGCTCGGCAAGAGCCACCAGCAGGTGGTCGAGCAGTTGAAGGCCGCCGGGCACAGCGATGAGGCGATTGCCGCTCTGGCGCCGCACAAGGTGTTCCCCGGCAACCGCCCGACCAGCACTTTCATCTATCCGATGCTGACGCCTTTCGTGCTGGGTCAGTTGATCGCGCTGTATGAGCACAAGGTGTTCGTGCAGGGCGCCATCTGGGACATCAATTCCTATGACCAATGGGGTGTGGAGCTGGGCAAGGAACTGGCCGGCGAATTGCTGCCAATGGTCAAGGGCGACGCCCAGCCGGAAAACCGCAATGGCTCGACCACCGGCCTGCTGGATGCTTTCCACGCCATGCGCAAAGCCTAGCCCCTGGCACTAAGTATTGTTGGTGAAGTCGCGGCCTTCGGAGCTGCGGGTCAGCGTTGCGTTGACCTGCCGTTCGCGATGGATGGTGTAAATCGCCGCCGCAATGATCACCAGAGCACCAGCCCAGGTGTACGGGCCGGGCAGGGTTTCGAACACGATCCAGCCCAAAATGGTGGCGTAGAGCAGCCGCATATAGTCGAGCGGCGCCAGCAGCGAGGCCTCGCCCCAGCTGTAGGCGTGGATGTTCAGCAACTGCGAAATATAGGACAGCACGCCAATGCCGAGCAGCAGTAGCCATTCGTTGAGGGTCGGCGCCTGCCAGTAATAATAGGCCGGAATGGCAACACAGATGCCGACCAGCAGCGCCTGATAGCTCAGCGTGGTGATCGGTTTGTCGGTCTTTGACAATATGCGGATGATGACCATCACCAGCCCGGCAGCGGCAGCACCGACAAGCGCATAGATGGAATTAGGGTCAAACCCCTCGGTTCCCGGTCGCATCATCACCAGCACCCCGATAAAGCCGGCAATCACCGCCATCCAGCGGCGCAGGCCAACGGTTTCCTTGAGGAACCAGATGGCGAAAATAGTGACAAAGAAGCTTTTGGCAAAGCTGATCGCCACGGCATCGGCCAACGGCATGTGAATGATCGCGTGAAAGCCGGCCAGCATGGCAACCAGCGCAAACACCACCCTGGTGACCTGCAGGTCCAGCCGCGCGGTTTTCAAACAGCCGGGAAACTGGTTCAGCACGCTCGGCATAACAATGGTCATCATGATCACCTGCCGCACCAGCAGGATCTGCGTCACATGCAACCGTTCCCCGGCCAGCTTCACCAGCAGCACCATGCAGGAAAACCCGGCCGCCGCGACCAGCAGTGTGAGAGCGCCTTTGAGATTGCCCGGCAGGGCGGCAAAACGTGCGGCTTGGGTTGAGAACAGACTCAAAATCAGCGTCCGGGTGCATCGACCGGTTCATAGTGGCAGCCCGCGGCGGCATGCGCAATTGGCTCCCCGGGTAAATTGCGGTCAATCGACGAACAGCACTTGAAATTTGTATTCAAACTGCAAAACTACAGGAGGTGCGCGTTGATGTGTTCGTGATTGAATGCCACTCGCCGCCGCCGCAGCCGTCCACCCTCCGATAATCAGGATACCCGCCCATGAACGCGTTCGCTCCTCCCAAATTTGGTCAAAAGGTTGGCATGGGCCAATCGGTCATCCGTAAAGAAGATGCCAATTTCATCACCGGGCAGGGGCAGTACACGTCAGATGTCAAACGCGAAGGCGCGCTGAATGCCTATGTGCTGCGCTCGCCGATGGCCCATGCAAAGATCACCATCGAAGATGTCGAGACCGCCCGCGCCATGCCCGGCGTCGCGCTGGTGCTGACCGCAGCTGATCTGGAAGGTCATCCCGGCCTGCGCTGTGCTGCTTTGTTGGAACAGGTCGACGGCACCCAGATTGAGCCAAAAGACATTCCGCTGCTGTGCGGCGATGTGGTGCGCCATGTCGGCGATGCGATTGCCTTTGTTGTCGCCGATACGCTCGCCCAGGCGCGTGAAGCGGCGGAAGCGATCGAGGTCGACTACGACATGCTCGACGTTGCCATCGACACCGAGGCGGCGATGGCCGACGATGCGCCGCTGGTCTACGACGACAAGCCAAACAACATCGCCTTCCTGTGGGCCCAGGGCGACAAGGACAAGACCGAGGCGGCGATGAAAGCCGCCGACCATGTCACCGAACTGAAGCTGATCAACAACCGGCTGGTCTGCAACTACATGGAAACCCGTGCCTGTGTGGCTGAGTGGTCAGACGAGGAAGACCGCTACACGCTGACAACCGGTTCGCAGGGCGTGCACGGCATGCGCGATGCGCTGGCCAATGGCCCGCTGGGCATTTCCCCCGACAAGCTGCGGGTCATCACCCCGGATGTCGGCGGCGGTTTCGGCACCAAGGTGTTCCCCTACCGCGAATATCCGCTGGCACTGATTGCCGCCAAGCGTGTCGGCAAGCCGGTCAAATGGGTCGGCGACCGCACCGAGCATTTTCTCGTCGACGCCCATGGCCGCGACAACGTGGTCACCATGCGCATGGCGATGGACAAGAGCGGCAAGTTCCTGGCGATGGATGTCGATCTGATCGCCGCAATGGGCGCCTATCTGCACCATTTTGGTCCGTTCATTCCAACGCTTGGCACGACCATTGCCACCGGCGTTTATGACATCGACACCTGCCATTTCGGCATTCGCGGCGTTTACAGCCACACGGCACCGACCGACGCCTATCGCGGCGCCGGACGTCCGGAAGCGATCTACGCGCTGGAACGCCTGGTCGATCAATGCGCCCGCGATCTGGGCATGACGCCGGATGAAATCCGCCGCGTCAACGCGATCAAGCCGGAGCAGTTCCCATACACCACCGTGTTCAACCGCAAATATGACACCGGCGAAATCGTCGCCCATATGGACAAATGCATGGACGCGGCCGGCTGGAGCGGGTTTGAGGCCCGTGCCGCTGACTCTGCTGCCGCCGGCAAATACCGCGGCATTGGCATGTCGACCTATATCGAGGCCTGCGCCTTTGCCGGTTCCGAGCCGGCGAAACTGGAACTGCAGGCCGACGGCAAGGTGCAATTGCTGATCGGCACCCAGTCCAATGGCCAGGGCCACAAAACCGCCTATGCCCAGTTTGCCGCTGAAGTGCTGGATCTCGACATCGATTCAATCGACGTGCGCCAGGGCGATACCGACGAGTTGGAAGCCGGTGGCGGCACCGGCGGTTCACGCTCGATCCCGCTGGGCGGTGTATCGGTCAAGCGCGGCAGTGAGGCGCTGGCCGAGATGATCAAGGAGGTGGCGGCTGAAAAGCTTGAGGCCGCTGTCGGCGATCTGGAACTGCATGAGGGCAGCGTGCGCATTGTCGGCACCGACCGGGCGATGACGCTGGCCGATGTCGCCGCGGCGGCGGCGGCTGCGGCAGACTCCGCCGGTGCGCTGAAAGCCGTCGGCGAGTTCGAGCAGGACGAGGCCACCTATCCGAACGGCACCCATATCTGCGAAGTCGAAATCGATCCCGATACCGGCATCACCGAAGTGGTCGGCTACACGATCGTCGACGATTTCGGCGCCACCGTGAACCCGCTGCTGCTGGCCGGTCAGGTCCACGGCGGTGTCGTTCAAGCGATTGGCCAGTGCATCATGGAACGCACGGTCTATGATGAGGACGGTCAGCTGACATCGGCCAGTTTCATGGACTACCAGATGCCCCGCGCCGGTGATTTCCCGGATTTCCATTTCGAGACCCGCAACGTGCCCTCGACGACGAACGCGCTCGGCATCAAGGGCGCCGGTGAGGCAGGCACGATTGGTGCCGGACCGGCCGTGATGAACGCCGTGGTCGATGCGCTGAACCGCGGCTGCGGTCTGCAGCATATCGACATGCCGGCGACGCCGCATGCGGTTTGGGAAGCCATTCAGGCGACAAAATAGCGATTGAAGCCCGGCATTTCAGGCTTGCTCAAATGCCGGGCAGGGTCTAAATCAAAGTCATTCTCATAGAGGTGCCCATGGGGGGCTGAGAGGCGGCAACGTCAACTCTTTGAACCTGATCCGGATTGTACCGGCGGAGGGAATGGGATGGCCGAAAATCCACCCGACATCACTGGTCAACACCTTGCCGACTGCGTCGAGCGGTTTCGCGCGGTCCGCCCGCATGTGCACTGCATCACCAATTCGGTGGCCCAGCATTTCACCGCCAATGTGCTGCTCGCAGCTGGCGCGACGCCGTCGATGACCATCGCGGCGGAAGAGATCACCGACTTCGTCAACATGGCCGATGCGCTGCTGATCAATCTCGGCACCATGGATGGTGAGCGCATAAGGGCGGTGGATCTCGCCGTTGCGGCGGCCAGCCAGGGGCAAAAGCCCTGGGCGCTGGATCCGGTATTCGTTCAGGCCTCGCCGATCCGCCTGGCGCTGGCGCAGAAGCTGCTGGCCAGCACACCGACCCTGGTGCGCTGCAACAAGGGCGAATATGACGCCCTGTTCCCGGGCGACGCGACGCCGGCCGCAGGCACGACCATTGCACTGACCGGCAAGACCGACCTGGTGCGCAATGCCAGCGGCAGCGTGACACTTTCCAATGGCAGCCCGTTGATGGACCGCGTCACCACCATGGGCTGCGCGCTGAACGCCCTGGCGATCGGCTTTCTGGCCGTCGAGGACGACCACCTGCTGGCCACCAGCGCGGCGCTTGGCCTGTTTGCCCTGGCCGGGGAAAAGGCCGAACAGAAGGCCGACGGGCCGGGGACATTCGTGCCCCATTTCCTCGATGCGCTGGCCACGCTTTCCCACAAGGACATTGCAGAAGGGATCAACCTGTCATGAACCCGTGTGACGTATCGCTGTATGGCATCATCGATCCAAGCCGCACCCGGGGCCGCGATCTTGGTGAACTGACAACAGCGGCGGCGGAAGGCGGCATCACCCTGCTGCAATACCGCGACAAGACCGCCGACACCCGCACCCTCGTCGCCAATGCCCGCATCATCAAGGCCGCGCTTGAATCGTTCAATGTGCCGCTGCTGATCAACGACCGGGTCGACGTGGCGCTGGCGGTGGGCGCCGAAGGTGTGCATGTCGGGCAGTCGGACATGACGCCAAAAGATGCGCGGCGTCTGCTCGGCGAGGACGCGATCATCGGCCTGACGATCAAGTCGGAAGAAAACGCCCAGCAGGCGCCGCTTGATCTGATCGACTATGCCTGTATCGGCGGCGTCTACACGACCCTGTCGAAAGACAATCCCTCCAATATCGGCCTCGACGGCTGGCGCCGCATCGCCGCCCATTTCCGCAACGTGGCGCCGGACTTGCCGGTCGGCGCGATTGCCGGGATCGATGCCAGCAATCTCGAAGACGTACTCAACAACGGCGCCGATGGTGCGGCGATCATCTCGGCCATCTTCATGGCCGACGACGTCAAAGCGGCTACCCAGGACCTCAAACGCATAACCGACAGGTGTCTCACATGACCGCAATCGCGCTCACCATTGCCGGTTCGGATTCCGGCGGTGGTGCCGGCATTCAGGCCGATCTGAAAACCTTTTCCGCCTGCGGCGTCTATGGCGCCAGCGTACTGACCGCGCTGACCGCCCAGAACACGCAAGGGGTCACCGCCATTCACGACGTACCGGTGGACTTCATCCGCGCCCAGATGGACGCCGTGTTCGATGATCTGGCGGTCAACGCCGTGAAGATCGGCATGCTGTCGCAGGTGCCGATCATCGAGGCCGTCGCCGATGGGCTGAACCACCACAAGCCCTCGGCCATCGTGCTCGACCCGGTGATGGTGGCTGAATCCGGCGACCCGCTGCTGGCTCAGGAAGCCGAGGGCTCGCTGGTCAAACACCTGTTTCCGATCGCCGACGTGATCACCCCGAACCTCCACGAAGCCACCCGTCTGTTGGGTTGCGAAATGGCCGAAACACGCGACGCCATGGAAGACCAGGCGCGCCGCCTGCTGGCCATGGGCGCCAAGGCGGTGCTGCTCAAGGGCGGGCACAGCAAGGGGGCGGATGCGGAGGATTGTCTGGTGTCGGGCGAGGGCGAAGCCGTTTGGTATTCCGCGCCTTTCATCGACACGAAAAATACGCACGGCACGGGATGTTCCCTGTCATCGGCGATCGCCTCCCACCTGGCCTTGGGGCAGGATTTGCCGGAAGCGGTGCGCCGCGCCAAGGCATGGTTGTCGCAGGCGATTGCCCATGCCGATTCACTCCAGATCGGTTCGGGCGCCGGTCCGGTTCATCACTTTCACCAATTTTGGGACTGATATTATGAGCAAACTCAACAGACGTAATGCCCTTGGCCTGCTCGCCGCGGCTCCGGCGGCAACCCTGGCAACACCGGCTCTGGCGCAATCGAAGATCGAATGGCGCATGGTCACTTCCTGGCCGAAAAACCTGCCCGGTCCGGGCATCACCGCCCAGCGCCTCGCCGATGCCATCACCACCATGTCCGACGGCCGCCTGACGGTGAAACTCTATGCCGCCGGCGAACTGGTCCCGGCGCTGGAAGTGTTTTCTGCCGTCTCCGGTGGCGCCGCCCATATGGGCCACACGGCCTCCCTGTTCTGGGGCGGCAAGGTGCCGGCCGCGCCGCTGTTCACCGCCGGTCCATTCGGCCTGACACCGATCGAGCACATCACCTGGATCAACCATGGTGGCGGTCAGGCAATCTGGGACAAGCTCTACGAGCCCTTCGGCATCAAGCCCTTCATGGCTGGCAATACCGGCTTCCAGATGGGCGGTTGGTACAAGAAGGAGCTGAAATCGGTCTCCGATCTGGCCGGATTGAAGATCCGCATGCCCGGACTGGGCGGCGAAGTGATGCGGCTGCTCGGGGCTTCGCCAGTGACGCTGGCGCCGGGTGAAATCCTGTCGGCCCTGCAAACCGGCGTCATCGACGCAACCGAGTTCCTCGGCCCGTCCAGCGACTTCGCCATGGGCTTCTACAAGGCGGCAAAATTCTACTACGCCCCCGGGTTCCACGAGCCCAACGGCACCGGCGAAGCGCTGGTCTCGAAAGAGGCACTAGCCGCCTTACCAGCCGATCTGCAGGCCATCGTGCAGCAGGCCTGTGCGGCGGAAAACATTCTGGCGCTGGGTGAATCCGAATGGATGAACGCGGCCCGTTTGAAGACGCTGGTGGAGGAGAAAGGCGTGATGCTGCGCGACTATCCTGCCGACATCCTAGAGGCAGCCGCCATCGCCACCGAACAGGCACTGGATGATCTGGCCGCCAAGGACCCGCTGACCGCCGAAGCCGTGGCCAGTTTCCGCGGCGCCTCGGCCCATCTGAAAGACTGGTCGACCCAGTCGGTACAGAAGTTCCTCGCCGCTCGCAGCTGACGGTTTTCCCCGGCTTCCAAAACCGGCCATTCTGTGAAATAGAACGGCCATCAAATTCGGTCGGTCCCGTCAGGGGCTGGCCGAATTGTCGTCAGGAGAGGCCCAATGACCGCAATCACATGTGTTGAAGACTTCCGCCAGCTGTTTCAGCGCCGGGTGCCGAAGATGTTCTACGACTATTGTGAGTCCGGCTCCTACACGGAATCCACCTTCCGCAAAAACACGTCTGATTTCGACACGGTCAACATCCGCCAGCGGGTCGGCGTCGACATTTCCGACATCGACACCAGCGGCGTCATGGGCGGCGCGCAGGCAGCGATTCCCGCCGGTCTGGCACCGATCGGCATGCTCGGCATTCAGCATCCCGCCGGTGAAATCGAGGCGGCGCTGGCGGCCAAAAGGTTCGGCATTCCCTTCACCCTGTCGACCATGTCGATCTGCTCGATGGAGGACGTTGCGGAGGCCACCAAAACCCCGTTCTGGTTCCAGCTCTATGTGGTCAAGGACCGCGACTTTGTCCGCGACCTGATCCACCGGGCCAAGGCCATCGGCTGTTCCGCTCTGGTCGTCACAATGGACCTGCCGATGCTCGGTCAGCGCCACAAGGACGTCAAAAACCAGCTGTCGATCCGGCCGAATCTGCGCAACATGCTGAATATCGCCACCAAGCCGCGCTGGGCAATGGGCATGGCGACCACCAAATACCGCTCGTTTGGCAATGTGATCGGCCACGCCAAGGGGGTCGAGGATCTCAGCAGTCTGCTGGTCTGGGCCGCCGAAATGGTCGATCCGAGCCTCGATTGGGAAGACATTGAGTGGATCCGCAAGGAATGGGGCGGGCCGATCGTTTTGAAGGGCATCATGGACGCCGAAGACGCGGTGATCGCCTCCAAAATGGGCATCGAGACGATTGTCGTTTCCAACCATGGCGGTCGCCAGCTGGATGGCGCCGGCAGCACGATTTCCCTGCTGCCGCAGATTGCCGACAAAGTTGGTGACAAGATGGAGCTGATCGTGGATTCCGGTGTCCGCACCGGCGCCGACATCTTCCGCGCCCGGGCACTGGGCGCATCCGGCGTGCTGCTCGGCCGCGCGATGGTCTATTCGCTCGGTGCAATGGGCGGCGAGGGCGTGTCAAAAATGCTCGAAATCATGCGTAAGGAACTGCTGATCACCATGGGTCTGGCCGGGGTGACCAGCCTCGACGCGATCACCCGCGACTGCGTCTACAAGCAAGACAGCTAAGCAGCGACCTCTAGTTGTCGAAATCGCCCCAATTGCCCTGCAGCACGAAATGGTTGGGGCCAACCTCTTCATAGACGCTGGGTTCCGGAACGTAGTCGAGCGGGAAGATCGGCGACGGGATCGGCTTGAAGTTCAGCTCATCGTTTGACTTGCGCCGCGTCGGATCCGCCACCGGCACCGCCGACAACAACGCTTTGGTATAGGGGTGCTGCGGGTTTTCAAAAATGGCGCGACGCGGGCCGCGTTCAACAATGCGCCCCAGATACATCACGCCGACATCGTGGCTGACCCGTTCAACCACCGCCATGTCATGGGAAATGAACAGATAGGACAGGCCGAGTTCCGCCTGCAGCTCCATCATCAGGTTCAGCACTTCCGCCTGTACCGACACGTCGAGCGCCGATACCGCCTCATCAGCCACGATCAGCTTCGGTTTGAGCGCAAGCGCACGGGCAATCGCCACCCTCTGGCGCTGACCACCGGACAATTCGTGCGGAAAGCGGTTGAGGAAGGCGCGCGGCAGGCGCACCTGGTCAAACAGTTCCTCAACCCGGGCGCGCAATTCATCGCGGTCCATGTTGTCGAAATTCTGCAGCGGCTCGGCCACCTGGTTCATCAGCTTCATCTGCGGATTGAGCGAGGCGAACGGGTCCTGAAATACCATCTGCATGTTCACCCGCATTTCGCGCAATTTGTCCTGCGACAGGCTGAGTAGGTCGACGCCGTCGAGCCACACGCTGCCGGAGGTTGGCTCAACCAGCCGCAAAATCGAGCGCCCGCAACTTGACTTGCCGCAACCGGATTCGCCCACCAGGCTCAGTGTCTTGCCCCGGCTCAACGAGAAGGACACATCTTCCACCGCATGCACATTGGCCACCGTGCGGCGGAAGAAACCGCCCTTGACGGGGAACCGCGTGGTCAGGCCTTCCACCCGCAACAATTCTTCATCGGTGCCGATGATCGGGCCGGTCGATTTGGCCTCCGAACCAACCAGGCGCAGCGGTTCAGGATGTTCCTTACTCTGCATTTCGCCGAGCTTCGGCACCGCCGACAGCAGCGCCTTGGTGTAGTCGTGCTGAGGGTTGGTGAAAATCTCTTCAACCGTTCCTTCCTCGACCTTGCGCCCGTGCAGCATCACCACCACCCGGTCGGCAATCTGCGCCACCACGGCCATGTCGTGGGTGATGAACAGCACCGCCGTGTTGTGCTTGACCTTGAGCTGGTTGATCAGCGCCAGGATCTCCGCCTGAATGGTCACGTCGAGTGCCGTTGTCGGTTCGTCGGCGATCAGCAGGCTCGGGTCACAGGCCAGCGCAATGGCGATCACCACCCGCTGACGCATGCCGCCGGAAAGCTCGTGCGGATACTGGTTCAGCCGCCGTTCGGGCTCGGGAATGCGCACTTCGCGCAGCAGTTCGATGGCCCGCTCCTTGGCCTCGGCCGCGCTCATGTCCTTGTGTTCGATCAGGCCTTCGGTGAGCTGCCGTCCAATCGTGTGAACCGGGTTGAGCGCGGTCATCGGTTCCTGGAAAATCATGCCGATTTCATTGCCGCGAATGGTCCGCATCAAGTCATTGTCGGCCTGGGTCAGATCCAGTTCACCACCGCTTTGGCGGCGGAACAGCAGCCGTCCGCCGGCAATCTTGCCGCCGCCAAACTCCACCAGCCGCATCAGCGACAGGGTGGTGACCGACTTACCGGAGCCGGATTCGCCAACCACACAAACCGTTTCACCTGGTTGAATCTGAAAGGAAACTTCCTCAACCCCGGTGACCGTGCCGTCCCCCGTTTCGAACTCGACCCTCAGGTTCTCGATACGGGCGACCATATCACCTTTGTCGTTTGGATCGGTTGCCAGGATCGGTTCGGACATGAAAACACCATTACAGCGGAGACGCGATATCTCGAATAGTATGGTGTTGCCGGGATATGTAAACCCAAACTTTCAACTGTGCCCATTGCAGTTTGAGCCGGCGACGGTTCAGGCGCTATTTGACGATCGACAGATCGGCCAGCTGTTCGGCAATTGTCTGGAAGGTGGCGACCAGATCGGCATTGTCCTCGGCGTCGAAATACTGCTTGCTGCCACCGGCATCCTCGGACGCACAGGCCTGCAGCAGGTCTTTCACCGGCGAGCCGTCATTGACGTCAAAGGCGATGGTGTAAATCGAAATGCCGGCCGCCTTGGCGTTCTCACAGGTTTCCGCCAGATGGGAGTTCATCGCCGCCTGCAGGTCGCCCTGATCGTCAGGGTCCGGGCCGAACAGGCCACCGACGCCATCAAAGATGCGCATGTTCTCCGAATGGCCCCAAGTGCTGTAATGGGCCTTGTTGATTTTCGAATATTCGTTGCCGGTGATCGGGTAGGCGGTGTTCTCGCCGTCGGTCATGACAATCATGATCTTCTTGTTGTCGCTGATCGAGGCATCGCGCCCCTTGGTGAAGGGTTCGGCGGACGACAGGGTTTTCCAGCCCCAGGATACGCCGGCCTGAATGTGGGTCGAGCCCTCGGCCTGCATGGTGGCGATGTTGTTCAGGACGGTCGACTCGCTGGTCGTCAGCTCGGTCATTTCCTGCACCGTGCAGAAGGCATTCGGACCACCCTCCAGGTTGAACAGGGGTGGCAGGCCTGCCTGGTCGTTATTGACGTCCCGGGGTGTCGGGTTGTTGAAATATTTCCACGTCCAGCTCTGGCGCTTGTGCTGATCAGAACCGGTGCCGGTATTGGCCGGTGAGCGCGGATTGTCGAGCAGACCGGACGGGAAGTTGTGATCATCTTCCAGATAATTGTTGTGGTAGAAGGCCTCAACAATGGCATTGCCATAGGTGACGGAGACGATGTTGTCCCAGTCGCCGATGAACTCACCCTCGCTGTATTCGATGCCATCGTCCCAGGTGGGTTTGTAGGACGGGTCCTGCGGGTGAGATTTGCCCGAATGCCCGTCGCTCCAGGTTTTGCACTTCTTGTTCGGCTTGTTCTTCTTGAACACCGAGCAGATCGCCTCGCGCGGTGTCACTGAAATCTCCTGCTCCTGATCGCCGGTCCAGTTGTCTGGGGTGTCGGGGGCGAAGGTTGGTACAAACATTGTGGCAGGCACCGCCGTGTCGGGCGCCGTGTCCAGGGTCAGCTCCGGATAGGGGCGGGATTCGACACAGCCTTTCCAGTCAACGCCGGGCAGGTTGTCGAACAGGGTGAACCGGGTCAGCGGCTGACCGGCGGCATTCTGGTAGCTGTTACCCACCTTGATCGCCTGCGGGTCATCGTCCCAGTTCAGATATTCGTGGTGATGGGTGCCGACGCCAGTGGTGTCCATCCAGGATTCATAGCGGTTGCCCGGGCCGACATTGACCATGCCGGCAAACGGCACCAGCGAGAATTGCAGCGGGTCAGGCTTCGACATGCTGCCCAGCGAGGCGTGCAGGGTGGTGACCAGATCGCTGGCCGCCAGTTTCAACGTATCGATCTTGCCGTTGCTGCCCATCGACCCTGAATTATCCAGCACCAGGGCGATCTCCAGCGTATCGCCGCCGCATTTGACCTCCGATGACGATGTCATCGACACGATGCGCTCGTCTTCCGCCGCCTGCTTGGTGCCGTCGATGACACCGGCGACATCGGTCGTCGCAGCGCGGATCCAGGCGAAGAAAACTTCTTTGTGGATGGTCGCATTGCCGACCACCGGCTGCTCGGCGCAATCGCCTTCATTCATCTGAAATTCGATCGTCGCATCGCCCGTATCCGCGATGATGTTGCCCAGATTGGCCAGGAAGATCTCGCGCCCCGCCGCAGAGGCCGTTGCCGCATCGCCGGTGGAGGCGAGGGTCTTGGCGGTCATCAATGTGCCGGCATCCACCGCGTTCTGCAGGTTGACGCGGGCGCGATAGAGCTCCGCCACGTCAACGCCGGCGCCGGTCATCAGCAGCAGAAACGGCGTGCTCAGCGCGACGAGCATCTTCACCGTGCCGCGTTCATTGCGTTGAAACTGTTTGAATCCGAACGCGCTTGAAAGCCTGCTCAACATGGCATTTTCCTCAAATTGTGTGATGTCGTGCAAAAGAAACCGCGCGCCCTGCGTTCAGGACGACACCTGAATGAACACATCATGAACCCATGAGGCTGCCATCGGCTTAAAACAATCATTCAAGTTTTAAGCATTGTACGGCTTAGAACAGCGGCAGGCCCTGCAGCGCCACAAAGAAGGTCAGGCCGGTCAGGCCGATATAGGCCAGGCTGAGTGGCAGAACGACTTTGCCGCCCGCCAGGCCCAGAGGCAGTTTGGCGAGTGCCAGATAGGCCAGGGGCACAAAATGCATCGCGTGGGTGGCCAGGAAATGGGCGATCCGCAAATCGCCGACTTCCAGCGACCAGCCGAGGATCGGCAGTGCCGCGTCCGAGACCGGCACACCGACAAAATGCCCGCCATTGGAGGCCAGCCGCGAGGCGGTGATCACCGTCAGCACGAAAGTCAGCATCGACCCGAAGGCAATCGAAGTCACCAGACCGGAGCGGTCTTTGACCCAAAGCATCGCCGCCCCATAGACGAAGGACGCCGACGTCAACACAACCGCGACAATGCCCATCAGCCCGTAAATTTGGGACATCGTTGGTCCGACATTGAAGTGCGAGCGCACACCATAGGCCGATGCCGACAGGATCCACAGCATTTCGATGACGGCGCAGGCGATGACGACCCAGGAGAACAACCGGTACAGGCGGTTGTCCAACATGCCCGGCGGCAGATAGCGGGCAAAGAACGCCAGGGTGATCAGAAAGACGCCGATCGACACCTCAAACTTCAGCGGCTTCAGCCAGACATTGGTCGCGTCGATGGTTCGGCTGTCCAACCCATAGGCGATGAGCGTCGGCAGGATCAGCGCGAACATCACGGCGGCCGTGTAGGCAAAACGCGGTTCGTCGCGGAACGTTTGGCGCACCCATTGCTTGGATTGGGTCATGGTGCCGCCTCTTTCCCACCTGTTGAACGGTCTGCAAGCAGTTACGCTTCAATCGCGGTTTTGGATTTCAAAATCACCACCGCCCCACTCGCCGCCGCCGCACTCGCCGTCGCCGCTGCCGCCGTCGCCGCTAGGGCAGGGTGCGCAGTACGGCTTTTGCCATCGCCGCGCCGATCGCGGCGTGGGCATCTGCGTCGAGGTGAATGCCGTCGGTCATGTCGACCTGCGCCACATCGGCAAGATCGAGAAATCCGGTCTGCTGCCGTTCCGCCACAACGGCCATTTTCGCCCCAAGTGCCCGGGACTTTTCCGCACCGCCGAGAAACATGTCGGCCAACACGCCAACTTCCGCGACCGGGACCGGCGCGACCAGCAGGATCTGTGACGCGGTTCCGTCGGGGCCGACCAGCGCGTTGCGGGCTTCGATCACCAGCTTTTCGGCACCAGTGGCGATGTCAGACGCGGTCGCCGAAAACCGATGTTTGAGATCATTGGTGCCCAGCATGATGATCACCAGATCGATCTCGCGGTGGGACTCCAACACCGCCCGCAGGGTGCGCATGCCGTTCTTGTGAGCGCCTTCAATGGGGTCATCGAAAACTGTCGTGCGGCCAGGCAGGCCCTCTTCGATGATGGTGAAATCGCCGCCGGGCAGGTTGGCAGCCATCACGCCAGTCCAGCGCACGTCCTTGTCAAACCGCCCGCGCTCACCGATCACCTGCATGGCACGCGTGCCATGGGTGTTGCTGTCGCCGAAACAAAGAACCGTTTTTGCCATAGTCACCCCCTCCTAGTGGAGGCTAGAGCTTAATGGCAATGTTCTTGGTTTGCACGTAGTTCCACAGGGCTTCGCGGCCCTTCTCGCGGCCATAGCCCGATTTGCCATAGCCCCCGAACGGGGTTTCGACACCGCCGGCATACCATTCGTTGACAAAAATCTGTCCGGCGCGGATGCGATGGGCCGACTGGGTGGCACGATCGAGATCGGCGGTGAACACACCGCCAACCAGACCGTAAGGCGTGCCGTTGGCGATTTCGATGGCCTCGTCATCGTCCTGGAATTTCAGCACCGAGACCACCGGCCCGAACACCTCTTCATTGGCAATGTCCATATCCGGGGTGACGTCGGTTAGAACGGTCGGCTCCATGAAGGCACCGGGCTGGTTCAGCTTGCGCCCACCGGCGGCGACCTTGGCACCGGCGGCGACGGCTTGCGAGACCATTTCGCAGGCCCGGTCGCGCTGGGCGTCGGAGACCATGGCGCCCATATTGGCGCCGAATTCCGGGCGGTCGATGCCCGGGCCGACGGACAGGCTGTCGGCGAGGCTGGAAATCCGCGACACCAGTTCGCCGTGCACGCTGTCATGGACAATGATGCGCGACATGGCCGAGCAGACCTGACCGGCGTTGAAATAAATGCCCCAGCGCACATCGCTCTCAAAGGCCTCCAGATCGGCGTCGCCGTGGACGATGGCCGCCGATTTGCCGCCAAGTTCGAGAATGCAGGGCACGACGTTTTTCGCCGCTGCCGTGGCGATGGCGATGCCGGTTGGCACGGAGCCGGTGAAAACGATCTGGTTGACGTCTTCATGTCCGGAGAGTGCCGCGCCGGCCTCGCTGCCCAGCCCGCAGATCAGGTTGACCGCGCCAGCCGGCAGGCCGACGGCTTCGGCCGCCTTGATCAGATAGGCGCAGGAGAGGGGTGTCATTTCCGGCGACTTGATGACGGCCGTATTGCCGGTTGCCAGCGACGCCGACAGGGAGCGGGCGGTCATTTCGATGGGATAGTTCCAAGGAATGATCTGGGCCGACACGCCGTAGGGTTCCATCACGGTGAAATCGAAATAGTTCGCCCCGAGCGGGATCGAACGACCTTCCACGGTTTCCGCCTGATTGCCGTAATATTCAAAATAGCGCGCCGCGCCTTCGATCTCGACATGGGATTCCCACAGCGGCTTGCCCTGTTCCAGCGTCAGCACCTGGGCGATCTCGTCGATATTGTCGAGCAGGTAGCGGCCCATGGCGGTGACCATGCGCCCGCGCTCCACCGGGCGCAGGCTGGAGAGCGCGCCGGACAGATGCACCCGCTTGGCCGCCTGCACGGCACGGTCAACATCATCGGCGCCTGCCAGCGCGTGTTCGGCGAGCTTTTCACCGGTTGCCGGATCGGTGATATCGATGCGCCCGGCCGAGCCGTCCACCCATTCACCGTCAATATGGTTCTGCCAATAGGCCTCGATCGACTGCATCAGCCTCATTCCCCTTGAAAATCGCGGCATCCGATCGATCCGCAGCACAGAGTCCTAGCGGTTCAGCGAAACGATTTCCAGAAAATCTTGCGGCCGCGCGGGGGAAGCGGCGCGTTTTTTTTGGGGTGGGTTTGCTGACTTCATCTGTCATCACCCGATGGCGCCCAAAATTGTCGACTCGACCCGCTACCGCGAAGAAACCGCTGAAAAACGGCCAACAAAAGCGCGAATTTTGCATCTGAGGGCATGATTCCCTAACATCAGGCCAAAGAAGCATGGAAAAGCGCCGCTTTGGCAATGATCTGGAAAGGCAAGATCAACTTCAAATTGGCATCATGCGCAACTGGAATTGGGGCGAGCATAATAAGGGAAATCAATTCAGACTAAAGGGACTGTGTGATGGGCAAGAAGGTGAATTTGGGCAGGGCAATGGCATGGATGACCTCGGTGCTGAGCCTCAGTTGGATCGCCGCTATGACCACCCAGGTGATTGCAGCAACGATCAATGTAAACGCCGACGACTCGCTTCCGGCCGCCGTTCAAAATGCACGCTCTGGCGATGTCCTCAACCTGGCATCAGGGGGCTTTCCTGGCCCGGTTTATGTCGACGGAAAACAGCTGACCATCCGAGGAAAGGGGTCGGCTGAAACGACAATTCAAAGTCAGGGTCAGTTTGCCGTTGCGATCCTCAATGGTGGCGGTCTTGTTCTTGAGGGAGTGTCCCTCGACGGCCAGCGCGCCACAGACCTGGGCATCGTCGCACAACAGGCGGCCATCAACGGCAGTGACGTGGTGGTGCGCGGCTTCAATGCCGTTGGCATGCAACTTTCAGGTTCTTTTACGTCGTCCTGCCGTGCCTGCACAATCGATACGGTCTCGGGCCGTGCTGTTTTTATCGATGCCGGCACGAACGCGGAATTCAGTGATTTTGCAGTTTCCAATTTCTCCGGCGACTACGCCGTATTTCTGCAAAACGGAGCCAGACTTTCGGTTTCAGGCGGCAGCATGCAGCAAATCAATGGCGGCGGGTTCGGTGTTTTGGGCGCCCCGTTGACGATCGATAATTTCAAGGCAAACGCGATCGCAACCCAATTCATTCTGGCTGACAACGGTGCATCCATTGAACTGCAAGACATGGACTTGTCCGACATTCGCGGACAGGTCGGTATTCAGGTCAGCCAAGGCAGCCGATTAACTCTGGCCAATTCAGCGATGGAAAACATCAATGGCTATGCTGTCTATGGTCAACAGGCGGAAATGTTGATCTCTGACAGCACGTTTTCCAACATCCGCAACATCACAATCGTCGCCCAACAGGGACAATTGACAGTCCGTGACAGTTCGATGTCGCGCCTCGCCGGCGGCATCGTTGCTGAGAACGCGCGGGTGGACGTGGCGGACAACCAGTTCTTGAACATCGGCAACACCTCTCCCGCCATACGCATAACCGATGCCGAGACCGTGCGGATCAACGACAATGTCCTGCGCAGGGTGGCAACTGGCTTCTATTTGAACGGGGCTGCGCGAGGGGGGTGGGAGATCAAAGACAATGTTGCTCTGGGCGCAACGGGATCACCGATGACGCTGCTTGCCAACCCCGCT
>JABSRX010000084.1 GCA_013214695.1 Rhizobiaceae bacterium | reverse complement strand
TCTGGAACAGGTCGGCACCGTGCCGATGCTAGACTGGGACGATGCAGATAAGAGGTAAGCGCGCCTTAGGGCTGGTAGGGCAAGGACGAGTGGTGCAGCACGATGCGCATCACGCCGTCGGCGTCTTTCTTGTAGCCAAAGCTCTTGTCGACGCTGGTCACCTTGCCGTCCTTGTCGGTCATGTCGACACGGCCCATCCACAGGCCGATTTCACCCTCGATGAACTGGGCGGCGGATTCGGTGGTGACATGGCGCCAGCCCTTCAGGCCGAAGCCACCATCCAGCGGGAACTCCGCGTCATGGCCGACAAAATAGGCCAGCGCGCCGTTGCGGGTCGGGCGGAAGGTTTTTTCGCCGCTGGCCATGGTCGGCTTGAACAGAACCGGGCCGAGATTGTAGCCATAGGCGGTGTCGAGCACCTCTTCGGCCACCGGGCGCGCCGCGTCGATGCCGCCGGCCTCATAGGCCTTAGCGATGGCAATCAGCGCCTCGCCCCAGGCGGTGCGTGCCTCGTAGAGGTCGTTGTCGGTGATGGTCATGTGCTTTCTCCCCAATGGGAGCAGCAAACCCCCGTCGTCGTCATGGCGGCAGCAAACTGTGCCGGCGGCGGCGCCAGCGCCGCCGCCCCTTGATAGCGCGCAAAATGGTAATTGGAAGCCGCCAGCGGCGTGGAATCACACTTAATGCGGTATTTTGGGGCGCGTTTGCAGCCAAAAGCTGCCGATTTATGCGTTGTTTGGAAGAAGCGGTGGAAACGGCCGCACTCCCTCAGCCGCCCCCCCCAGCTCTATCAACTGTTTTAGCGCGCCGCTCGGCGCTCGCCGCCGCTCGCCGTCGCAGCTCGCCGCCGCTATTCGCCGCCTTTGCGGCCGAGGCCGATGTCTTTGGCGAGTTTGGAGCGGCGTTCGGCATAGGCCGGAGCGACCATGGGATAGTCGGGGCTGAGGCCCCAGCGTTTGCGGTATTCGTCCGGTGTCAGGCCGTGATGGGCCATCAGGTGACGCTTCAGCGATTTGAACTTTTTGCCGTTTTCCAGGCAGATGATGTACTCATTGGTGACCGACTTCTTGATCGGCACGGCCGGCTCCTTGTTGGGGGCCGTGGTCTGCGACGGCGCGGCCGAGAGAGAGCTGACGGTTTGAAATGTAGACTGTATTAAAGAAGGCAACTGATCAGCAGCCATTGGATTGTTACTAACATAAGCCGAAACAATCTCTGCTGTCAGTTCTGTTAAAAGTTCATTATTGTTGGAATCAGACATTAAAAGTCACCAGAGTTGTACCCGTTTGTGCGCAAACTATCAAGCAACTTCGATAAAATCTAGGATGAATTATAAAAACTTAATCGAATATTTTGATCGATTATTGGGTAACTTATTTTAAAATTCCATAGATTTGACGCATAGGCAATTGTTTGCCGGGTCATTGAAGTATTTTCCGACCGCGCCGAGTTGGACGGTGCCGTTTGGCGCCCTGCGTCAAGATAGCCGCCACAAAGGTGCGACTGATCTGCTATGGTGGTGGAATGTCGCGCGCGCTTCTTCCTTTTGTCTCATTGTTCTGTACCTCCACCGCTCTGGCGTGGGAAACCCGCTCGGAGGCGCTTTGCGTGTTGGAGCACAGCGAGGCGACGGCCGATGTGCGGCTGACCTATGACCCGGGTTCAAAGATCTATGCGATCACCATCACGCCGAGCAAGGCGTGGCGCCGCTATCCGGTTTTCGCCATCCGCTTTGAGGGACCGCGCAGCCTGACGATCTCCACAGGCCGCCACGTCATCTCCGACGGCGGGGCGACGCTGACCGTGTCCGATGCGGGTTTCGGCAATGTTTTGAACGGGCTCGAATTCAACCGTACGGCGACGGCTTTGCTGGGAGATCAGGCGGTGAAAGTCTCGCTCGATGGGGCGGCACCGGCGGTTCAGGATTTCCGCGACTGCACGTCCGGCCTGCGCGCCTGAGTTTTGATACCGCAGGTTATTGCGCGGTCCGTCAGGTGAGCGCCTCGACACACAGTTTGCGCAACCATATGGCATAGGGATCTCCGTGATCGGCTCGAAACAGCAGCGAGACCGGCGCCCGCGCCATGTCGAAGGGCGGTGGGGTGGCGACCAGGCCCAATTGTCCGGCCGCCTGTTCGAATGGGGCGCGGACGGTTGTGAACAGGGCGTTGTGTTCTGCTGCAAGACAAAGGGCTGAGGAGAAGTTGGTGGCATAGCACAGGACCCGCCGCTCAATGCCCCGTTTGCGCATCGCCTTATCGATCGGCCCGGCCGTGCCGCCGCTGGAGCCAACGACAATGTGGTGGGCGTCGCTCCAGACCTGCCGGGATTGTTGCGTTGCATAGGCATGACCGCGGGGCGTGAACGTGCACCAGTCGAGGGCTGCGAGTGGATGGACGCTCAAATTGGCATTGGCTTTGGGATGGCCAAATACCAGCCCGATATCGGCCTTTGAGTTCAACACCGACTGGCGCACCGAGCTGGCCTCGACAAATTCCACACTGGCACTGGGGGCCTGGCGGGACACGGCGCCGATGAAGTCGGTGAACAGCTGGGTGCACAAGTCAGGCGTGGCAATCCGGATCACGGCACTGCTGAGCGCCGGATCGAAGTCGACACTGTTTTCAAACAGCATCCGCGTTGCCTGCGCCGCCTGTTCGACGCGCGGGCGCAGGCGCTCGCCAAACGGCGTCAGTTGCATGGTCCAGCCATCGCGCACCAGAATGGGATCGTGAAAATGATCCCGCAGTCGCGTCAGGCTGTGCGACATGGCCGACTGGGTGCGGCCCACATGGCGCGCCGCCACGGTGACCGAACGGTGCTCCAGCAGGGCGCTCAAGGCGGTGATCAGGTTGAGGTCGAGACTGGCCAGATTTACATGATTTTGATTCATGCAACGATAATAAACATCAATTTGATGCATGTCATGCGGTTTGCCAGGGTTTGAAAAAACCACCAGCCAGGGATCCATGATGACACATCTGACATTGCCACATTCAACTTTCACCGCCAAACGCCGTAGCAAGGTCGCCGCCCTCGCCGCCGTCGCCGCCGTCGCCGCCCTCGCCGCCGACGTTGGTGGCGGCGGTGGCGCTAGTGCCCAGGAGAAACACTTTGATCTGGAGGGCCAATGGGAAAGCATTGCCTGCGAATTGCGCCCGCAGGCCGGACCGGATGGGGTGTCGTCGTGGTATCTGAAGCGGTCGATCACTTTCAAACCCGGGCGCATTGATGCGCATTTTACAAACTATGCGGACCCGGGCTGCACCACACCGCTGGTTGAGCTGAAGTTCGGCGGTGATGTGACGCTTTTGGGCCCGTCCGCTGTGGCGCCGGGGGCTAGGGAAGTCGACATGACGGTCAATGATTATTTGTCGCTGACACCGCGCGCCGAAGGTTTTGCCGGCTTCCTGAATTCCGCTGCAGAAGGCAGTTGCGGCAGCGCACCTTGGCAAGTCGGTCAAGAACAAAACGTCTTTGAAACCGGCTGCTCGGTGATGGGCGTGGCCGCCAACTCGCCGACGTCTGAATATGAGGTGCTGCATGTATCGGCCGGGCATCTGTATTTTGGCGCGCGGCCGGTTGATGGCAAACCCTTGGCGACGCCGGATGCCCGCCCCACAGCCCTTCAGATGCCGCTGAAGCGCCTGTCCGGGGGGCTTACTCAAAAGGTTGGCGCCGACGATCTGCGGGTGCCCAAACATGTGGAGATCGTGCTGTTTGAGCAGGCCGATGGGGCGGACCCGGCCGAAGTGCGCGGCTTCTTCGAGCAGGTCACCGCGAAGATGAACCAGAACGGCACCCTGCTGTACCGCACCGTCGGGCAAGGCGATGACGGGGCCTGGCTCTGCGTCAACTACTGGACCAACCGACCGGATATGGAGACGCTGAATGCGCAGGCCCGCACCTGGTCGAAAGAGTTCGCGTCCATGGGCCGCCTGGTCAAACCCAACAGTTTCAAACTGACCAGCTACGCCACGGGTTTGTGATCCGCCGGGCCAGGCACCCATTCCAACATCATCTGATCTGCCGGGCCCTGCGAAACGCCATCGCATGGGCCGGCTTTATTCGCGTACCGCTGGACGGGCAGTCCAATTTAGTTCATATACGAACTAGTTTGAAACCAGGCCACAATCGTCTTGCCCGCATCGGTTCCCGTCTTCCACGCCCTTCAGGTGGCCCACAGCGCGCTGTTTCGCGCCGCCGATCAGCACACCCGCAAGGAAGCAGGCCTGACGACCACCCAGGTGGCGGTTCTGTTCATCCTGTCAAAGCGGGATGGCCAGCCGATTGGCGACATCGCCAAGGCGCTCGGCATGGGCAAGTCCAGCCTGACCGGGTTGATCGACAGAATGTCAGCCGCCGCGTTGGTGGAGAGGCGCGAAGCGGAAGTTGACGGCCGCATGGCCCTCATCTTTTTGACGCCCAAGGGGCGGCAGCTGGCTGAAGATGCCAAACACAAAACCAAGGCGTTCAACGCGGCGCTGTTGAAACCGTTTTCGGAACCTGAGATCGCAGTCATTTCGCGCTTTCTCAAACATCTGTGGGACAATGCGGAATCGATCATCAACAGTGCGGAGGTCGATTGAGATGACCCCGCCAATCGACCCCAGCACACTGCATTTCGACACCGCCGATGGTTGGCGCATCGAGGCCAGTCTGTTCGCTGCGCAGGATCCGCAATGCGCCATCATCCTGTCTGCAGGCACCGGATTTCCCAGACATTTTTATGAACCCGCGGCAAGATATCTGGCCGCACGGGGTGCCGTGGTGCTGACTTATGACTATCGCGGCATGGGCGGATCGGTGGGGGACCCTGCGGCCTTTGCCCAAATTGCCTATTCAGACTGGGGGCGCTTCGACACGCCGGCGGCGATTACCGAAATGTCGAACCGCTATCCCGACCTGCCCCTCTACCACCTGGCGCACAGCGTTGGTGGTCATTTCCTCGGCCTGATCGACAATCATGCGCGCATTTCTAAACACGCCTTTATCAGTGTCGGCACCGGTTACTTTGGTGGCCATCACAAAAGCTACCTGCTGCGCGAATTCTATTTCTGGTGAGGGCTGGGCAGCTATTCCCTGTGGCGGCACGGGGCCGTTGAACGGGTCGGCGGATGGCAGGGCGAGCCGCTGCCACCCAAACTGTTTCGGACCTGGCGCAGGTGGAGCCATCGAAAGGCCTATTTCCAGCCTGATCTGAAGACAGAGCTGGCGCCGGAGCACTATCAGAATGTGACATCACCGATAGCGTCATGGATCTTCACCGATGATCCGATTGCAACCGAAACCGCGGCCGGCGACATCCTGGCCTGCTACCCCAATGCGCCCAAACAGCTGATCCTCAAGGCACCGCAAGATTACGGCGTCAAGAGGATCGGCCATGAAGGCGCCTTCCGAAAGGGCCGCGAAGCCCTGTGGGGCGAAATCTGGGACTGGTTTGTGACCCCGTAAGGTCCGTCACTTCATGCGATGCAGGGCGCAGATCTTGTTGCCGAAGGGATCCCGCAGATAGGCGATATAGAGATCGCCCTTGGCGCCAGGCCGAATGCCGGGCGGGTCTTCGCAGGTGGTGCCACCATGCGCCAGACCGGCCGCGTGCCATCTGTCGGCGGCATCCGGGTCTTCTGCAGAAAAGCCAATCGTGCTGCCATTGCCGCAGGTGGCGACTTCGCCGTCGATCGGTTTGCTGATTGAGAACACGCCGGTGGGGGTGAAATAAAAGCACCTGCCCTTGGGGTCGATGACCCCGGGCTTGTGGCCCAATTCGCCCAATACGGCATCGTAAAAGGCTTTTGATGTTTCGATGTCGTCTGAGCCGACCATGATATGACTGAACACGTTGATCCCCGTTGTCTGGTTCCATGTTATTCCTGGAGCGGGACGCTACGCGCCTGGCTTTGGGAATTCAAACGGTAAGGTGCGCAAGCTCAATTTGCCGCACTGGTTTGTGCCAAAAGGCGGGCGATTGGGCATAACACCGCAAATGGTGCTATCGAGGTGGGAACCATCGCTCCAAAACACGGACGCTGAGTCGCATGAAAATTGTCAAATGGACGCTGATCGGATTGGTCAGCATTGTTGTTGTCGTGGGGCTTGGATAGGCGGGCGTCGCCTATTTCCTTCACACACCGGCATCCGAAGAGCGGTTGGCGCGCATGCAGCAGTCGTCCCTGTTCCAGGATGGCGCGTTTGTGAATGTTGAACGGCAGGCGCCGACCGAGATCACTTGGGAGTTTTTGAAAGAACAGTTTTTTGGCGAGCAAAAGCGCGAACCGGACGGGGTCATCCCGGTTGTGCCGGTGGCGGCCGATGTGTTCACGGGCCCCGCGTCGCAAGCTTTGAAGGCCACCTGGTTTGGCCATGCAACGGTTCTTGTCGAGCTGGAGGGCAAGCGGGTGTTTGTCGATCCGGTCTTCTCCGAACGGGTGTCGCCGGTCACTTATGTCGGCCCCAAGCGGTTGCATCCCGTGCCAATTGACCTGGCCAAGGTCGCCAATGTCGACGCGGTGGTGATTTCCCACAACCACTATGATCATCTCGACGAGGCCACCACCCGCCACCTCGCCGCCGGCGGCACCCACTTTTACGTTCCTCTCGGCGTCGGCATTCACTTTGACGCGTGGGGCATTGCCAGTGAACAGGTGCACGAAATGGCCTGGTGGCAGGAAGCCGAGATCGGCAATCTGAAGATCATCGCCACACCGAGCCGGCACTATTCCGGCCGCGGCTTGCTGGATTACAAGCGCACCCAATGGGCCTCATGGGCCCTGGTGGGCCAGCAAGAACGGGCCTTTTACAGCGGCGATTCCGGCTATTCGAAACTGTTTGCAGAGATTGGCGAAAAGCTGGGGCCGTTTGATCTGAACATGATCAAGATCGGCGCCTATGGACCCACTCAAGCGTGGCTGGACATTCATATGACGGCGGAAAATGCGGTTCGCACCCACCAGGACCTGCGCGGCAAAAAACTGCTGCCGGTTCACTGGGCAACGTTCAACCTGGCGATCCATGACTGGGACGAACCGATCCGGCGCACCATCAAGGCGGCGCAGGAAAGCAATTCCACCTTGCTGACGCCCAAGGTCGGGCAACCGGTTCTGTCCGGCGCGGCGTTCACAAATGAAGCATGGTGGGTCGGGGTGAAATGATCTCGGGTAGGCCTATGCCGCCAGCAACAGGCAGGCGTTGCGGCCGGTTCGTTTGACCTGATAGAGCGACTTGTCGGCGGACAGGAGAATATCGTCGATCGATTCCGTATGGTCGCTGATGATGCCGATGCCAATGCTCACGGTGATGTCCAGCGGCGTGTTCTCGTACCAGAACGGAACCAATTCCGTCTGCTGACGGATCTTTTCGGCCACACAGAAGGCATCCACCTCGCAGGTTTCGGGCAGAAGGATGCCAAACTCCTCGCCCCCCAAACGGCCGATCAGGTCATGGTCACGCAGATTGGTCTTCCAGCGTTTGACCAGCTCGATCAACACGTGATCCCCCGCCGCATGGCCGTGTTGATCATTGATCTGCTTGAAATGATCGACATCGGCCAACAAGACCGCGAGTTCGCACCCGTGTCTGACCGAGCGCTTGAATTCGTTGTTGGCAAGTTCGACAAAACGCGTGCGGTTCAGTGTGCCGGTCAGGCCGTCCGTCCAGGCCAGATGCGACAGTTCCCGCTCCTGGCGCTTAATGGTGGTGATGTCGAAACGAAAACCGATCAGGCCGCCATCGGTGGTCTTGCCTTCCTGAATGCGCAACCAGCGGTCACCGGGCAGTTCCTGTTCGATCGGGTCGCCCGGGTTCTGGTGAATGCGCACCCGTTCCTTGACGAAATCCTCTTCACGCCCAGCGGCTTCGGGATATTGGCCGCGCCTGACGCCGCCGCGGATGATATCTTCAAAGCGGGCACCGGGTACGATCAGGTCAGCACTTTCGGCGTATATCTCCCGATAGCGTTGGTTGCACAGAACCAGCCGGTCTTCATCGTCGTAAAAGACCAGTCCGTCCGGAAGCGCATCGACCGCCTCGACCAAACGGCGTTCGGCCTTCTCGGCCTTTTGGGCGGCATGGTGGGTCTGAATGTGACCGGCGATCAGTCGCGCAAGCCGTTCCAGACTTCTGACCTCACCAACCAGAAAGGCTCGCTTGTCGGTGTCAAAGACACACAGCGTGCCGAGAATACGATCGTCATCTGACATGATCACGGCGCCGGCAAAGGCACGAATTTGCGGGCCACGCTGCACCAGGGGGCTGGATGAGAAGCGCGGGTCCGCTGCGCTGTCGTCGACGACAATGGTGTCGCCGCTGAGAACCGTGTGATGGCAAAAGGCTGCCTCGGTGGTGGCCCAGGTCATGTTCAACCCGGTCGCGCTGACGACAGATTGCCCATCGCCCGTGCTCAGGCTGATCTGCGCCATCGGGGCGTCGATGAGCTGCGCCGCAGTCAGCGCCATTTCATCCAGCCAATGGCGTTCGTCTCCCCCCAATTCACCGACATGGCTCGGTAAAAGGCGGCGCATCCTTTGCTCGTAATTTTGGCTGTCGTTTGGCACCGTACACTCCTGGCCATACCCCTCGAGACATTCCGGTGGCCATGATCGTACATGATCAATCGAGACAGCATGGGAAGCGCCGGATTCCGGCAATCGGCAGCCCCACTCTATTGCGCCATCTTCTGTGGTCGAATTTTCAACCACCTCCATCCTCGCCGATCGGGGTTAACCTTCGGTTTATGGGTTCCGCGACCCAATTCACAGCCACAATCAACAAAACTTGAACCGAATCACCACTTCAGCCAGAATCGGGCTCAGACGCATTAAATAGGGGGCGCATTCACGTGGCCAAAGCATCAGAAGACAACGATTCAACCCCAACCTTTGAGCCCATGCCGGAGGCCAAGGCTTCGGCGAAAACCAAGCGGATGATTGCGCTCGGCCTGTGGGCCGTAGCGATCATTTTGGAGTTGGTTGCCATCTTCTGGCTGTTGCGCCCGCCGTTCGACGAACTGGTCGAAGCCCAGGGCTTCCCGCAGTGGCGCTGGTATACGCTGATCGGCTTTGTCGTCGTCATCGGCATTCTGGCGATTGGCGGTTCGTTGCTTTGGAAACAGGCCAACCGGCTTGATCCGGCATCGCGCAAGGAGCCGGTCAAATTCTTCATCCAGAACCAGTTGGGCGCCTTCATCGCGCTGCTGGCCTTCCTGCCGCTGATCGCCATGATCTTCCTGAACAAGGACATGGACGCCAAGCAGAAGAACATCGCTGGTGGCGCGGCCATCGTGGTGGCGATCATCGCCACCGTTGTCGGCATCGATTTCCAACCGCTCTCGAAAGAACAGGTGGCGGTTGAATCTCAGGTGGTCAGACAACTCGTTGGCCAGGACCTTGTCTGGTGGAGCGCCGGTGGCGGTGTCGTGCATCTGTGCGAGGGCGTGTCGGATCTCGCCAATGTCACCACGGCCGTGTCCAGCGGTCCGATTTCCGAAGCCCTGGGCCTCGGCAAGAAAGGCATCACGCTGGAACTCGAAGACGAGATGGGCCAGTGCGGCTTCACAGCGCCGAGCAATATCGCCGACATCGTCCAGTGGGTGCGTACCGCCCGCGGCGTCTGATCCATCGGACCTGAAGATCTTGAAAGCGGCCCGGCATTGTCGGGCCGTTTTTCGTTTGCCCCCGAGGCGCCGCTTTGAAGGTCGCGACACGATGCGTCGTTGAAGTGCAAGACGCTGCCAATTCTCTAGCCATAGATTGCCCGCAATTGACTTGGGAGACCCTGCGGGGAGGTCGCTATGGGACTGTCCATAACGCTTGGGGAATTGTTGTATCAGCGTGCGGCACAATTTGCCGACCGTTCGTTTTTGACGCTGGCGCCAGGTGGCGAAACCTGGACCTATCGGGCCTTTGAACAACACGTCAATCGCTTCGCCCACGGTTTGCGAACCTTGTGGGATCGCCCCCCTTCGCACGTGGCGATCATGCTGGAGAACGGCGTCCAGTATCTTACGGCTAGCTATGCCCTGCACAAGCTTGGCATTGTCGAAGTGTCGATCAACCGAACCTTTCGCGGCCCGGCATTGGCACGGACCATCGGTCTGACCAGCGCGCCGATCGTCATCACATCGGCCGCCCACTTTGAGGCGCTTGCGGCGGTGGGCGGTGAGCTGGGTGACGTCGAAACACTGATCGTCACCGACGGGCAAGACACGGCGCAACGGCTGTTCCCCGACTGGACCATCCGCCCGTTTGACGCGCTGCTGTCGGATGACGACAGCCACATTGCCAATCACTCCAGCGACCTTGTCCCGGCTGCCATCATGTTCACGTCGGGCACCACCGGGCCGTCGAAAGGCTGTGTCCTGTCGCACCGCTATGCCGTGCGCACCGCGCAAAATGTCATTCCACCATTCCGGGTGACAGCAGACGATGTGGTCTATTCCCCCTATCCGCTGTCGCATATTGGGCCGGCCTATTACGATGTGCTGCCAACTCTGATGATGGGCGGCCGGGTGGTCCTGCGCGATGGCTTCAGCCTGTCGAACTTCTGGCCCGAAATTCAGAAATTCGATGTCACCTGGTTCATGATGCTGGGCTCAGTGCAGCAATTGCTGTGGTCGGCGCCGCCTTGCGAAGTAGAACGTCAACACAAGGTGAGCCGCTGTTGGGCGACCCCTGCCCCGGTGCCGAAAGCCGACTTTGATCAGCGCTTCCACACCCACCTCATTCCGGGTGGCGGCTATGGCTCAACCGATGCGGGCTGGGTCGTTGCGCCGCAATGGGATCATCCAGGTGGCCTTGTGCTGCCGGAATTCGAGGTGTCGATCGTCGACGACAATGGCGCTCCCCTGCCGGCCGGTCAGAGCGGTGAAATGCTGGTGCGCAGCAAGGAGCCGGGCGTCATGTCGGATGCATATTTCGGCATGCCGGAGGTCACGGAAAAGAGCCGCCGCAACAATTGGTTCCACACCGGCGACATCGCCAAACTGGATGAACAGGGTCGGTTCTATTTCATCTGCCGCAAGGCGGAGCGGCTGCGGGTCAAAGGCGAAATGGTGTCAGGTTTTGAAGTGGAGGAAGGGGTCTTGTCCCATCCCGCTATCGAGGATTGCGCGGTGATTGGCGTGCCGAGCCCGTTGGGTGAGGAAGAGATCAAGGCGTTTGTCGTGCTGAAGCCGGGCCAGGACCTGTCCGAGGAGGCCATCCGCGCCCATTGCCGCGAACGCATGGCCAAACACATGGTGCCGGTGCATGTGGTGGTTCTTGATGAAATTCCGCGCACGCCGACGGGAAAGCCCGAGAAGGGCAAACTGGCAAAGCTTTAGCGCCAATCGTGCCCGATCAGGCCGGAACGGCATCGGCGATTGTGCGCGGCTCGGCTTTGTGGGCAGTGCTAGATGCTCGGTCTGACAGTGCCACAAGAACATCGGCTTCGCTCATTGGTTTGGCAAAGTAGAAGCCTTGCAGTTCATCGACGCCGATCTGCTGCAGCATCGCCAATTGCTCTTCGGTCTCCACGCCCTCGGCGGTCACTGAGATGTTCATGGCATTGCCCAGTGACCGGATGGTGCGGATCACATCCGCGACCCGCTGTTCCTGCTTCGAATAGCCCTGAACAAAACTGCGGTCGATCTTGACCTTGTCGAACTGGAAATTCCACAGGCTGGAGAGACTGGAATAGCCAGTTCCGAAATCGTCCATGACGATGGCAATGCCCAAAGCTCTGATCGCATCCAATGTCTGCAGGTTCTGCTCGTTAAATTCGAGCATCAGGCTTTCGGTGATCTCAATTTCGATCCGAGCGGGATCGATGCCAGTATGGTCCAACGCGTCCTTTAGGGTGTCGACCAGATTGGGATTGTTGAATTCCTTGGTCGACACATTGATCGCCAACCTGACATGTTCGGGCCATTGCATCGCTGCATGGATACTGTGCTGCACCACCCATTCACCGATCTGGTGGATGAGGTTGGACTGCTCGGCGACGGGAATGAATTTGTCGGGTGACACCAGGTCGCCGTTTTCATCGCGCAGACGCAACAGGGCTTCAAATCCGCTGATCGCAAGGTCGGTGGCGCGGTGTTGTGGTTGGAAATTCAACTCAAAACCATCGCCGGAAATCGCATCATGCAGCAGCCGCTCAATGTGCGACCGCTCGGCCAGTTCATCCGACATGCCTGCCGAGAACCCGGCACAGCCGTTTCGGCCGGCCCGCTTGACGCTGTACAACGCGATATCGGCATGTTTGGTCATGTCATCGAAACAATCGCTATGAATTCCAGAGACGGCAAAGCCGACGCTGACCGTGCTGACGAGTTGCAGGTTTTTGACGAAGAACGGGGCCCGAAAGACGGCGACGATTTCTTCGGCGCGCATTCTTGCGTCGTTTTCATCGGCCACGTTGCGCTGCAGGATCGCGAATTCATCGCCGCCCAGTCGGGCCAGCAAGTCGCCCTCACCGCAGACGGTGGACAACCGATTGGCGACCGCGCTGAGCAGCAAATCGCCGACATCATGACCAAGCGTGTCGTTGGTTTCCTTGAAATGGTCGACGTCAATATAGTGGATCGCACAGGCCGAATGGCCCTGATTTCCTTTCCGGGTCCAATAGGCTTTGGCCGTTTCATAAAACTGGCGGCGATTGGCCAAGCCGGTCAGGCAATCGTGGCTGGCAAGGAAATGCGCCTTTTCGTCAGCGCGTTTCTTCTCCAGCAGGCCTTTGCGCCAGATCAGATAGGGAACGGCAATTGCCAGCCAGGCAATCAGCAAGACGACGATTGAGCCAAGCCCCAGAACGTTTTGATAATGGGCCTTGCGGTCGGTCAGATCCACCAGAACCCGGATGACCCCATAGGTTTGCGCGCCGATCGCGATTGGATGAAACACCTCGGCCCGCAATATCGGGTGGTTTTCAGTTTCCCCGTCGAACAGTGCGATGCGGTGGTAACGGTTTTCAGCGATCCTGGCGATGAAACTGGACGACACATCAACGCCTGCGTCGTGGGGCGGCACGTTGAAACCCGCCTTCTCTTCCGTCGGGTCGTGCGCCAACCTGTCGTCGTGAGCGGCCGGAGCATGGCCAGCATGTCCGCTGCCTTCAGCCATGTGGGCACTGTGATCAACGACGGCGGCATGGTTGTGCGCTCCCGCATGACCGGTCTGTGCCGCACCAGCGTGACTGATCTCGTGACCCGACATGTGATGATGCGCGGCGCGTCTGCGTCTTTCTGGATCATAGGCGCCATATTGGATCAGGCGATTGCCCGCGTGGTCGAAGATGTCGACATGATAGATCTTGCCCAGATCGAAGATGTCTTCAAACATATCGTCGCGGGCACCCAGACCGGTCTTGTTGGTCAACAGGTTCTGCACCGCCTGCTCGATGGCCTTGGACTGTTCCTGCTGTGGATTGATCTCGAGGCGCTGCTCGATAAACCGCGCCCATTCCATGCCGCTTGAAAAAGCGTCCTGGCGCAGCATGTAGTGCATGGCGGTATTGAGCGACCAGACAATTGTGAACAACACAAATACCAAGATCGAACCGGCCATCACCAGGGACCGGCGGTCAATGTCCTTAAAACTATGCGTGTCCAAAATTCAGTCTTCCAACCCACAACTCCGGTGGCAGATTGGCAAAGACTTGTTGAATAAACCTTCAGAATCGAAGTTAAGCAAAGACAAACGGTGGCCGTTGCAAACCGCCTGAATTACCCCAGATTGGCAGCTCAGTCGCCGATGACATCGCCCGCAGCTGCTCCAGCCGCGGCGATCCAATCCGGTGCCATTTGCTTGTCGCCACCGGCCGGGCGGACCCGCTTCACCAGGACCCGACCACCAATGCACTGAACTTCAAAGCCCTCGTCCGTGACGCTGACGATCTTGCCCGAGACGCCATCGCCAGCGGTTTTCGCGCTGTCGAAAACACCCAGTTCCTCGCCTTTGAAAGTGGTCCATGCACCTGGTGCGGGATTGGTGCCACGGATCAGGTTGTAGACCTGATCAACCGGCTTGTTCCAATCGATCTTGGCGTGCTTCTTGGTACAGCGGCGCTCATAGGTCGCCTGTGATTCATCCTGCTCGATATGCGGTGGATTGCCGGACCGGAACAGGTCGCAGACCTCGAGAACCGAGTCCACGGCGGATGGATAGATCTTTTTGAAGTACAGATTGATCACCGTGTCATCGGGATCGATGGGGCATTCCCATTGCAGCAGGACATCGCCCTCGTCGAGCCCATCGGTTGGATAAAACCAGGAATAGCCTGACTTGGTGGCGCCCATGATGATCGGCCAGTTGACCGCGGAAGGCCCGCGATGCAAGGGCAGTAGAGACGGGTGGAAACAGATTGAGCCCTGCTTTGGAATATCGCGCGCCGCTTCCGGCACAAAGACGTTCACAAAGGCCATCACCATCAGGTCCGCGTCATAGGCTGCCATTTCATCTAGCGTCGCCTGATCCTTGAAGTGGGCGGGCTGGTGAACCGGCAGACCGTGTTCGAGCGCGGCTGCCTTGATCGGATCGGCCGGGCGGCCTTCGCGATCGGGTTCGCAGTAAACTGCCACGACCTCATCTGTGCCCGCCGCCAACAGCTTTTCCAAAACGTCCTTGCCGAAGGCCTGCTGGCCCATCACGATCAGTCGCATCTTTTCACTCCGGTCCTATTCAGCCGCTTCAACCTTGACCTCACCGACAGCGCCGGAGCCGACAACGCGGTCCAGATCATCGCCGGCATAGCCCAGCACCTGGGTCAGAATTTCTTCCGTGTGCTCACCGAGAAGCGGCGACCGCTCGACCGACACAGGACTGTCCGACAATTTGATCGGGCAGCCAACGGACAGGTATTTGCCGCGCTCGGGATGATCGACTTCGACAATCGCACCCGTTGCGCGCAGGCCTTCGTCTTCGGCCAGTTCCTTCATCGACAGGATTGGGCCGACGGGAATGTTGAGCGGATTGCAGATGTCCATGACCTCGAACTTCGTCTTGGTCATCGTCCATTCTTCGATGACGTCAAAGATCTCGTTCAGCTTATCGAGACGCTCTGGCGGCGTGGCATAGCCTTCCGCTTCCTTCCATTCCGGCTTGCCGATGACATCACAGACATTGCCCCAAACAGCTGCTTGGGTAATGAAATAGGTGTAGGCATTGGGGTCCGTTTCCCAGCCCTTGCACTTGAGAATTTTACCGGGCTGTCCACCACCGGAATCATTGCCCGCACGGGGCGTGGCATCGCCGAACGGGACGCCCGCGCCATATTGAGAATACTCCTTCAAAGGACCTGCTGCGAGGCGCTGCTGGTCACGCAGTTTGACGCGCGACAGGTTGAGCACACCATCTTGCATCGCGGCATCCACCTTCTGGCCCCGCCCGGTTTTCTCGCGCTGGAAAAGAGCCGTCACAATGCCCAGGCAGAGATGCAGACCTGTACCCGAGTCACCAATTTGCGCTGCGGTCACCAGCGGCGGACCGTCGAGGAAACCGGTTGTCGAGGCCGATCCACCGGCACACTGGGCAACGTTCTCATAGACCTTGCAGTCCTGATATTTGCCCGGACCAAAACCCTTGATCGAGGCCATGATCATGCGCGGATTGATTTCCTGAATCCGTTCCCAGGAAAAGCCCATGCGATCCAGCGCGCCGGGGGCAAAGTTTTCGACCAGCACATCGCATTCTTCGATCAGACGGGTCAGCACTTCCTTGCCGGTCTCGTTTTTCGAGTTCAGTTCGATGGACCGCTTATTGTGGTTAAGCATAGTGAAGTAGAGCGAATCCGCACCGGGCACATCCACCAGTTGTTTGCGGGTTGCGTCGCCAACGCCGGGACGCTCCACCTTGATGACATCGGCGCCAAACCAGGCCAGCAACTGGGTGCAGGTCGGTCCGGACTGTACGTGGGTGAAATCGAGGATTTTTACGCCTTCGAGAGCTTTCATTGTGCTGCCTTCTGCTTGATGATTTCCAAAGCTTCAGCGTTGTTGCGCGAGACCGCGCCGCTGGTTGGATTGAGACTTCCGATATTGCCGCTTTCCTTGCCCGCTTTGGGGTCGATGACGGCGTTGATGAGGGTTGGTTTACCCGATTCCAGTGCGTCCATGACAGCACGCTGCAGGGCATCGGGATTGTCGGCATAGACACCTTCGCCACCAAACGCCGCCATCATCTGGTCATAGCGGGCATCTTCGACAAAGACGGTTGGAGCCGGATCTTCACCGCCGCTGCGGTTTTGATCGGTGCCGCGATAAATGCCGTTGTTGTTGAAGACGACAACGCAGACCGGCAGTTTGTAACGGCAGATGGTTTCGATCTCCATGCCGGAGAAGCCGAAGGCACTATCGCCTTCCACGGCGAGCACCGGCAGGCCGGTTTCAACGGCTGCGGCAATCGCCGTGCCCATGCCGATGCCCATCACACCCCAGGTGCCAACGTCGAGACGTTTGCGCGGGCGGTGCATGTCGACCATCGAGCGGGCGAAGTCGAGCGTGTTGGCGCCCTCGTTGACGAACATTGTATCGGGCTTCTGGTCGATCACCCGTTTGATCGCGCCCAAGGCGCCGGCATAGTTCATCGGCGAGGCGTTATTCTGCAGTGTCGGGGCCATCTTGGCGACATTGGTCTCGCGCTTTTCGCGCACCATATCGGTCCATTCAGATGGCGGTCCGGCCCAGTCATCACCCATCGCCTGGGATAGTGCGGCGAGGCTTGATTCGATGTCACCAACAACCGGCGCAGCAATTTCAACATTGGAATCCATTTCGCGCGGCTCAATGTCGATCTGCACGAATTTGGTCGAATGCGGCTCGCCCCATTGCCGTCCCTTGCCGTGGGACAGCAACCAGTTGAGACGTGCCCCGACCATGATGACGACGTCGGATTCCTTCAACACCAGCGAGCGCGCGGCGCCGGCCGACTGCGGATGGGTGTCGGGCAGCAGGCCCTTGGCCATCGACATCGGCAGATAGGGAATGCCGGATTTTTCGACGAAGTCTTTCACCACCTCATCGGCCTGCGCGTAGGCGGCGCCCTTGCCGAGAATGATCAGCGGCTTCTGGGCACCTTTGATGACCTCCAGGGCACGGTCAACGGAAGCGGGCGACGGGATCTGCGCTGGTGCCGGGTCGATCACCTTGACCAGCGACTTGGCGCCTTCGACCACGTCCATGACCTGGCCCAACAGGGCGCCGGGAATGTCGAGGTAAACACCGCCCGGGCGGCCGGAAACAGCAGCGCGAATGGCGCGGGCCACGGCAATGCCGATATCCTCGGCATGCAGCACGCGATAGGCCGCCTTACACAGAGGCTTGGCGATGGCCAGTTGGTCCATCTCCTCATAGTCACCCTGCATCAGATCGACGATCTCGCGCTCCGATGAGCCGGAGATCAGGATCATCGGCCAGCAATTGGTTGTCGCATGAGCAAGCGCCGTCAGGCCGTTCAAAAAGCCGGGCGCCGACACCGTCAAACAGACACCGGGCTTTTTCGTCAGGAAGCCGGCAATTGCTGCGGCATTGCCCGCATTCTGTTCGTGGCGGAAGGACAGGACACGCATGCCCTCCTCCTGCATCATGCGTCCAAGATCGGTGATCGGAATGCCGGGAACACCATAGATCGTGTTGATGTCATTGAGTTTGAGTGCATCGATCAACAGGTGAAACCCGTCGGTCAGTTCGGCACTTTCGGCAGTTGGATTGTGATCCACCATTTATGTCTCCTGTCGGGCGGCAGTGACGTTGGCAGCCGATGTGAGTGACGTGTCACGCATTGGGCTGTCCATCGGTTGGGTTGGTTGATTCAAGGCGCGTCCAGGTTTCCCGCACATGGGCATGCAGACGCATTGTGTGTTCGCGCACCAATTGCCCGGCCAGATCGGCGTCACGGGCTTCCAGTGCTTCGATGATTTCCATGTGGTCGACCACCGATCGGGTGGCGCGGTCCGCCTCCCCCATGGCGCGGCGGCGCACCGCATGCATGTGTTGAAACAGGCTGTCGGCCGTTGTCTTCAGCAGCGAGCAGCCGGACAGCTGCAATATGTGCTGATGAAACCGGATATTGGCGTCGGAATATTCCTCGATTTCGGCCTTGGCTGCATGGGCTGAATGTTTCAGCGCAAACTGGCGCAATTCGTTCAGCTGTTCATCGGTGGCAACCTGCGTCACCAACCGCGCCGCCATGCTTTCCAGCGCCGCCCAGGTAACGATCATTTCAAGGATGTCGCTCAGCGATTTGCGCTGAATGAATACGCCCTTGCGGGGAATGATCTCGACCAAGCCGTCCTGCGCCAGACGGGCCAGAGCCTCGCGGATTGGCGTGCGGGATATGGCCAATTGCTCAGCCAATTTGCGCTCATCCAACCGCAGGTCGACGTCTTCCTCGTAAATGTTCACGTCAAGGATCGCCTGACGCAGCACGTCGTAGGTGTGATCCTTCAAAGTGAAGTTGATCCCGATGGGATCGAGGTTGACCGGATTGCTCATTGTCGGACCCGATAGGCGCTGGGTTTTCGGTACTGGGTGTGTGGTATACCATATTCTAACAGCCATTCCTTCGCAACCGCCGGTATGAATTTTTCTGAGGTTGGGTCGAAGACCCTCAAAGCGCGCCGGGGGAGATTAATGCGCCACTGGGCAAAATGCGCATCAATGAAGCTGACTTCTGCGTGACCTTTCCTGGTCCTGCGGAGTTCAACCTTGCGTGCCGCGCTGCTGAAAAAAATCGCCCGACCGGCGTTTTCTGTCTTGCAATCTATAAATATAACTTTTAAAGTTAAGTTATTGGAGGGTTCCCCAGAACGTGTCGAGGTTCGCAAACATCGTCGCCACGCTCCATTGTCCAAAACCTACGGGAACTCTCTGGCGCCGCGATTTTCGATCACAGCTCGACACCCCTAGGGTCTCGCGCAAATAACAGGCTCGAGTGATTGACTATCGCGGCGCATACTCCCATTGAATGCGCCTTGGCATGCCCACCGGCTGAAAATCATACCCATGCCCAAACAAGCTCCCCTATTGGCCGCATCACTGATCATCGCGGCCTCGATCCTGATTGCCGCAACCACCCTCCTGGCAAAATCGCTGGGCACCGATGCCTTGGGGGAAAATCTGCACCCGCTGCAGATCACCCATTCCCGTTTTCTCTTCGCCTGGCTTGGTATCCTTGCTGCCACGGCGATCATGCGCCCGCGCTTCACCCGCCCGAACTGGGGCTGGCATGGGGCGCGTTCCGCCTGTGGCTTTACCGGTGTCAGTTTGATGTTCACCGCTGTCATCTACATCCCCTTGGCGGATGCCACGGCGATCAGCTTTCTCAATCCGGTGTTTGCCATGTTGCTGGCGATTCCCCTGCTGGGGGAGCGGATCGGTCGCTGGCGCATCCTCGCCACCCTGCTGGCCTTCGCCGGTGCGTTGATTCTGACCCGGCCCGGTCAGGGCACCGTGGAGCCGGCCGCCCTGCTCGCCCTCGCCGCCGCCGCCGTCATGGGCCTGGAACTGATTTTCATCAAAAAACTGTCCGGGGCTGAACGACCGTTGCAGATCCTGCTGTTGAACAACACGATCGGTCTGACCATCGCCTCGAGCCTCGTTTGGCCGTTCTTTCAATGGCCCAATGGCGACCAGTGGGTGGCTCTCATCGCGCTTGGTCTTTGCATGGCCGCGGCCCAGGCTTTGTTTGTCAATGGCATGGCCCGTGCCGACGCGAGCTTTGTCGGCCCCTTCAGCTATTCAACGCTCATCTTCGCCGCCATCTACGACATGTTTATCTTCGACGTGGTGCCCGACGCCGTCTCGCTGATCGGTGCGGCGACCATCATGGCCGGGGCGATTCTGCTGGCCTGGCGCGAGGGTGTGCGGCGTCAGCAGTAGCGTTCGGTTGATCCTGCAAAAGGAACATCACGCAACGCCCTCGCCGCCGCAACGCCCGAGCCGCCGCAACACCCTCGCCGCCGCTTTTGCACAAGCCAAACAGGTCGCTCAATTGCCTGTTGCGAAAACGCGCATTGTGTCGTTAGTGTCCGGCAATTCAAAAAATCTGGAGATCTATCCGTGCTCAAAGTCGGACTTCTTGGCGCCGGACGCATTGGCAATGTCCACGCCGAAGCAATCGTCGCCCACCGCGACAGCCAACTCGTTGCCGTCTCTGACGTGTTTGCCGAAAACGCTGAAAGGCTGGCGGCCCATTACGGCGCCCAGGTGGCCAGTTCCGACGCCATCATCGCCGATCCCGATATCGATGCCGTGCTGATTGCCACATCAACGGACACCCACTCCGATTTCATCGAAGCCGCAACTGAGGCCGGCAAAGCCGTGCTGTGCGAAAAGCCTGTCGATCTGGATCTTGAGCGCGCCCGGCAGTGCAAGGCAGCAGCCGACAAAACCGGCAAGCCGGTCATGGTCGGCTTCAACCGCCGGTTTGACCCGAACTTTCAGGCCCTGAAATCTGCTGCTGATGCCGGAGAGATCGGCAAGGCGGAACTGCTGTCGATCGCCTCATTCGACCCTGCCCCGCCGCCCGTCGACTATATCAAGGTGTCCGGTGGCCTGTTCCGCGACATGATGATCCACGATTTCGACATGGCGAATTTCATCATGGGCGACCTGCCGGAAACCATCAGCGCTGTCGGCAGCTCAATAGTCGACCAACAGATCGGCGAAGCCGGCGATGTCGACACCGCTATCGTGACAATGTCCTATGCCGACGGCCGCCTGGCCGTCATCCGCAACTCGCGCCGTGCCGCCTATGGTTATGACCAGCGCGTCGAACTGCTCGGCTCAAAGGGCATGTTGCAGGTGGAAAACATGCTGGAGAACTCGCTCATCAAGTCGACCGAGGGCGGCGTTACCGGCGCCAAGCCAACCTATTTCTTCCTGGAAAGATATATGCCCGCCTACAAGGCAGAGTGGTCGGCCTTCGTTGACGCGATCAATTCAGGCGGCGATCTGCCGACCTCCCTGGAGGATGGTGTCGCATCACTCGCCATGGCTGAAGCTGCCACCCGGTCGGCCCAATCTGGCCAGCCGGTCAAGCTCGCCGACGTCTGATTGCCCACACAACAACTGGAGACCCATTCATGGCTGATCTTTTGAGAAAACCATTTGGAACCCGCGGCAAAGTCCACGAGATCACCCCGGCGAGCGCCGGTTGGCGCTATGTCGGCTTCTCCCTCTACCATCTCAAGGCGGGCGACACGGCATGCGAGTCGACCAATGACCGCGAGGTTGTCCTGGTGGTCGTCGAGGGCAAGGTGGCGCTTCATGGTGCTGACCAGGACTGGGGCGTTCTCGGCGATCGCATGAGCGTCTTTGAAAAATCACCGCCCCACTGTCTCTATCTTCCCAACGGCGTGAACTGGTCTGCCACCGCCGAAACCGACTGTGTGCTGGCCGTCTGCTCGGCACCCGGCTGGGGAGGACATGAAGCCCGACGCATCGGCCCGGACGGCATCACGCTGACCGAACGCGGCAAAGGCACCAATACGCGCCACATCAACAACATCGCCATGGAAAACGAAGACTACTGTGATTCTCTTCTGGTCACCGAAGTCTTCACACCGGCTGGCCACTGGTCGTCCTATCCAAGCCACCGCCATGACGAAGATGACTTCCCACGCATCACCTATCTGGAAGAAACCTACTACCACCGCCTCAACCCGGCTTCCGGATTCGGGGTCCAGCGCGTCTACACCGACGACGGTCAGCTCGACGAAACCATGGCGGTTTCCGATGGCGACGTTGTTCTGGTCCCCCGCGGCCACCACCCCTGCGGTGCACCCTATGGCTTTGAGATGTACTACCTCAACGTGATGGCCGGCCCGTTGCGCAAATGGCGCTTTGTCGCCGCTCCGGAAGTCCAGTGGATCATGGACCGCGACGCCTAGCGGCGAGCGGCGAGCGGCGACGGCGGCGAGCGGAGAAGCTGATCTGAACCGGTGGCGAGAAAGATGCCTGCCATGGATCGGTGAGATCAGTTATCCAAAGGTCGCGGAAGAGATTGCAACACTTGGTTACCGGAGTCCTTTCGGCCTGGAAGCCTGGGCCAGCCACGACACCGAGACGGCTTTGGCGCGTTTTCGCGACGCGTTCACGATCATCGCATGCGCAAGGGCCTAACGGCGCAAAGAGTCCAGGCAAGTGGAAAAACTCAACAAATCTGGACTTTTAACCAGAATTTTAGCACCGAAAAGTCTCATTTTTAAATCCATTTAAATTTGCCCTTGTGCATCGGAAAAATATCACTCATAAAATCCGGGCTGTTCAAAAAGTATCGGGAGGAAAAATTGAACGTACTCAAAAAACTGATGATGGCGACTGCCGCTGTTGCAATTTCTGCTTCGGCTGCAATGGCCGAGCGCTATGTGATGATCACCCACACGCAGGGTACTGATCCATTCTGGCCAGTTGTTGAAAAAGGCGGTCGTGACGCTGCTGCTGCTGTTGGCGCCACGCTCGAATACAACTTCGACGTCTCCGGTGACATGGCCGCTATGGCCAAGCTGATCGAAGCTGCTGCTGCCAGCCAGCCAGACGGCATCATCGTCTCGCTGCCAGACGCCGCGGCGCTTGGCCCAGCGATTAAAGCTGCTGTTGCTGACGGTATCCCTGTCATCACCATGAACTCCGGTCTGGAATCCTCTGCTGAACTCGGTGCCCTGATGCACGTGGGTCAGCCTGAGCGTCTGGCTGGTGAAAAGGCCGGTGGCCGTGCGAAAGCTGAAGGCGTGACCAAAGGTCTGTGCCTGAACCAGGAAGCTTTCAACACAGCTCTGGTTGACCGCTGCACAGGTTACTTCGACGGTCTCGGCGGCGATCTGAACATGATCGACGTGTCCAACGACCCTGCACAGATCGAAACACGTACAGCTGCTGCTCTGCAGGCTGACGAGTCCATCGACGGTGTTCTGGCTGTTGGCCCACACGTTTGTGAAGCTGCCATCAAGGCGATCAAGGACGTTGGTGCCAAGGTTCACCTGGCATGCTTTGACCTGTCCCCAGGCGTTATGGACATGATCGAGAACGGCGATGCTGCTTTCACCATCGACCAGCAGCAGCGTCTGCAGGGTTATATGCCAGTGATCGTTCTGCACCTGTACAACAACCACGCTGGTCTGTTGCCAGGCGCCAACATCCCATCGGGCCCAGGCTTCGTTGACAAGTCCAACGCTGCCAGCGTTAAGGCTCTGGCTGGCGTCGACCGCTAAGCACACGCTTTAGACCTAATCTGATCAGGCGGGTCCTTGGGCCCGCCTGATTTTTTTTGCCTGCAAGTCCGCTGAAAAGGACGACTGGTCACACGTGTCGTAATTTCTGCAAAAGTTTTGTGGCGCACTAAAGCCGCTTACCCTCGACAGAGGCATAGTCTTGCTGACCATCAGGGGAACTTGCCATGTCCGACGCCGCCGACGAATCCAAGCCGACAACCCCGCCGTCACGCCGCAAGGTCTGGCATTATACCCCTGCCCTGCCGCTGCAATTGGCACCCTATTGGGACTGGCCGCTGAAGCCATTGGCCTCCCTGCTTTATCTGCTGAAGAGCTGGAATCCCGTGGCCACCCGCTTTCTGTTCCTGATCGGCGCGATCGTCACCTGGGTTTGGTTCACACCGGATCTGGCGCGGGCCGAAACGCTTCAGTTCGACTGGATCTTCGAGGTGTTGTTGCGCAACTTCCTCATTTTGACCGGCGTTGCTGGTGGCCTGCACCTGCTGCTGCTGCGCTTTGGTGTCCAAGGGGACGATTACCGCTATAACATGCGCCCGATGATGAAAGGCGCCAAGACGTTCTTCTTCAACGATCAGGTGCTCGACAACATGTTGTGGTCCTATGTGGCACTGTTGTTCTGGACCTTCTTTGAATGCCTGATGTGGTTTGCCTATGCCAATGGCTGGGCGACGATGATCACGTTCGAAAGCAATCCGGTCTGGTTTGTTGTTTTGATTCTGCTGATACCGATCTGGGCGGGCTTCTATTTCTACTGCCACCACCGGCTGCTGCATGTCGGCCTGCTCTACCGACACGTTCATTCCTGGCATCACAAGAACATCAATACCGGCCCCTGGTCCGGCCTGGCGATGCATCCGGTGGAGAGCTTCATCTTGATGACCGACACGCTGTTGTTTCTCATCATCCCGGCGCATCCGATCCACGTCATCTTCCTGCTTTTCCACCACGGCGTTGGTGCCCCCACATCGCATGCCGGCTTTGAGAAGCTGAAACTGGGCAACAAGTCAGGCGTCGAAGTCGGCGACTTTTTCCACCAGCTCCACCACAAATATTTTGATTGCAATTACGGCACCTGGGAAACGCCCTGGGACAAGTGGTTCAGCACATTCCACGATGGCACGACGGAAGGCGATGATTTGATAAAAGAACGGCGGCGCCAATTGATGGCGCAGCAGAGCGGTTCTTCGAAATAGGCTTTAGACGCGCCGCATCAACCGTTCAGCGTATCGGCGGTGACAAATGCGCTGATGCCGCCATCAATGACGATGTCCTGGCCCTTGATCCAGCGGCTGTCGCTGGAGGCCAAAAAGCAGATCACATCGGCGATTTCATCGGCGTTCCCTGCCCGTCCGGCGCGCGCCACCGCCTTGCCCACCCGTTCTCCAAAGGCTGAGACAAAATCATCCAGAATACCGGTCGACACCGCCGCCGGACTGACCGAGTTGATCCGCAAGCCGCGCTTCAGCAGATCTTCCGTCATCACTTGGGTCAGCACGATCACCGCTTCCTTGGACAGGTTGTAGGCGCGCACATGGTCGATTTCCTCGGCGGCGATAAAGTCCGCAAGTCCGTCGCCGTCGCCGTCGCCGCCGCCCAGCGCCATCAGGCCCTTGATCTGCTCCAGATTGTCCCGCCACATGGCCCCGGCGCGCGAGGCCGTGTTGACGATCACGCCGCCCTCGGGAAGCTGGTCGAGCATCAGATCCATGAAGGCCTTCAGACCGAAATAGTTGACCTGCAGAACCAGCTCTCCGTTGCCCTCGCGCGGCGGCAGACCGGCATTGTTGATCAGCACGTCGAAGCTTTGATCGCTGACTTTGGCAGCGGCTGCAGCAATGGAGGCGGCATCGGCGAGATTGAGTTCGACCCAGGCATCGATGTTTTCCGACGGTTTCGTCAGATCAAACGCGGTCACGTGATGACCATCCCGCTTCAACCGTGCCGCAACGGCCGCGCCGATACCACTGGACCCACCTGTCAATGCAACCCGCATGTCTCACTCCCCTAAACGCCAAAAATCCGCAGCGCGCCTCGCCGTACAGGCGGGCGTATCGCTTCCGGCAGTTTCATCAATGCAGAGAGATTTGCAACCGTTTTGATGGTCAGCGCTGACCGGTGTCAGCCTGTCAGACCGCCAGGCGCCGGCCGTCCTGGGCGTCGGAGGCTTCGGCCTGATCCAGCGCCCGTTGCAGGCGGGCCCCCAGTTCAAAATCCGGCCCGCTTGCGCCCTGTCCGGTGATCGCCAATATGAAGCGCTGATAGTTGGTCAGCACATCGGGTGTCTCGATCTCCTGCCATGTCGGCTCCAGGACATTGTCCCCCAAACTGGCGCGCAGCCGGCTGACCGCCTTTTCAAACGTCACTTCCAGTCCGCCCTTGTCACCATAGATGCGCAGGCGCAGATCGTTGTGGTGGCCGCTGGCAAAGCGGGTGGCGCTGATCACCCCGATGGCGCCGTTTTCAAGCGACACATTCATCACACAGCTGTCATTGGCGTCCAGCGTGTACTCGCCAATCTGGTCGCCCTCGGCCTTGTGGAAAGTCTTCAGATTGCAGGCAATGTCCGACGCCGCACTGCCGGCGGCGAAGGTGGTGAAGTCGAGGATGTGGATGCCGACATCGCCGAGCACGCCCTTTGAGCCATGCGCGGTGGACAGGCGCCAAAGCCACTGGGACTCGGTGCGCCAATCGCCCCAACTGGGCTGCGTCAACCAGCTCTGCAGATAGGAGGCCTCGAAATGGCGCACCTGACCGATTGCCCCGTCGCGCACCAGTTCGGCCGCCTTATGCAGCGCCGGCACGTTGCGGTAGGTCAGATTGACCATATTGACCACACCGGCCGCGGCGGCAGCATCAGCCATCTGACGCGCGTCGGCATGGTTGGTTGCCAGCGGCTTTTCGCACAGCACATGTTTACCCGCCGCCAGCAGCGGCATGGTGGTTCTGTGATGCAGAGCATCCGGCGTCACATTGGTCGCGGCATCAAATGTCCCCCATGCGAGGGCCTCTTCCAGCGACGTGAAACGGTGTTCGATGCCGTGTGTATCGCAGAAGCTGGCCAGGGTCTCGGCATTGACGTCGACCCCAGCAACGATTTCAACGTTCTCGATGCTCTTGAAGGCTTCGACATGAGCCCGCGCCATGCCGCCGGTGCCCAGAACAAGCAGACGAACCGTGTCCATGATCTTGTCCAATCTTTACAACAATCGTGAATCCTAGCGGAAACCTTCTTCACCATCCTGGTGCAGACGCGGGCCGCGTTCGACAATTTTTTCCGGCGCCTGATCGACCGGCACATTCGGTGCATCGGTCGGATTGGCAACCCGGCTGGCCGGATTGTACGCCCATTTGACCGCATTGGTCAGCACCTTGTGCACATTGGCGTCGTGATAGGTCGGATAGGTTTCGTGGCCCGGGCGGAAGTAGAAGATATTGCCGGCACCGCGTTTGTAGGTCAGGCCGGAGCGGAACACTTCGCCGCCCTGAAACCAGGAGACAAACACCGTTTCCAGCGGCTCCGGCACACCGAATGGCTCGCCATACATCTCCTCATGTTCCAGGTCGAACGGGTTGGGCAGACCGTGGGCGATGGGATGATTGGGGCTGGTCAACCAGATGCGCTCGCGCTCCCCGGCTTCGCGCCAAGTCAGGTTGCAGGCAGCCCCCATCAACCGCTTGAACGGCTTGGCGAAATGGGCGGAATGCAAAAAGATCATGCCCATGCCGGACCACACGGCTTCGCAAACCCGTTCGGTGACTTCGTCGCTGACATCGCCGTGGGCCGCGTGGCCCCACCACAGCAAAACGTCGGTTTGCGCCAAGCGTTCCGCCGGCAGGCCGTGTTCTTCCTGCTGAAGGGTGGCGGTCGTTGCCTCAATGCCACCTTCGGCGTTCAGCACATCGGCAATGCATTGATGCATGCCTTTTGGATAGAGATCACCAACAATTTTGTTTTCCTGTTCGTGGACGTTTTCGCCCCAAACAACTGCGCGAATGGTCATGGGCTTTCACCAATTTGTCGTTTTAAATGAATGGCTTCGCCGCATTTTTTCCCGGCCGGTCCGTGGAGACGACCGGGAACTGGCGGCGCACCTAAATCGTTCTAAATCGCAGCCTGCGACAAGTAGTTTTTTTCTGCAACGGAAGAATTGGTGATCGTCCAAAAACGGCATTTTGCCTGTGAAAAAACCACCCCCTCGTACCCGGCCAAGGCCTTGTATTCGGTGCAACTTTTGCGCATTTAACAGCCAGTCTCCCCGTCCATGCCAGAGCCCGACATGAAACCTTTTTTGATCCTGCAGTTGCGCCCTGAAACGGAAGCTTCCGATGATGAATATCAGGCGATGCTGGACAAGGGCGGATTGGCGGCAAGCGACACGGTGCGCATCCGCCTCGATCAGGAAACGATCCCCACCGATCTGAACCTTGCAGACCATGCGGGCGTCATTGTCGGGGGTGGCCCGGGCTGCGTCAGTGACCCGGCGGCCACCAAGCCGGCATTGGAACAACGCATTGAAGATGAAATCTTCGCCCTGATGCCGCAAATCACCGAAAACGACATGCCCTATCTCGGCTGTTGCTATGGCATTGGTATCCTGGCGCATCACCTGAAGGGCAATGTCAGCAAGCAGCAATATGGCGAGGAAGTCGGCGCTGTGGAATGCACCATGACCGATGCCGGCAGCACTGATCCGCTTCTCAAAGGCCTGCCAGACACATTCATGGCCTTTGTCGGACACAAGGAGGCGGTTCAGGAATTGCCGCCCGGCTGCAGCCACCTCCTGGCCTCGGCCCCCTGCCCGTTTCAGATGATCCGCTACAAGGACAACGTCTACGCAACGCAGTTTCATCCCGAGGCGGATGGCGCGGTGTTTGAGGCACGCATCAACATCTACAAAGACCGGGGCTATTTTCCGCCCGACAGCGCGCAGCAGCTGATCGACAGGTGCCATCAGCAGGATGTGCGCTTTCCCGGACAGATCCTGAAGAACTTCGTCGACCGCTACCGGTAGCGCGCCGACCGAGCTTTCGCCTAAACGAAGTGAATGTAGAAGTCGCGCTGCTGCTCGGCGTTCAGATCCTTGGTCTTCGGCACTTCTTCGTTCTTCATGAAGGCGTGATTGTCGACCAGCAATTGACCGACGGCTGCACAGAGCGCCTCGTCCTGGGTCAGATCGGCAATCGCCTCTTCCAGCGAGCCGGCAACGTGTTCTGTCGCATCGTTTTCATCAAATCCATTACCGGTTTCCATCGGCGGCAAATCATAGCCGTTTTCGACCCCGAGCAAGGCTGCCTGAAGCACGGCAGCGACCGCCGTGTAGGGATTTGAGGAGGCATCGGCCATGCGGTGCTCCAACCGGGCCTTGGCGCCGCCTTCCTGCGATACGCGGGTGGTCACGTTGCGGTGGTCGCCGCCCCAGTTCTTCCAGTAACCGGATAGCGACGCTGGTTGCAGGCGGGCATAGGAATTGGCGGTTGGCGCCACCAGGCCGGCAAGGCCCTTGTGATGATGCACCAGGCCGGCGACGCAGCCCTTGGCCAGATCGTTCATGTTGTCGGGACCACCGACATCGCCATTGGCAAGAGCATTGTTGCCCTGCTTGTCGGTGAAGGAGAAATTGATGTGCATGCCGCTGCCGCCGGTTTCTTCAATCGGCTTCGGCAGGAAGGTCAGATGCACGCCCTGCTCGAAGGCGAGCTCGCGCGCCATCAGGCGGAACAGCACGATATCGTCGACCGCTTTCAGGGCATCATCAAAGGTCAGTGTGTATTCGAACTGCGGCGTGTCGTATTCGCCGGTCACCATGTCCAGGGAGAAGCCGAGCTGCTCGGCGGTTTCCCAGATCTCGTCGTTGAAACGCTGAGGATCAGTGAACGGCCCGGTGCCATACACCACGCCGCCGGGGGCATCATAGGGCACCAGCTTGCCGTCATCGTCGTGCTGCAGCGCGAATGCCTCCAGTTCGATGCCGACCTTGGGTGTCAGTCCTTTGGCTTCCCAGGCCGCGATGGCGCGTTTCAGGGCGCCGCGGCCGCACATGCCGAGCGGTTCACCGGCGGCATCATAGAGATCGCCGATCACCACATTGGTGCCGGGATCCCAGCTTTCGCGCACATCGTCTGGCTGCCAGCGCATTTCCATGTCCGGCAGACCTTCCATCATCATCGATCCGGGCGATGGCAGCAGGTCGCGGTCATAGTGCACCCCAAAGGTCGACTGGCAAAAACGGGTGTGCCCATCGGTGGCCTTCGAGCCGGGCAGATATTTGCCTCGCATGATGCTCAGATGGTCGCAGAACAGGGCGCGCAAACGGTTGGTCATGAGATATTCCTTAGGCTAGCGAAATGGTAACGGGCAGCTCTTTTAAGCCGCCGACAAAATTGGATCGAACGAATTTGTGCGGGCCCACCGCCTCGATATGCGAGAGGCGCTTGGCCAGTTCCTGAAACAGCACACGGATTTCCAGACGGGCCAACCACATGCCAAGGCAGAGATGCGGACCGCCCTGCCCGAAGGCGAGATGCCGGTTGGGGGTGCGATGCAGATCCACATGGAAAGGCTGATCGAAAGCCGCATCATCCCGGTTGCCGGAGATGAACCAATACAGGACCTTGTCGCCTTCGCGGATGGTCTTGCCGTGCATCTGGTAGTCTTGTGTGGCGGTGCGGCGGAAATAACTGGCGGGCGATGCCCAGCGGATGATCTCATCAGGTGCCGTCTTCCAGACATCGCCGCCCGCCTTCATCTGCGACAGCAGTTCCGGCTGAACACACATCGCCTGAATGCCCGCCGATATCGAATAACGCGTTGTGTCGTTGCCAGCGGCGACCAGCAGGCAGAAGAAATTGCGGAACTCGTTTTCTGAAATGACGTTGCCGTCTTCGTCCGGCTGGCGGATCATGTGCAGAATGCCATCCGTGTCGCCGGTGGCGTTCTTCTGGTCCATCAGCTCGGTGGCATAGGTGTAGAGCTCGGCACCGGCGGGTGAATTGAACGGCATCATGCGGAAATCGTCGGTAGTCATGCGGTCCAACACGTGATCGGTGAAATCCGGATCTGTGTTGGAGATCAGCGCATCGCCTTTCTCAACCAACCAGGGCAGATCGGCATCCGGAACCCCCAGAATGCGCCCCAACATGCGCATCGGCAATTCGCGCGCAATCTGCTTGGTGGCGTCGAAAGTCTGCTGGCTCAAGGCCTGGTCGAGAATGTCGACACACAGACCGCGAATGTCTTCCTCGAACCCGGCAATCACTGGCGCGGAGAAGGCCTTTTGCACCTTCATACGCACGGCGCGGTGTTCGGCCCCATCGGTTTCCTGGAACGTTCGCCGCGCCATATATTCTTCGTAGGTCTGATCCTCCATACGAATGCCGCGGGCTGAGGAAAACACTTCCGTGTTGCGGTTCAACTCCAGAATGTCGGCATGACGGGTCACTGACCAGAAGTCCTCGCCGCCCTGCCATGAGGTCCAGTGCAAGGGATCGTCCTTGCGCAAACGTGCAAATGTATTGTGAGGCGGCCCCTCGACAAACGTGTCGTGGCTGGTCAGATCTGCATAGCCATCATCGTTTGATGTCCAGCTTGTCACCTACTGTTCCTGCTCATGTTCTCCCCCGCAGACGATCATGCTACAGGGGATGAAAATAAAATCTAGAGCCCCAACCATGCATATTGCCATCCTTGTGACAAATACCGATCACAGCGCATTTGCCGACCGGCATCCCAAGGATGGGGAAAAGTTCACCCAGTTCATGCACAGCGTGCGGCCCGACTGGCAGATGAGCGTCTATCAGGTGGAAAGCGGGCAGTTCCCAGACAACCTGGACCCATTTGATGGCCTGATCATCACCGGCAGTCCGGCCTCCATTCATGATGACTTTGCCTGGATTCCAACCCTGAAAGCGCTGATCGTCGACGCCTTCGGTGCCGGGCAACCGATCTTCGGCGCCTGCTTTGGGCATCAGGTGATCGCCGAGGCGCTTGGGGGCAAGGTGGGCACCAACCCGGATGGCTGGGTGTTTGGGGCGGTGCAGGTGGAAGGCCTGGACCAGCCTGAATGGGCTGCCGATCTGGCAGATACATTCACCCTTTATGCGGCTCATGTCGAACAGGTCGAGATCCTGCCGGAGAACGCCGTGACCATCGCCCGCGGACCGGGCTGCCCCTATGCCGGTTACCGCATCGGCGACAGGCTGTATACGACCCAATACCATCCCGAGATGAATCACGGCTTTATCGCCGCGCTCACCGAAGAACTGCGCGGGGACCTGCCCGACGACGTCATTGAGCGCTCGCGGGCCTCACTGAAGGACCCCGCGGATGGCAAGGGGTTTGCTGAAACCGTTGCGCGGTTTTTCGAAGCGGCGGCTGGACCGGCCTAAGCCGCTTAATCCGCCTGCGTCGCTTACGCCGCTACGCCGCCTTGCCGACCAGGGCTTCCAGGCTGCTGATCGTGTCGAGCTGAGAGATGTCGAAATCCGCGTCCGCCAGGTCGAGACCGAACTCCCCTTCCAGCGTCATGATCAATTCCGTGGCAGCAAGCGAATCCAGCAGACCGCTGGTGAAGATGGCATCATTGGGCGCGATATCCGCCGGTTTGTCGCGCTCCTGCAACATATCAACGATGACGCTTTGAATGGCTCGGGACATATCAGTTCCTTTACTTGGTCAGGGGGCTGGACATCAAAGGCCGAAGAGAGACAGGGCGAAGCTTGCGCGTTCGGCCAGCGTGCCCTCACCGGTGATGTCGTCAAAAATTTTCAAGAAGCAGAAGAACGCAAAGACGTTCAGCCGCGGCAAGACTTCGTAGCGCAGAAATCCGTGTTCCGGCTTCGGCTTGGCGCCGCGCCACTGGGAAATGATCAAGCCAGCGGCCAGGGCCAGCGAATAGAACACTGCGCTTTGGAAAATCACCAGCGCCTCAGTAATCGGCAGTGCGGCGAAAACATAGGTCTCGCGGGTGAAGTGATAGAGGAAGTTACCCAGGCCGGCGGCACAGAAAGTGGCAAAGGCGATGCGCAGCTTCGGGTTCTTTTTGAAGTAGCGCAGGAAAGCCGGGTAGAAGAAGAAATCGACCAGCAATTCCTTGAAGTAGTAGAAATAGCGGTTCCAGAAATCCGCTAGAGTACGGGCGGCCAGCGGATTGCGGGTGTTGCGTGGAATGCGGTAACCGACCATGCGGATGATGGCGACAATGAAATGCCCCCAAATCGCGATGACCAGAAGGTCGGTGAAATAATTGGCAATCAGGCTGGTCCAGTTGGTGACATTGGCGAAACCATTGCCCGCCGCATGGGCCAAGACGGCCGAATGCAGGGTGGGAATGACCATGGCATCCGCCACCAGCATGTCCACCAGGCGCACCGCACCGGTCAGGATCAGGGCCCAAACGGCGAGTTTCATACCCTTCAAACGGGTGATCGCCAGTTCCTGGTCGTTTTCCGCATCAAACTTGTTCAGGTAGCCGAAGCTCTTGCCGATCGGGGTCGCGCTGCCGCCCCAGAAAGGCCGCAGGAACCCTGCCCGCGCCAAGGCTGGAGTGGGATCCTTCGATTTCTGATCCACCGCGGCATAGGCCAGGAACCAGAAGCAGGAGATGAAGACGCCGACCACCGACCACAACATCGCCGATGCCATCGAACTTGCCGGCACCGCCAGGGCCGCCAGCAGAAGCAGCGCCCAAATCGTCATCAAGGAAAGCACCGGACGCTTCGCCCAGGTCATCTCGGGATGCAGCCGTTGTCGGCCCAGGAACAGAACGGAAAGCGCCACAACCACAAACACGCCGCCAAACTGCAGCGCATGTTGGGAAAGTGCCGCGCCCACCGGCATCAAGCCGGCTTTTGCCGATACAAGCTCAGCCCATCCATCAATCCTGAAGGGCCGCAAGAACAGGTAAAACAGCGACGAGCCCACCATCAGCGGGATGCGCCAGGCGGGCATCAGGGCAATGGCAAACAAGGTCAGGCTGATGAGAACCAGCGCCGCGGTTGAAAACTGAAAGCTCAGTGCCATCGCCAGCACAACCACCATATGGACAGCCAGCTTGCCAAAACCAGACGCAGCCCAGTTTTGGGCCCCGGCGTTCTGATCAATTGTCAGCCAGGCCTGTCGCCAGCGACGCACGCCGGCAAAGGCGCGACCGTCGCGGGGGCCGATATGGGTGTCAGCGACGGTCATGCGGTCACGTCTTGACCCGCCGCCACAGGCGTCACCATGGAAGGCGCTTGCGCGTTGCCTTCCAACTCGGCGATCAGCGCCTTGCGGTCGATCTTGTCATTGATATTGCGCGGCATTTCGGCCCGGAATTCGATCCGCCCGGGGACCATATATTCCGGCAAGGCCTTGGCCATTTCGGCCCGCACCTCTTTTTCAGACAGCGTCATATTGGTCGAAAATCCAACCAGCCCCTGGGCGCTGCCGTCGATCACCGGCCAGGCGACAACCACCGCCAATTCCGTTCCGCAGGCACGGCGCAGATGGGTCTCAACCTCTTCCAGCTCGATGCGGTTCCCCTTCATCTTCACCTGATTGTCGAGACGTCCCATGTGGTGGAACTTGTCGTTTTCATCGCGATAACCGAGGTCGCCGGTGAAGTACCAGCGGCGGCCATCGACCATGCGGAAGGCTGCGTCGGTCAGGTCGGGACGGTTAAAATAGCCATCGGCCAGCTGATCGCTGCCCAGCACGATCTCGCCAATTTCATTGGTTGGCACTTGCGCACCGCTCGGGTCGCAGATGCGGATGTCAAAATTCTCATAGGCATCGCCAATCGATAGAATCCCGCGCTCTCTGGTGACGAGCGGCGGCTGGGTCAGTCGCTGCCGCATGCACACGACGGTGCATTCGGTCGGGCCATAAATGTTCTCGATGACCGATTGTGGCGCCGCTTCCTGCCAAGCCTCAACGGTTGGCATGGCCAGCGGTTCGCCGCAGAATATCGACAGGCGCAGCGTGTCGAACAGACCCGGTTTCAGGCTGCCAGCGCGGCGCATATTGTTGACGATGGTTGGCACCGACATCCAGACCGTGATCGCCCGTTTGCGGACAAAGGCCTGCGGCGCCATCATGTCCAGCGCCGTCATCAGATGCAGTGAGCTGCCGGCCCGCCAGGCCAGGAACATGTTATGGACGCTGAGGTCGAAAGTGACATCGTGGGCTTCGGCAATGCGATCGGCGGCCGTCAGTTGCGTCCACTTCTGCGATTCGTCCAGATAGCGCGCCAGGGAGTCGCAAGAAACCATAACGCCCTTTGGCATGCCGGTCGAGCCGGAGGTAAAGACGATATAGGCGAGATCCGCGCCTTGGCGCGGAACGGGTGCCTGCAGCGCCGGTTCGGACAAGCGCGCGACATCGACATAGCCTTCGATCGGATGGATCGGGTCACCGCTGATGATGGTGCTGGGGGCGGCGGCGCGCACCTCGTCGGTCAACAATTTGGCGCCGTTAGAATCGATGACCAGCGCATCCAGCTCCAGATCGCCCATCAATTGGATCAGCCGCTCGGCTGGCCATTTCATGTTGAGCGGCACGTAAGTGGCGCCGGCCCAGGCGGCACCGACAATGCCGACATAGGCGGCAATGCTGCGCGAGGCCAAAATGCCAACGCGGCCCGACGTCAATTTGGGTTGCAAATGGGCGGCCAGCCGACCGGCATGGGCGGCCAGGTCACCATAGGAGATTTCCTGATTACCCGCCGAAATTGCCAACAGATCCGGTTCGGCCTGTGCCGTTTCAAAGAAGGATTGAACGATGTTGTCGTTTGTTGCCATGACGCGTGCCCAAGTTCACCCGAAGGCCCGTTTGAAACGGGCTCCGTTCCAGTTTCCGCCCAGCACGGATTGCTTTCGCAGTGTCGCGCAGGCTTTTTCCCACGGCGAAAAGACCATCAAGTCCTTACCGAGTGGTGAAACGGATCAGTTAAAGGCCAGCAATTTCAGGGCTTGGTTAACGCAAATGGCTGTAAATTTTAGCTCCGAACCAGGGCATTTTGCGGGTCATAGCGGCACATGTCGTCAATCTTCACCGCTGACAACTGTCCCACATGCTGGACGCTGAGATCGTCGCGCATTGTGACATCCGGATCGACAAAGGCATAAGCAATGTTCTGCCCGACCCGGTATCCCCACCCTGCCGAGGTGATGGTGCCCACAACCTTGCCGTCCAGCACGATGGAATCGCCTGGATGGGCCGGGGTCTTATCGTTGTCGATGGTCAGTGAAACGAAGC
>JABSRX010000083.1 GCA_013214695.1 Rhizobiaceae bacterium | reverse complement strand
GTGATGTGGGATGCATGGGACGGATAACCGCGTTTCAGGAAACCGGTGATGGCCGCATCATTGTCAATCTGGCGGGCGTTTGCCGTTTTCGCGTCATGCAGGAGGGTCCCGGTGTGAACGGGTATCGGGTCGCCGAAGTGGCCGGATTTGGTGACGATCTGGTGGAGAATGTTGAGGCCGCCCGCGCCGTCGACCGCGATGGCTTGTTGCGTACTTTCAAGCAGTTCCTGGAAGCCAATGACATGGAGGCCGACTGGGAAGGCGTGAGCGAAGCCGGCACGGAGACGCTGGTCAACACCCTGTCAATGATGAGCCCATACGGTCCCGCTGAAAAGCAGGCGCTTCTCGAGGCCCCAGATCTGAAAACCCGCGCGGAAACACTGGTGGCCATTACCGAAATCATGCTGGCCCGTGAAGCCGGTGACACCTCCGGCACATTGCAATAGGAACGCTTTTGGCTGACGACCCCCTCCTTGACGTGAAAATGCTGGAGCTTCTGGTCTGTCCGCAAACCAAAGGGGCGCTCGACTATGACGAGGCGGCTCAGGAACTGATCTCCAAAAAGGCCAAGCTCGCTTACCCGGTGCGCGATGGCGTGCCGATTTTGTTGATTTCTGAAGCAAGGCCGCTGGAGGACTAGCGTCGCAGCGCCGCGGTGGCTAAGACTCTCCCAGGCAACAATTCGCATTTTCATCTGGCTTTGCCCGTCGGCAATACCCATTTATGCGGTGGTTTTCCGATCACTTCACGTGGTTATCAATGACCACCACGGGAAGCCGTCGACACAAGGAGAGCAGCGTGGCCAAGCGTAAACTGACGACCATCTTCTGTGCAGATGCGGTTCATTATGGTGCGCTGATGGCAGCTGACGAAGACGGCACACTGGCCCGCCTTCAAGAGTACCGTGAGTTGATGAATGATCAATTTGCCCGATATGAAGGGCGTGAGATCAACACCTGGGGCGATGCGATCATTGCCGAATTCGACAGCGTGGTCGAAGCGGTGCGCTGTGCTGTCGAGATCCAAACGGCACTCGGTTCCCGCAATTAGCTTTTGCCAAATGACACCAAGCTGCAGTTTCGCATCGGTATCAATCTGGGCGATGTGATCCATCAGGGCGACAACATTTATGGCGATGGGGTCAATGTGGCTTCGCGCCTGGAGGCCTTGGCTGACCCCGGTGGGATCATGGTGTCCAAGTCGGTTCATGATTTTGCGGCGCGGCAATTGGCGGTTGGTTTTGACTTTGGCGGCAACCATGTGGCGAAGGAAGGCGAAACGCCCATTGAAAGCTATAGGGTGCGCCTGGGCGGTGAAAACCGGGCTGAATCAGTTGAGCCTGACGTGGCACCTAAGACAAAACGGGCAGACCGCTCGACGGACGCACCCCCCAACCTGGCAGATGATGCCCGCACATTCGCCGACAACGTCCAGGCCTTGCCGACCATTTCCTGGTATCGCGCCTGGTACGAGGCTCAGCCGAAGCGGGTGCGTGTGGCCGTGCTGACAATTGCCGGCTTGTTCGCCATCAACGTTTTCTTCACCGGACTGGCCGATCCGTGGTTTATCTATCCATCTCTGCCTTTGGCGGCGATCATATGGTTTGGCCGCAATAAGCCTGACAATCTCAACTAAATGGCTTCGCCATTCAACAAGGCTGGGTTGCTGTTGCTGCGCCCTGCCGCCTGATTGATGAAACTCTGTTTCAGTCCTGGCAAGCGGTCGACGATGCCGAGGCCGATGGTCCGTGCCATGCGCAACGGGCCAATGTCGTTGCTGAAGAGACGGTTGAGCACATCGGTCACAACGCCCATTTGAACGGTGTCGAAACGCCGCCAGCGCTGGTAGTTTTCCAGCGCCGTGATGGCGCCGATGTCGAGACCGAGTCGATCTGTTTCAACCACCACCTGAGCCAGAGCGGCGGCGTCCTTGAAGCCAAGATTGAGGCCCTGTCCGGCAATTGGATGAATGCCGTGCGCGGCATCGCCGACCAAGGCAAAGCGCGGGCGCACAAAATCACGTGCCAGCGTGAGGCCCAATGGAAAGGCCTTGCGCGGTCCTGCTACTTCGATATCGCCGAGTTTGTGGCCAAAACGCTGCTCGAGCTCCAACTCGAAGGTGAAGTCGTCAGCAGCCATCAGGCGCTTGGCGTTGTCCGTTGGTTCGGTCCAGACCAATGAGGAACGGTTGCCGGGCAGGGGCAGGGTGGCAAAGGGACCGCTGGGCAAAAAGTGTTCTTCCGCGCGGCCATGGTGTGGACGCTCATGGGCGACAGTCGTGACGATGCCCATCTGATCGTAGCTCCAGTGCACGGTCTTGATGCCGGCAAGGTCCCGCAGTTTAGATTTGACGCCATCTGCGGCGATCAGCAATCGGGCGCTGACAACTTGACCGGAAGACAATTCAACGGTCGAGACCGGATCGGCAGTCTCGAAGCTCACCACCGCGTCCTCGTGCCGGAGGTCGACACCCAATTCTGCAGCCTTGGCACGCAGGGCCGTCACCAGAGCGCGGTTTGGCAACATGTGGGCGAAGGGCTCGTCGCCGACCATTTCTTCTCCCTCAGCCAAAGCCTGGCCAAAGGTTAGAAAGACCGGGCGTACGGGATCTGCTGCGCGGCTGTCCGTGACGATCATTTCATGTATCGGTTGGGCATGTTCAACGAGCTCCGACCAGAGGCCGAGTTGATCCAGCATCCGACTTGCTGCAGCGGCGATGGCCGAGGCACGCTCGTCTTTGAGAATGGCTGCCTCAGGGGCGGCGTCGATGAGCATAATTTTCAGATGCGGAGCAGAGGCCTTGATCGCCACGGCCGTCGACAGGCCGACATAGCCACCGCCAGCAATTACGCAATCATAGTTCGCATGATCTTGGGTCATATTTGCTCCGTTTTGACCTGTTCCAGCCGGGCCGGGTTTTGTTAGGGTGCCGATCAATACTCATATGGAGATTCGCATCGCTTATGACCAGCCCCGAAGCCTCGTCCAACAAAGCCGTTGAGGAATTGATCGACATTCTCGACCTTGAGCAGCTGGAACACAATCTGTTTCGTGGTCGCAGTCCAAAAACCGGTTGGCAGCGGGTTTTTGGTGGGCAGGTGATTGGACAGGCTCTGGTCGCGGCGCAGCGTACCGTGCCGGCTGACAGGCAGGTTCATTCACTGCATGGGTATTTCCTGCGGCCAGGCGATCCGGAGATACCGATCATCTACGATGTGGACCGTATTCGCGATGGCGGGTCTTTCACAACCCGGCGCGTTGTTGCCATTCAGCATGGTCACGCTATTTTTTCCATGTCGGTCTCGTTCCAGATCGGCGAGGAAGGTCTGGACTTCTATATGGATATGCCCAGCCAGGCCGATCCGGAAACACTGATGAGCGAGGCAGAACTGAAGGCCAAGTTCATGGAATATGCGTCGGAAGAGGTGAAGACCTATTGGAAGCGGGATCGGCCTATTGAAGTGCGGGCGACGTCATTTGAGCATTATTTGACGGACAAGAAGCTGCCGCCGGAGCAATATGTCTGGGTGCGGGCTACCGGCCCAATCCCGGATGATCCGGCCTTGCAGGCAGCGGTCTTGGCCTATGCATCGGACATTACGCTTCTGGACACGGCGCTTTACCCCCACGGGCGCAAGGTGTTCGACCGTGATCTTCAGGTCGCCAGCCTGGATCATTCGATGTGGTTCCACCGTCCAATCAACATGAACGAATGGCTGCTGTTTGCCCAGGACAGCCCCAATTCAAATGGTGGGCGTGGTCTGACACGGGGTTCGCTTTACACGCGGGACGGCGTGCTGGTGGCTTCCTGCAGCCAGGAAGGTCTGATTCGTCCGCGGGACCCGAACCGGCGGCCAGAATCGGGCATGCCTAAAAAATCATCATGAATTAAGATTAGGCAACCATTGCCTATTTTTCAGTCACATTAGTGAATAATATAGCCCTGTTCCTGATATTATATAATAAAATCAGTTAGTTGTAAAACTGGCATGGAGCTTGAATTGTTTCCGTCAACCTGACGCTCACTGCGGTTGGGTACGAAAGGCTTGCGATTTCGCTGGCCTGCTAGATCAGACGGGAACTTAAAATGAAACTTGTCATGGCAATCATCAAGCCGTTTAAGCTTGACGAAGTGCGTGATGCCCTCTCCGCCATCGGTGTACAGGGGTTAACAGTCACTGAAGTCAAGGGATACGGGCGCCAAAAGGGGCAAAGCGAGATCTATCGCGGCGCTGAATATGCAGTGCATTTCGTCCCTAAACTCAAACTCGAAGTAGCGGTTGATTCCTCTCAATCGGCGCAGGTTGTTGAAACCCTGCGGGAAGCAGCATCCACCGGCCAGATCGGTGATGGAAAGCTGTTTGTCCTCGACCTCGAACAAGCGATGCGCATTCGCACCGGCGAGACCGGCGCAGAAGCGCTTTAGCACCCCTAGTAAAAAGGTAATTCATCGATGAAAATTTCAATCACAAAGGGTGCGACGCTCGTGGCAATCTCTGCCGCACTTGCATCTGTTGCAACTTCCGCATTCGCGCAGGACGCAACACCCGCCAGTGTAGCCAAGGAAACGGCTTACATCTTCAACACGCTGCTGTTCTTGATCGGCGGCTTTTTGGTCATGTTCATGGCTGCAGGTTTTGCCATGCTCGAAGCCGGTATGGTGCGTTCCAAAAACGTTTCCATGCAGTGCCTGAAGAACATTTCGCTCTATTCGGTTGCTGGTATCATGTACTGGCTGGTTGGTTACAACCTGATGTACACCGGTGTTGACGGCGGCTATATGGGCTCGTTTAGCTTCAACTACGTGTTTGACGCTGTGGGTTCCGGCGCCGATGGCGACTACTCTACCGCCTCTGACTGGTTCTTCCAGATGGCATTTGTGGCTGCAACAGCCTCCATCGTGTCCGGTACCATTGCCGAGCGCATCAAATTCTGGCCATTCATCATTTTTACCATCATCCTGACCGGTGTCATGTATCCAATCTCCGGCTCCTGGAAATGGGGTGCTGGCTTCCTGGACGCAGCTGGCTTCAACGACTTTGCCGGTTCGACAATCGTTCACTCCGTAGGTGGCTGGGCCGCTCTGACAGGTGCGATCATCCTCGGCGCTCGTAAGGGCAAATATGGTGAAGACGGTCGTGTTGTCCCAATGGTTGGTTCCAACATTCCGCTGGCCACTCTGGGTACCTTCATCCTGTGGCTCGGTTGGTTCGGCTTTAACGGCGCTTCGCAGCTGGCAATGGGTACGATCGGTGACGTCTCTGATGTGTCCCGCATCTTCGCCAACACAAACCTGGCTGCTGCCGGTGGTGTGGTTGTTGCCCTGGTCATCATGCAGTTCATGTACGGCAAGCTCGACGTTACCATGGCCCTCAACGGTGCTCTGGCCGGTCTTGTTTCGATCACAGCTGAACCGTTGACCCCATCCCCATTCATGGCCGTTCTGATCGGTGGTGTCGGTGGTGCGATCGTGGTCTTCACAGTACCGCTGCTGGATAAACTGAAAATCGACGATGTGGTCGGTGCTATCCCGGTTCACCTGTTTGCCGGTATCTGGGGCACCATTGCGGTTGTCCTGACCAATGACGGCGCAAGCATCGGCGCTCAGCTCTACGGTATTGTTGCCTACGGCATCTTCACCGTCGTCTTCAGTGCCATCGTCTGGTACGCGCTGAAACTGACTATCGGCATCCGAGTATCGGAGGAAGAGGAAGCGGGCGGCCTTGACCGCAGCGAGGTCGGCGTGGAGGCCTATCCGGAATTCGCTTTCGGACGGAGCTAACCCTCTCGATCCCCTGGCCCGCCTCACCTGCGGCGAGCCAGGACCGGGCACCCTAAAAAGACAAACCCGTAATATGGGTGCATCCTTCGAGCAGCAACCTGCCTGATTAATTTGAGGGCAGGTTGCTGTGACTTTGCACATATTATGTGCATCTGGCAGCGCCCTTGGGCGCTGCTTTCGTTTAAGTCGATTTGAATCAACGACTTAAATTTTGGCACGGGTCTTGATTAACAATTGGGCATTGCACCCGTTTGAACCACTCTGCGGAGGTTCAGACATCTGTAAGGGTGCCAATAAACCAATTTTGCCCAGCGGTTTCGGCCGAATGGGCGCGTATTTATTACGGGGAATACAAATGGGTGCAGATGTCTTTTTCGTCCTGATCGGGGCGATTCTTGTTTTTGCCATGCATGGCGGCTTTGCCTTCCTTGAGGTCGGCACGGTCCAACACAAAAACCAGGTCAACGCCCTGGTGAAAATCCTGGTCGACTTTGCAATTTCGACCGTCACTTACTTCTTCATCGGCTACTTCATCGCCTATGGCGTGACCTTCCTGGTCAATGCCAGCACCTTGTCCGGTGCGGGCGGGGGTGAGGTCTTCGCGCCGCAGGGCTTTGCACTCGTCAAGTTCTTCTTCCTGACGACGTTTGCGGCCGCCATTCCGGCGATTATCTCCGGTGGCATCGCCGAGCGCATGAAATTCATGCCTCAATGTTTGGCCACCGTCGCTATCGTTGGTCTGGTCTATCCTTTCTTTGAAGGCATGATCTGGAACGGCAATTATGGCTTTAACGACTGGCTTGAGGCTTCCTTCGGGGCTGCATTCCACGACTTCGCGGGCTCCATCGTGGTTCATGGTGTTGGCGGATGGATTGCTCTTTCCGCTGTGCTTTTGCTCGGGCCACGTTTCAACCGTTACCGCGAAGACGGTAAAATCCAGGGCATTCCACCTTCCTCCATTCCATGGCTTGCCATGGGATCGTGGATGCTCTGCGTTGGTTGGTTTGGCTTCAACGTCATGTCAGCTCAATCGCTGGAAGGTGTCACCGGTCTGGTTGCCATTAACTCCCTGATGGCCATGGTTGGCGGCATTCTTTCGGCCTTGTTCATCGGCCGCAACGACCCGGGCTTTGTGCACAATGGTGCGCTGGCAGGCCTGGTTGCCGTGTGTGCCGGTTCGGACCTGTTCCACCCGATTGGCGCGCTGATCGTTGGCGCGGTAGCAGGCGGTATCTTTGTCGTTGGCTTCAGCTGGTGTCAGAACAAACTGAAGGTTGATGACGTGCTTGGCGTCTGGCCACTGCACGGCCTGTGTGGATTGTGGGGCGGTATTGCCGCCGGCATCTTCGGCACCGAAGCGCTCGGTGGCATGGGCGGCGTCAGCCTGATGTCCCAGATCGTCGGTAGCGTTGTCGGCGTGGTCTACGCTGTGATCGCTGGCCTTGTCGTCTACGGTATCCTGCGCGCCGTCACTGGCCTGCGCATGAGCGATGAAGATCAGCGTATCGGTGCAGACCTTGCAATTCACAAGATCAGCGCCAATCCTGAAAGCGAGATGATGCGCTAACGCATCTGTATTCAACTTCTTGAAGAGGCCGTCGGGAAACTGGCGGCCTTTTTATTTGGACGACTTTGCCCGCCGCTTCTGCTTTCCATCGGCGTGTTGAAGTTTGGGATAATGGTCGGCCAGACGCGTTTCCTCCAGGTGCATGTAGTCGCGCGTCAGCGGCAGGGTGTTGAGGTTCTTCGACAGCTGCATCTGAAAGATGACAAGATCGTGGAATCGGAACGACGCTTCAGATGAGGCCAGATAGAACTCCCACATGCGGCAAAAGCGTTCATCGTACAACAATTGCGCTCGCTTACGGTTTTTCATGAACCGGTTGCGCCATTCGCGCAGGGTCAAAGCATAGTGCAGGCGCAATACCTCGTGGTCGCTCATAATCAGGCCGACCTTCTCGACCACGGGCGCCACTTCCGAAAGCGCCGGGATGTGACCGCCGGGAAAAATGTACTTGGTTATCCAGCGGCTGGTTTCGACCGGACCATGCATGCGCCCGATGGTATGGATAAGAGCGACACCATCGTCGGTGAGCAGATCGCTAACCTTGTTAAAAAATTCGCTGTAGTGCTGAGCACCGACATGTTCAAACATGCCGACGGAAACGATGCGGTCGAACTTTTGATCCAACTCCCGATAGTCTAGCAATTTAAATGTCACACGATCCTGCAAGCCACGCTCGGCGCACTTTTCCTGGGCCAGCTTGAACTGCTCTTCCGACAGGGTGACGCCCGTGACATCAACATCGCAAGTTTCGGCCAGATAGATGGCCATTCCACCGAACCCTGAGCCGATGTCCAGGACCTTCATTCCCGGCTCTAATGCCAATTTGGCGGCAATATGTTGCTTCTTGGCAAGTTGTGCCCGATCCAGCGAAACATCGGGGCTTTGAAAGTAGGCGCAGGAATATTGCAGGTCCTCGTCGAGAAACAGCTCAAACAACTGACGATTGAGGTCGTAATGATGGGCAACGTTCTTTTGCGCACGACCAATCCGGTTTGGCTTGAAGCCTTCAAGCTTTGCCAGGTTGATCCGATTCCATCTCGATCTTCGCTTCAGGCCTGGCTGGTCCGCCAAAATCGCGAAGAGGTCGAAGATTGTGCCTTCATGGATCTTTAGCGTGCCGTCCATGAACGCCTCTCCGGCGGCGGGGTCCGGCATCATGACCAGCCGCCAATAGAGTGACGGCTTGGTGATTTCGACGGTGACCTGACGGGTTTCGCCTTCATTGTCATCACCATCGTTGCTGCCGAAACAGTGGGTTTTGCCATTGGCATCAATCAGGGTCAGACGACCGGATTTGATGGTTTGCTCGAGATAGGATTGGAGGAGGGAAAACGCCGACATGGTCTCTGCTCCTTTGCGTTTAACGGGCCTGGCTCTATGGCAATTTTTTAATCAGTTTATCATGCCTGTGGCGGGTGAAATTGATCTCCATCAATAGCACTGATACAGAAAAGGGTCAAAACCGTACCATATTCGCTTAAAATGTACTCTTTAAGCGACCTGCGACGAATGAGTGTTTTTGATATGATCCACTGATCCTGCAGAAATATTATATTTATAGTTCAAGTAAATCTCTTCAGGTTCACCGATGCTTCACTTGTTGAATTTAGCTTGGATGTTACGCTTTAATGGGAGCATCGAAGTAATGGTGGCAACGATGGATTGGATTACCCAGCACAATCATAGCCTGACCCTGCGCGAGCTGCTGGAAGGCGGAAACGAACTGATTTATCAATGCAGCGAATGTGGGCGTAAAACGCCGCTGGATCTGCGTGAACTGATCCAACGGCACGGCGCCGAGACACGGGTTGCCTATATTACGCGCAACACACAGTGTCCCAACTGCGCTTAGATGGCGACTTGGTTATCGGTTTTGATTAGGCTGCGTCAGACTGTGCTTCGGCTTCTTCTTTGGCAACATTTTTGCCAACGGCCTCAATTGCCCATTGCTTGATCTGGTTTTCAAGCTCTTCGTTGCGCTGGCGCAGTGATCTTGCGTCGCTTGCCACCTTGTCACGCTCGGCCTGCTGAATGGCTTCAAGCTGCTCTTTCAAAACCCGATTTTCTTCCTGCAGCGACTCCCTGTCCTGGCCGGAAAGTGAATCCAGCTTGGTCTGAACATCGGTGAGGCGCGAATTCACCTTGGCCTGCAGTTCAGCCAATTTTTCTCCAATATCCTCGGCTTCTTCCTCTTCCGGTGTTTTGGGTTTCGGGGTCAGAAAGACCGGGACGATGGACAGCAACATGAAGAGAACGATGGGCCCGATGGCAAACGGGGCAATCATCTTCTTGAGACCAAAATTGAAAATGTCATAAGCACCGGCCAGCAGGACGGTGGCGCAGATTATTGCCAAAACTTGCAGGATCTTGAGGACAAGGGCCATGAGAAAACTCCAATTGCGCGCAGATGCAACCATGCAGTTGCCACAGGTTTGGCGCCCAATATAAGCTGCCAGCCGTGCCTGAAGCTTACGTCACTTCATGCTGACCAGCAGGCTCAAGTGAATGAATTGGAGACAGCTTTGCCGCGTCGATTTGTCGATATCAGTGTGCCTTTAGAGATGGGCATCGTTTCAGATCCACCCATGATGCTGCCGAAGATTGACTATGTGGATCACAAACAGTCGGCCGAAGGCATGGTGTCGTTCTTTCCGGGAATGACGACCGACCAGTTGCCTGGTGGCGAGGGCTGGGCCATCGAGTTTCTGCAAATCGCCACCCACAATGGTACCCATCTGGACGCGCCCTATCATTTTCATTCCACCATGAACAATGGTGAACGGGCGATCACCATCGACGAAGTGCCGCTGGAATGGTGCTTCAACCCCGGAGTGAAACTGGATTTTCGCCACTTCGACGATGGCTATGTGGTGACTGCCGATGACGTCGCGACTGAACTGGACCGTATCAATCACGACCTCCAGCCCCTCGACATTGTGGTGGTGAATACGTCTGCGGGGGCCCATTACGGGCAGGATGACTATCTTCTGAAAGGATGTGGCATCGGACGCGAAGCGACGCTTTTCCTGACCGAAAAGGGGGTTCGCGTAACTGGCACCGACGCATGGTCGTGGGATGCACCCTTTGCCCACACGGCGCGCAAATTTGCTGAAACCGGTGATCCAGGCCTCATCTGGGAAGGGCATCGCGCTTCTATGGACATCGGCTATTGCCATATCGAAAAGCTCGGCAATCTGGATCAATTGCCGGCCACGGGCTTCGAGATTTCCTGCTTTCCGTGGAACATCAAGGGAGCGTCGGCCGGTTTCACCCGTGCCGTCGCAATCTTTGAAGAGTGAGTGACCTTCGTTAAGCGGAGAGTTGGTGGCGGCTGGCTGCCTCGCCGGCTACCGCCTTTCTCGACCGGTCGCGGGAATACGCCTCGCGCAAATAAGTCGTGGCGGCCTCAACATCCATTGGGCGTCCATAAAAATAGCCCTGTCCGTTGGCACAGCCCATCGCCAGCAAGGTGTTGTGCTGTTCCTGATCCTCAATGCCTTCGGCAACAACGGAGATTCCCAGAGTATCCGCCAGCTTGATCATCGCCAACACAATGGCGCGGTCCGACATGTCCGTATTCAGATCCGAAATAAAGGAGCGATCGATTTTTAATTCGTCCACTGGCAATGTCTTCAAATGGGTTAGCGAGGCATAGCCCGTGCCAAAGTCATCCAGGGAAATGCGGAAGTTCTGGTCGCGCATGAAAGCGAGTGTGTTGGGCACCTCGTCCGTTCCGCGGCCAACAACACACTCTTCGGTGATCTCGATCACAAGCTTGGTCTTGTCCAGAACCGTCTCGGCCACCTGATCGGCAAAGGCCGCCATCCGATTGCGGTCCTTAATCTGGATCGGATGAATATTGACCGAAACAAATCCCGGACTCAGCCCCATATTCGTCCAATGGCAATTGTCTTCAACGAACTTGTCCAGCACGTAGTCGGCCAATTCCGACATCAGGCCGCGTTCTTCTGCCACCCGAAAGAAGCCGCCAGGCGCAACCACGTCGCCGTTGGCGCGCCGCCACCGCACAAGACTTTCCATGCCGTGCAAGCGTCCGGTCTTGATGTCGACCTTGGGTTGGTAAAAGAGTTCGAATTCCTTGGCCGCCAGAGCCTCGCGCAGCTCTTTTTCTAGCACATTGTCTGCAGCAAGCTGTTCGCTCATCCTGCTGTTGAAGAACCAGCAATCGCCGCGGGAGATCGACTTGCCCTGTTGCAGCGCGATGTCAGCGTAAGACAGCAAGGATTCTGCATCCTTTGCGTCATCCGGGAAGCTGGAAACGCCGAAACTCATGCCCGGATTGACCGACGTTCCATCGAGATCAACCGGTTCGTTGATCCGTTCCAGAAGCCGTTTCATGAAGGCGTTCTTGTCGGCTAGAATATCTGCGCTTTGCACGATGACCGCAAATTCATCCCCGCCCATGCGGGCAACGAGGTCCCCTTCGCCAACGCAGTCCGCGAGACGTTGGGCAATGACCTGCAGGAGCTGGTCGCCGGCGGCGTGTCCCGCCATGTCGTTGACGTTCTTGAAATGATCCAGATCGCCCACCAGCACATAGACCTGATCCCGAAACAGCATCGCCTCATTGATCGTGCCTTCCAGATGGATGTAGAAGGCGCGGCGATTGGGCAGATCGGTGAGATCATCAAAAGAAGCCAGCTTTTCGAGCGCATCATTGGCTTCGTCGAGCAGCACGACTTTCTTCTCAAGGTCATTCAGCGCCGTGGAACGCTCGATCGAGGCATTGGCGCTGTTGGCAACAATGGTCAGCAGATACGCAATGTAAGACACTGCAAGCGCGGCCAGCAGGTAGTAGTGACCTTCTCCAATGGAGATGCTCTTGAAAATAACGGGTGCAAAGATCGTCACCAGATAGGCAATGGCTGCCGGATAGATGCGCGACAACTGCACGCTGCCGGAAGCAACCATGCCGATCAGGGCGATGCACATGATCAGTTCTTCGTGGCGGGGCAGGGATCCCAGATAAAAACCGGCCAGCAATGCCCAGGGCAGCGCGAATAAAACTCCGGAGATAACAGCGCGCGGAATGGCACGGCTGGAGAGTTTTTCAATCTTACGATGTCGGTTTCGGAGCCAGCGGCTGTAGGTCCAGCCACACATCAACAGGTTGGTCAGCCACCAGATGAACATCGGCAGATAACCGGCATGCCCGCAAAGCGCGATGGCGACCACGGTAACATTAATAATCTGGCCAAGCGTGGCGATCGGCGTGATGCGAAACAGATCCGCGAATTGGTCAGGACCAATGCGTTCCAGAGGCGGCAGCCGCCAAACCTGAAGATAGCTTGGCAATTCCCTGGCAAACCAATTGCCACCTGCCTGCATCTTAAGCTTGAATTTGCGCATGAATCACCGGTCCACCAAGATGGATTGCGGGTCACACGGCACGCGGACACGTTGTGGTCCCTCAACCCCGAAAATGTTCGACACTCCCGCACCGCGGATCGGACTTTCGTGCTTCATGCAGGGTGCTGTGCCCCTTGAAGTCCGGTTAGCTACTTTAAGGGTTGCACATCAACCTTTTGGACTGTGCTGTCGTCGGATAGTGACGACGGCGTCCGGCGGCTAATTGCGTCGCAACCTAATTGCCTGTTTCGAATAAATTTCTGCTCGAAATTGGTTAATAAATACAAACAAATGGAGCGCGAAAAATAGGATCAAAGGTTGACTCACCATCCTCTTGGTCCCGATACTTTGCTCGTTGGGGCAATCGCGATATCTGGGCAGTTGGGTTTACACGGAATGGCGACACTCGAAACCGAACAGGCGCATTTGGACGGACAGCTCGAGCGGCGTCATCTGCAGCAGACCATCGAGGCGCTGCGTTTTGAGTTGGAAGCCGAAAGACAGACCAAGAGTGCCGAGATTCAACAGGTCCGGGCAGAGAGTTTTGACGAAATCAATCAGCTGAAACGAACAGCGCTCGCCTTGCGTGAAGAGCTGGATGCGCTGCGCATGGAAAAAGATATCGCTGTGCAAAAGGCGGTTGCCGACGGCGCCAATGAGGAGCGTCAGTTGCAGGAAACTTCCCGGGTCTTGCGCGACGAGTTGGAAAGTCTGCGGCAGAAGATGGAAGAAGCCGTTCAGCAAACCCGCGCGACATATGAAACCGAAATTCGCCAATTGCATGAGACAATTGCCAAGTCGCGCGAGCAATTGGATACATTGAAGTTCACGTCCGAGGATGTACTGCACCAACAGGCCACCAGTCATCGCGATGAGGTGATCCAACTGCACCAAACAATTCAAGCCTTGCGCGACAAGCTGGAAGAAGCTGAGACATCGGCGAGATCGGATTAATTCATGCAAAAAACATCGGCCAGCAAGACGAAAAAAGCACCGCCCGCCAAGCGGACCGCGAAAGGCAATGGTCAAAGTCACACCGCGGATCTTGAGGAGCGTCTCTATCGGGCAGAGTTGCTTCTGGGCCTGTCACAGAAGATCGCGTCACTGAACTCACTGGATGATATTCTCAACATTCTGGTGGAAATCACGACCCGGGAGATGCTGGCGGAACGGGGGTCCATCCTTCTCAATGACGAAGCCACGGGCGAACTCTATTCAAGGGTCGCCCAGGGAGAGATCAAAAGGGAAATCCGAATCCTCAACAACAGCGGTATCGCCGGCCATGTTTTCACCTCCGGGGTCGGGGAAATTGTCACGGATGCCTATGCGGACACCCGATTCAACAAAGAAGTTGACGAGCAAACCGGCTATCACACGAAAAGCATCCTGTGTGCGCCCATTCGCACCGCGACAAATCAGGTTATCGGCGTTTCGCAGATCCTCAACCGGGTGGAGGGTGAATTTACCCAAAGCGACCTGGAACTTCTTGAGGCGATGACCAGCCAGGCGGCCATTGCGCTGGAAAGCCAGCAATTTGCGGAGCGCATGGAAAAGTCGCGCAATCAGGAACGCGAGTTTCTCGATGTTGTGGCAGATGTGACATCGGAAATCGACCTGAAGGTTATCCTTGGGCGGGTCATGGGTGAAGCCATGCGCATGCTGGCCGCAGACCGTTCCACTCTGTTCCTGAACGACGAGAAGACCAATGAACTGTTTGCCATGGTTGGGGAAGGGCTCTCAACGGAGATCCGTCTGCCAAACCATGTCGGCATCGCCGGCACGGTGTTCACGTCGGCGCAAACCGTCAACATTCCCCATGCTTATGCGGATCTGCGCTTCAATCCGAGCTTCGACAAACAGACGGGATACTTCACCCGGTCCATCCTCTGCGTGCCGGTGATTTCCAAAGAAGGTAAGGTCATTGGGGTGACCCAGTGTCTGAACAAGCGGGGCGGTGCATTTACCACGGAGGACGAGCAGCGTCTGCGGGCCTTCACCAGCCAGGTGGCCGTGGCGCTGGAAAACGCCAAACTGTTTGACGACATCCAGAACATCAAGAACTACAACGAAAGCATGCTGGAAAGCATGTCCAATGGCGTTTTGACCCTCGATGAGGACGGTCTCGTCGTGACCTGCAACGCGGCCGGTCAGCGCATACTTCAACTGAAAGCCGAAGACGTTCTGAAGAAGCCAAGTTCTGAGGTTTTCAAGGATGAAAATGCCTGGGTAATCGACCGCATCAAGCGCAATGAGGAGCAGGGTGAAGTCGATGTTCTGATGGATGCCGAGCTGAAAGTCGGCGAGGAAACTCTGTCGACAAATCTGACCCTGCAACCACTCGTCAGCGTTGAAGGCGCCAAACTGGGCTCGATGATTATGCTGGAGGACATCAGCGCTGAAAAACGCATGAAATCAACCATGTCCCGCTATATGGACCCTGGTATTGCCGACCAATTGATGGGTGGGGCCGAGGACATGCTCGGCGGCAAGAGCGCGGAGGCAACGGTTCTGTTTTCCGATATTCGTGGATTCACACCCCTGACCGAAGCGCTTGGACCGCAGGGTACCGTCAGCCTGTTGAACGAGTACTTCACCATCATGGTCGAATGCATTTCGGACGAAGACGGTATGCTCGACAAGTTCATCGGCGACGCCATCATGGCTGGATTTGGCATTCCGCTGGCCCACGATGATGATGCCGACCGGGGTGTGCGAGCGGCGATTGCCATGACCACCAGGCTGCATGAATGGAACACGCTGCGCATCAAGAACGATCAGATGCCTGTCGGTATGGGGATTGGCCTCAACACGGACACGGTGGTGAGCGGCAATATCGGCAGTCCCAAGCGCATGGATTACACGATGATCGGCGACGGGGTGAACCTCGCGGCCCGATTGGAGAGTGCGTGCAAGCAATATGCAGCCAAAATTCTATTGAGCGAATTCACCGCCAATCAGCTGAAGGCCACCTACCGGATGCGCGACATTGATCTGGTGGTGGTGAAAGGCAAGACCAAACCGGTCAAAGTGTTTGAGCTTCTCGATTACCACACGGAGGAGAGCTTCCCCAATTTGATGAATGTGCTTGCTTCTTTCCGCGAAGGCATCAATGAATTCCGCGCCCAGCGCTGGTCCAACGCAACACAAGCCTTCAAGGCCTGTCTGGAATTCAATCCAGACGACAAGCTGTCGGATATCTATCTTGATCGCTGTGCTTATATGGAAGCCAATCCTCCCGGCGACGATTGGGATGGTCGCTGGGTGATGACGGAGAAGTAGAGGTCGAATCTGGCTTTCAGCTATTCGTCTTCTTTAGGGCCGGCAAACGGCCCAAGACCGACATTGCGGTGCTCAATCTGGAAGACGTGATTGTACAGATTGGCCACCCACTGTTTGCCTTCCATGGTCTGTTCCAGATAGCTCAAAGCCGGTCCGATCAGCGGCTGGACTTGTGACCAGAAGAAATTGGGAAACTGCTCTACCAAGTCCATCGGGGAAGTATAGCCGAGCCGCTTCGCCGTGCCGGTTTCCTGGAACTCGTGAAACAGGCCGTTGATCTTGCGGTGGTAGAACGGGTCCGCCAACTGTCCGATCAAATCAGCTGCACGAACCAGGGCCTTTTCCGACTGCGTTTCGGCATAATAGGGATCGTCGGGTATCGGGAAGCGGGTGAAGTCGATCGCTTCTGCGATGCGCTCCTCGTCAATCAATTGAGACTCGGAGAACCGCTGACGGGCATAAATCATGCCACGGTCAATATGATAGGGAGATAGGAAGGCGTCGGACGATCCGCGGGGTGGTGTCACCGTGTCGCCGTTGGCATTGATCACCACCGAAGTCGGCGTGTCGCCTTTGCAGATACCGCGTGCATAGCCGATGTCGTGCACCAGCAGAGCCACGGTGTAGTGAACCCAGTCTTCCGGCCTAAGCGTTTCCGTGATCAATCGCCCACGCATGATCTGCTGACCCACGAGGGTGACCATCATGGTGTGTTCTGCATTGTGATAAAGCGCGTCTGAATTGCCCAATCGCTCCAAAACCAAACGCGCGGCACCGCTCAAATAGGCGGCATATTCCGGGTTGCGACCGGAGAAATATTCCAGATACGTCTTGGCCAGCTGATCGCCAAAAGCGGAAGCAACGATCGAGGTCGGGTTGAACAAATTGGTTCTCCGTTGGGCCCAGTCTTTGATTCGAGCCTTTGAGGGCTGAATTCCGGCAACAGAACATGGTCAGTGTCGGGGCATGTTATGGGTCATCCAGCCAAAAAGACAGTCTGGCCGTCGAGAAAATCGGCCCCATGGCGCAAAAACTTCGCGACAAGGTGAATTTCGATCGGGAGGAATGCTGGATTGTAAACATGCACCCCCCCCGGCATGTGAACGCCTTGCGCTGCTGGGCAGCTTTCAAGCTTCACGACTTGCTTCTGAACCAACAAGGATGTTGAATCGCTGGAAACAGGAATGCCAAACAGCGAATGGGCAGATTATGGCGGCGACACTGAAGGATGTAGCTGAATTGGCAGGCGTCTCGACGTCTGCCGTTTCGCGCGCCTTCACACCGGGCGCCTCGGTTTCTGCCAAGATGCGGCAACGTGTGGACAATGCCGCCCGGCAACTGGGTTACAGCCCCAACGTCTTGGCCCGCAGTCTGACGACGCGCCGCACCAAGATGATTGGCCTGGTATCGAACAACTTCCACAATCCGATCTTCCTTGAAGTCTTTGATCTCTTTACGCGGGGTCTGCAGGAACGCGATCTAAGACCGCTTCTGGTCAATCTGTCTGATGAGACGGACCCAAAGAAGTCTGTCCAGATGATGCAGCAATACAGCGTCGACGGGGTCATCGTTGCATCGTCGACCCTGGCACCTGAATTTGCCGAAGCGTTTCGCGATGCTGGCATGCCGGTGGTGCATTCGTTTGGGCGGTTTTCCCAGGCGCCAAAAGTGCATTTGGTCGGCATCGATAACGTTGCCTGTGGCCGTATGGCGGCTGAGGAACTGATTTCAAGGGGCTACACCAATATTGGCTTTTTGGGTGGGCCGAAGTCGGCAACGTCGACCCAGGACCGCTTTGCCGGTTTTTCGGAAGTTTTGAAGGCCCATCCAAACGTCAAAAGCAGCCACTCCTTTGCGGATGCCTATTCCTTCGAAGCGGGCTTCAACGAAATGCAAGGTCTGCTGCAAATGGAGGTTTGCGAAGCCTATTTCTGCGGTGACGATGTTTTGTCGATCGGTGCCATGGCAGCGATTCAACAGGCCGGGCTGAATGTGCCCAACGACATCGGCATCATCGGTCTCAACGACATGGAGATGGCCGGCTGGCAAAACGTCAATCTGACAACCATCCGCCAGCCGATCAAACAGATCATTCAGGCATCAATCGAGTTGGTTCTCGCGATGATGGACGAACCCGACAGGGCGCCGGAATACCGATTGTTCTTTTGTGATGTGGTCGAGCGCGGCACGCTGAAAAAGCAGGTCTAAGCGGACATTTTCCGCTCAACACTGATGGGTGGCGCTGGGCGGCCTTCTGCCAGATCATCGGCCCGGCCGATCCACAGATCGAGAAACTGATCCAGCCAGCGCTGAACCGGCTCGTCGTAGATCAATCTGCCATCGAGATGTTGCTTGCGCTGCTGGGCGCCGGGCAGCTCCATACGGTGGGCCCCTTTGACCGACCATTTGCACATCATGGCCAGGGTCAATTCGGAATGAAATTGCACTGCATATGTGCGGTCGCCATAGCGAAAGGCCTGGTTGGGATAGGTGTCCCCATAGGCCAGATGAACAGCGCCATCGGGCAAATCAAACCCTTCACGATGCCATTGGTAGATCATCGAGGGCCATTCGAGCAGGGCGGCGCCTTCTGGTGTTGCATGCAGCGGGTAATATCCTACTTCCACCTGGCCTTCTGGATGGGCCTCGACCTTGCCACCGAGGTGCCGAACGAGCTTCTGTGCGCCCAGGCAAATGCCAAAAAACGGCCGGTTTTCTTTCAATGGAACCGCCAGCCAGTCGGTTTCCCGTTTGACAAATTCGTCCGTGTCGTTGGCGCTCATCGGGCCGCCAAACATGATCGCTCCTGCGTGCTCGTCGAGACTTTCCGGTAGTTGATCACCCAGCGGAGGGCGGCGAATGTCCAGATCAAAACCGCGCTCAATCAACCGTCTACCCAAGCGGCCAGGTGTCGAGGTTTCCTGGTGCAGGATGATCAGAATGCGGGGTCTGGTGATTCGGGAAGTCAAGAAGCATCCCCGTTTTCAGAGGTACCTGCACCGCGCCGGTTGAGAACCCGCTGTTTCAGAACCATGCGTTCACGGGATTGAATGCCGATCAATTCGGCAACCCGCCAGACAACATTGTCCTCAAATTCGTGGATTTCGCCGTCGGCATAGACCATCTCCCAAAGATCTTCGATCAGGGCGAGGCGCTCATGCTCCTCCATTTCGGCCTTCAAAATGCTGGTGAAGCGGTACATGTCGACCGCGTCGCTTTGGGCTAGTTTGGCGGCGTTGGACAGGGCCAAGGCTTCGGCCTCGGTGACCGAGTAGTGATCGCGCAGGATCTGTTCCAGTCTGTGTTCTTCCTCGGGTGTGATTTCGCCGTCTGCGGCAATCACGTGGACCATCAGCGCGGCAGCGGCGAGATTCTTGTCCATCGCAGGGCGCGGCGCTGCAGCTTGATCATCGTCCAGCCCAAACAGCGATTTCAGTTGATCCAACATTTTGAATGCGGGCCCTTCCTGGCAGCGGATTTCGAATAAGGCCGCAGTCTTGCATCCGTGGCTGCTGGATTCAACGGCCCTTCTTCACCAAAGAGATCACAAAGAGGAGGATGACGGCGCCGATTGTCGCATGCAGGATCGAGCCCAATATGCCACCGCCGATGGAAATGCCGATGATTGGTAGAACAAATCCGGCAACAAATGCGCCGATGACACCCACAACCATGTTGCCGATCAGCCCGAAGCCAGCGCCTTTCATCAACTGACCAGCAAGCCAGCCGGCCACAGCACCAACGAAAAGAAAAATGATCAGACTTGTAATGCCCATGGTTTCACCTGTTCCGCGAAGAATATCGATGGATCAAGGCTAAATCATCCCACCTTGGCTGGTAAAGCCAAAGGCCGATTTGACAACAGGCTTTCGCAGGCAGTGCTAGACGCGCCGCTCCACCATCATCTTTTTGATTTCTGCGATCGCCTTGGCAGGATTGAGACCCTTCGGGCAGGCCTGGGCGCAGTTCATGATGGTGTGGCAGCGGTACAGTCTGAAAGGATCTTCCAGATTGTCCAGCCGCTCTCCGGTTGCCTCGTCGCGGGAATCGATCAGCCAGCGATAGGCCTGCAACAGAGTTGCCGGACCAAGATAGCGATCGCCGTTCCACCAATAGGAGGGGCAGGATGTCGAGCAGCAGGCGCACAGAATGCATTCGTACAGACCGTCGAGCTTTTCACGATCTTCCGGACTCTGCTGCCATTCTTTCTCAGGCTTTGGAGTGACCGTTTTCAGATAAGGTTCGATCGAACGGTGCTGTGCGTAAAAATTCGTCAGATCCGGCACCAGGTCTTTGACCACCGGCATGTGGGGCAAAGGATAGATCTTGATGATGCCCTGAACCTCGTCCATGCCCTTGGTGCAAGCCAGGGTGTTCGTGCCGTCAATGTTCATGGCGCATGAGCCACAAATGCCCTCGCGGCAGGAACGGCGGAAAGTCAGCGTCGGGTCGACATTGGCCTTAATCCAGATCAACGCGTCGAGGATCATCGGGCCACAATCGTCGGTGTTCACTGTGTAGGTATCGACCCGCGGGTTGCCGTCGTCATCGGGAGACCAGCGGTAAATCTTGAATTCACGAGAGGCTGCCTTTTCGTCTGACGCGATTTTCGTCCAGACCTTTCCGTCTTCGATGCGGGAGTTTTTGGGCAGAGTAAGTTCGACCATTCCGGCGATAACCTGTTGTTTGAACCTGTTGGTTGGCTATGTTCATGCCAATACAGACCGCTCTTGGCAAGTTGGCTGAAGGTTGTAGGGAGTTTTTTGTGGTAACCGCGACAATTTGTGGTTGTTGGGCGAAATCGGAGACTGTTTTTGAGACTGTTGACGGCACGAGTGGCACTGGAATTGCTGTCCCATGAGGCGATTGTGCGCGAGGCCTATCGCGATGTTGTCGGGGTCTGGACCTGGGGTGTGGGGGTCACCGAAGCATCAGGCCACGCGGTCTGCCCGCGCTATGTCGACCGGCCTCAGACGTTGCGTTGGTGTCTTGAAATGTACCTGCGCCTGCTGCGCGAAACCTATGCGCCGGCTGTGCTGGCATGTTTTGGGGATCAGGACCTGACCGAACACCAGTTCGGCGCAGCGTTATCGTTTCATTACAATACGGGCGCCATCGCGACAGCGACGTGGGTTGAGGAATGGAAACGCGGTGAGACCGAGGCAGCGCGGGACTCGTTCATGAACTGGCGGAAGCCTCCGCAGATCATTCCGCGCCGGGAACGTGAGAGGGACCTGTTTTTCGACGGGATCTGGTCAAGCGACGGCACAGTGCTGGAATTTCCGGTTGAAAAACCGAGCTACCAGGTCGACCCGACCGGCAAGAAGCCGGTCGATGTCCGTATGATCCTTGAAGATTTGCTTGCCTAGTACACGCGCGCTTTCGGCTTGATGTAGCTGACTTCGTTGCTCATCGTGTAAGTGTGCACCGGACGGGTATCCAGGGTCACCTTGCGATTGTCGTCATCAGCATAGGCAAGTGTGTGATGCATCCAGTTCTTGTCGTCGCGATCTGGGTAATCCTCATGAGCGTGGGCGCCGCGGGATTCCTTACGGTTGGCGGCTGATTCAACAGTCACAACGGCCTGTGAAATCAGATTGTCGAACTCCAGCGTTTCCACCAGATCGGTGTTCCAGATCAGCCCGCGATCCTCAACGGAAATGTCGTCCGAGCTGGACCACACATCAGCGATCTTTTTCTGACCCTCTTCGAGGATCTCATTGGTGCGGAACACGGCACAATTGGTTTGCATGGTTTCCTGCATCGCATCGCGCAGCTGTGCGGTTGGCGTGCTGCCCTTGGCGTAACGGAAGTGATCGAGACGTGAAATCGCCATCTCACCCGCGTCGGCAGGCAGGGGAGCATGACTCTGACCCGACTGAACGGTTTCCTGACAGCGCAGACCAGCGGCGCGGCCGAAGACCACGAGGTCGATCAGCGAGTTGGAACCAAGCCGGTTGGCACCATGCACGGAAACACAGGCAGCCTCACCGACGGCCATCAGACCTGGCACAACCTGATCCGGATCGCCATCGACCTTGTTCAGCACTTCGCCGTGATAATTGGTCGGGATACCACCCATATTGTAGTGAACGGTTGGAATGACCGGGATCGGGTCGCGTGTCACGTCGACGCCGGCAAAGATTTTCGCCGATTCAGAAATGCCCGGCAGGCGTTCGGCCAGCAGTTCCGGGTCGAGGTGATCCAGGTGGAGGAAGATGTGGTCTTTCTTCGGACCTACGCCACGCCCTTCGCGAATTTCCATGGTCATCGAGCGCGAAACCATGTCGCGCGGCGCAAGGTCTTTCACCGACGGTGCATAGCGCTCCATGAAGCGCTCGCCTTCGGAATTGACCAGATAACCGCCTTCACCACGGGAGCCTTCGGTAATCAGGCAGCCCGCACCGTAAATGCCGGTGGGGTGAAACTGGATGAACTCCATATCCTGCAACGGCAGGCCGGCCCGCAATACCATGGCATTGCCGTCGCCGGTGCAGGTATGGGCTGATGTGCAGGAGAAGTAGGCCCGGCCGTAACCGCCGGTGGCCAGAATGGTCTTGTGAGCGCGGAAGCGGTGAATGTCACCTGTCGCCAGGTCCATGGCGACCACGCCGCGGCAAGCGCCGTCTTCCATGATCAGATCAATGGCGAAGTATTCAATGTAGAACTCGGCATCGTATTTTAGGCTCTGACCATACAGGGTGTGCAGCATGGCGTGGCCGGTACGGTCAGCTGCGGCGCAGGTGCGCTGGGCTGGCGGGCCCTCGCCAAACTCGGTTGTCATGCCGCCAAATGGGCGCTGGTAGATCTTGCCTTCTTCGGTGCGCGAAAACGGCACGCCAAAATGGTCCAGTTCGTAAACGGCTTTCGGCGCTTCACGGCACAAATACTCGATCGCGTCCTGGTCACCGAGCCAGTCGGAACCCTTGACGGTGTCATACATGTGCCACTGCCAGTTGTCCTTGCCCATATTGCCCAGCGAGGCAGCAACCCCACCCTGCGCTGCAACAGTGTGTGAGCGGGTTGGGAAAACCTTGGTGATACATGCCGTTTTCAGGCCTGCTTGAGCTGCGCCCAGTGTTGCGCGCAAACCGGCGCCACCAGCACCGACCACGCAGACGTCAATCGTATGATCGATGAATTCGTAGGTGCCCTGAGTGGCCTTCTTGTTTTCAGTTGCCTTAGCCATTGCCGTGTCAGCCTCCAAAGCCGAGTTTCAAAATCGCAAATCCACAGGCGGCTGCCATGATGATTGCAAAGAATGTGTTGGCGATCAGCAGGGCCTTGCCCATGCCGCCATGAACGTAGTCTTCGATGACCACCTGCATGCCCAATTTCATATGGTAGATGCCCGATCCCATTACCAGCAGCATGATCACGGCAACCCAGGGCTTTGAAAGGCAGGCAACAACTTCTGCATGGGAGGCGCCGTTGAGGCTGACCACCACGTAAATGAAGAAGCCGATCAGCGGAATGTTGGCAATCGCCGTCAGCCGCTGGTGCCAGAAGTGTTGAGTGCCTTCACGGGCGGAGCCAAGTCCGCGAACACGTGACAGGGGGGTGCGCATATCGTTTTGAGGTGCCATGTTCTGTCTCCCTATCGTACTGCGTAGCCGATGACCCAAATCAGGATCGTCAAGGCAATGGAGACGAATGGCTGGACAATCGCCATGCGTGTGGTGAAGTGTTTTTCAAGACCTGCGCCGGTGTCCTGCATCAGATGCTTCAATCCGCCCAGCAGGTGGTGCATCAGCGCCCAGGTATAGCCAAACAAGATCAGACGACCGATGAGGGTGCCGAAAAACCAGTTGACGGTTTCGTACGCTGCCTCACCCGTGGCAGCGGCGATCAGCCACCAGGCGACAAGGATGGTTCCAAAATACAGGGCTGATCCGGTGATGCGATGAATGATCGACATCGCCATGGTAGGGATCATTTTATAAACTGATAGATGTGGCGAAAGCGGCCGCGGCTTTGCAGCGCCCGTTGAGGATGTGGTTTCGGTCATATTGTCTCGACAGAGGGCTCCGTTCTGTTCGCCTGCCACCTTACTCAAAGCACCCAGCTAATAAAAGGGTACCTTATGCTAAGAAATACGCCTTATCACGTCCTAATCGAGCAGAAGATGGGATCAATGGTCACACCAATTTGCGGTCGATGAGATAGCGTGCCGATTCCACGACACTGTTGCGGGTATCCTTGAAATTGAGGGCCAGCAGGTCCTTGGCGCGGCCGTTGGAAACCCCGAATTTTTGCCCCAATAATGGCGCAATGGTGCGGATCTGCTGATCAAACAAACCCAGAAACCGGATCAGCCAGTTGGGCGCCAGGCGTGTGACAATCTTTCGATCAGGAAACGCGTTGCCAATGGCGTGCGCTATATCGGCAAACCACATGAAGCGCTCAACCACCAGGATCCGGCATCCATGGGTTTCCAGATTGTCGATGGCGCCAACATGGGCGGCGGCAACATCGGCAACGTCGACACTGGCAAATCCAACCTGCGGCAGGGCTGGGTCTTTGCCTGACAGAAGCCGCTTGATGGTTTTCATCGAGGTGCCGAAATTATCGTCCAGCGGCGGGCCCAGCACAAAGCCCGGATTAATGGTGGTCAATTGCATTTCCGGAGCGTGTTTGTCGAAAAAGTCCCAGGCCGCCTGTTCCGCCAGCGTCTTCGACTTGGCGTAGGGGGAGCAGGTTGGGTAGTCGACATCCGTCCAATGACTTTCGTCAAACATCTCCCCTTGCGGTGGCAAAGCGCGGTAAATGACGGATGCCGTCGAGGACGTCAGCACAACCCGCCGGATGCCTGCTGATTGGGCCGCCTTCAACGCCCGCAACGTGCCGTCCACGGCGGGTCGAATCAAATCGTCTTCCTGTTTGGGCGGTGACATTGGGAAGGGGGAAGCCGTGTGCAGCAGCACATCGATGCCGCGCATGGCGTCATCCCACCCCGCGTCGACGGTGAGATCGAGTTCGACAAAACTGAGATGCTGATCAAGTTCAAATGTCGGTTCCAGATGCGGGCGAACCGCATCCATAACCTCTTGAACACGGGCAAGGGAACGCACGGATCCGCAGACCTGGTAGCCGGCCTGCAGCAGTTGCAGCACGATGTGTTTTGCGATGTACCCCGTCGCCCCGGTCACCAAGACTTTGGTCATTTTGCCTGCCTTAAAGCCGCCCGTTTAGGTCGTTGGGGCACCAAGCAGAAATTTTGGGCTTGCGTCAATTGGGACACTTGATCACGTCATGGTGACTCGATTTGCTCTGGCGTGGCCTTGAGACGGCCCGTTTTTGTGGTCAATTAGCCTCAACAACCATATTTTGGAGTTGAATTTGCATGAAACGCCTATTGCTTGCTGCCTTTTCCCTTTCTTTGTTCGCGCCGGTTACCCAGGCCGCAGAAAAAACCGCCATTTTTGCCGGCGGTTGCTTTTGGTGCATTGAAAAGGACTTTGAACATGTCGCCGGCGTGCTGGACGTGGTGTCCGGCTATACCGGTGGTTCTAAAAAGAACCCTACCTATCGTAGCCATGAGGGCCATCGGGAAGCGGTGAAGATCACCTATGATGACAGCAAGGTGAGCTATGATCAGCTTTTGCACATTTTCTGGCGCACGGTCGACCCAACCGATGACGGCGGCCAGTTCTGCGATCGCGGCTTTGCCTATTCAACCGCGGTCTATGCCGTCGATGGTGATCAGTTGAGCGCTGCTCAGGTCTCCAAGAAAAAGGCTGCGGCTGATTTGAACCAGCCCATTGCAACCGAGATCAAAATGGCCTCGTTCTGGACAGATTCAGAGGGCTATCACCAAAATTACTATAAAAAGAACCCGATCCGCTACAAATACTACCGCTATCGCTGTGGCCGCGATCAGCGCGTCAAGGCATTGTGGGGTGACCAGGCTTACACGGGCGTCAACTACGGCAGCTAATCGCAAATACCCTGTACGATCCGCTGGTTGGCCAGAATCGAAAGGTTCTGGCCAATTTGTTTATTCCCTGCCAAACTGCCGATCATTGGCGTCGCATTCACCTATTAATAAGATGTTCACCCTATATTCAGTTTCTGAAAGTTAGGAAAATGTCGAATTAATGGACTAAGCGAGAGGGATTGGCCTCAATATTCACGTTTTTCATGAATATGAGTAGGTCGGGAATGGACTGAATGGCGGTTAAGATGAAACAAGAAATGACCATGGATCACATGGGTGAAGGCGCAATGGGGCGTGGCCTGACACGCTCGGTGTTGCGCTATGCGCCGCTTGTACTGATGGGAGCCCTGGTGCTGACCGGATGTCAGCGCACGTCCGGCTTCTATTCTGGTGACCGCTTGCCCAGACAGCAGCAGCCGATCTCGCTGGAACCCGCGCCACTGACACCAGTGCAGCAGGGTGAGTTGCAACCGGTAACGCCAAACGCTGACGGCACGAATGTCGATGCGAACGGGGTTCCCGTGCTTCCTGGCCAGGAAAACAACAACCAGGTTGCCAGCCTGCAGCCGCCAGCCAATGCCCAACCTGTGACAAGACAAGCCATGGTCGGTGCATGGACGGTGAGCACAGCGGGCTCGAACTGTCAGATCTTCCTGGCCTTAACCAAGTGGTCTGGCGGCTATCGTGCTGCTTCCCGCGGCTGTTCGGCGCCTGCTATTTCGGACGTTCAGGCCTGGGATGTGAAAGACAAACAGGTTGTGTTGGTGAATTCTGCGGGCGGAACGGCTGCAACGCTTTATCGTTCCAGCGATCAGCGCTATGACGGATCCACCAACGGCGGTGGGGCCATTTCGTTCACACGCTGATTGGACACTGTTTCGGTCGGGTAAACCGACTTGGCGAAGATTAGGCGCGAAGGTCGCAATTTCCACCCATGACAACGGATGATCACGCGTCTTCGTCGCCGGATGCAGCCGTTTCCAATCCGGCTGCAAATCCCAACCATGCATCTAAACAGCGCCGCCTGTCCGGCGAGATTGCCGCTGCCATAGAGCAGGGGCAATTAAAACCCGACACTGCCCAGGCCAAGGCCATTGAGGCGCTTGACGACATCTTGGATGAACTCCACGCCCCCAAACTGGGCAACAAGAAAAGCGCTCTTGGTTGGTTGTTTGGCAAGAAGCCGCGTGTGGCGGATGATTCTGTGCGTGGTCTTTATCTCTGGGGCGGGGTTGGCCGCGGCAAAACCATGCTGATGGACCGTTTCTTCGATCTTGCGCCGGCCGGTAAAGGGGCGCCGCCGAAGCGGCGGGTTCATTTCCACGCTTTCATGCTGGACGTTCACGCCCGCATTCACGCCTGGCGACAGCAGCAGAAGACCGCCAAGGAGCGTTCAGCTGATCCCATTCCCCCGTTGGCCGCGGAATTGGCCAAGGAATCGCAACTTCTGTGTTTTGACGAGTTTGCGGTGACCGATGTGGCTGATGCCATGTTGCTGGGCCGCCTGTTTACCGGCCTGTTTGGTCACGGTGTAACTGTCGTTGCAACGTCAAACGTCCAGCCCGACGGGCTCTACAAGGATGGCCTCAACCGTTCCTTCTTTTTGCCGTTCATCGCCTTGGTCAAGGAACGCATGGTGGTGATGGAACTTGCCTCCGCAACCGATTACCGCATGGAGCTGCTGGGCAACCACCGTACTTATATGGTTGGTGATGATGCGGATGCTCAGCTCGATGGACTTTGGCGCGAGATGACAGATGGACTGATCGTCGAGCCGGCCAGCATCGAAGTGGCGGGTCGCCAGCTGGATTTCGCCCAAACCTGCGGGGGTTTGGTGCGGGAGAGCTTTGATGCCCTGTGCAAGCGTCCGCTGGGGGCGGGCGACTATCTGGCATTGACGGAACGCTTCCATACTCTGTTCCTGGAACATGTGCCGGTCATGGAGTTCGCCGACAAGAACGCCGCCAAACGCTTCATCGCACTAATCGATACCCTTTATGATCAGGGGCGAATTCTCATCGTCAGCGCAGAAGAACGGCCGTCGAAGCTCTATAATGTCGATCACGGTACCGAAGCGTTCGAATTTGAGCGTACAATTTCCCGATTGCGCGAAATGCAGAGCGAAGAATGGCTGGATCGCCAGAATCTGGCCTGAACCGGCCAAATCGCCGTCCCCAAATGATCAGTCTCACACCAGTCGTCACGGGCTATTCACGTAATCGTTGGGGCGAATCGCCGAATTATCCCTTCAAATGCGACCCAGGGGGCAAATTTAACGACGCGCAATGTTGTCATTTTTGGATTCTGTTGTAAGACCTTTTCCTGACAATTGGGGGCAAAACCCTTTAAAATTCTTACGTAAAAGGAAGAAAATACATGGCTCGCAACAAGATTGCACTGATCGGTTCTGGTATGATCGGTGGCACATTGGCCCATCTGGCCGGATTGAAAGAGCTGGGCGACGTGGTCCTGTTTGACATCGCTGAGGGCATTCCAGAGGGCAAGGCCTTGGATATCGCCGAATCCTCCCCTGTTGACGGCTTCGACGTGAAGCTCACAGGCACTCAGTCATACGAAGCCATTAAGGGTGCGGACGTTTGCATCATCACCGCCGGTGTTGCGCGTAAGCCAGGCATGAGCCGCGATGATCTGTTGGGCATCAACCTGAAGGTGATGGAACAGGTCGGCGCGGGCATCAAGAAATACGCCCCCGATGCCTTTGTTATCTGTATCACCAACCCGCTGGATGCGATGGTTTGGGCGCTGCAGAAATTTTCCGGTCTGCCGAAAAACATGGTTGTCGGCATGGCAGGCGTGCTGGACTCCTCACGTTTGAAGCATTTCCTGGCAGACGAATTCGACGTCTCCATCAAAGATGTCACCGCCTTCGTTCTGGGCGGTCACGGTGACACGATGGTGCCGCTGGCCAAATACTGCACGGTGGCCGGTATTCCGTTGCCGGACCTGGTCAAGATGGGCTGGCTCACCAAAGAGCGTATGGAAGAAATCTTTGACCGCACCCGCAAGGGCGGTGGCGAGATCGTTGCCCTGCTGAAAACCGGCTCTGCATATTATGCGCCTGCTGCCTCGGCGATTTCCATGGCTGAATCCTATCTGGGTGACCAGAAACGCGTCCTGCCATGTGCTGCGAACCTGAAAGGCGAATACGGCATCCAGGACATGTATGTCGGTGTTCCCGTGATCATCGGCGCTGGTGGTGTCGAGCGGGTGATCGAAGTCGAAATGAGCAAGGCTGATCAGAAGGCGTTCGCCAATTCGGCTCAGGCTGTTGCCGATCTGTGCGACGCCTGTGCAGAAATTGCGCCCAACCTGAAATAGCCCAACGAATATTGTCAGGCAGGCGTCAGCCGCTTGCCTGACACTCTACAAGAACTGGCCCGATGGCGGATTAAAGATCCCAATCCGGGTCGCTGGGAGAAAGCGAAAACCTTCATGAACATTCACGAATATCAAGCCAAACAGGTATTGGCCAAATATGGTGCTCCTATTTCACAAGGCGTACCGGTTTTGGCAGCAGAAGACGTGGAAACTGCCTTGGCCCAACTGCCCGGACCAGTCTATGTGGTGAAAAGCCAGATCCACGCCGGGGGGCGCGGCAAGGGCAAGTTCAAGGAATTGCCGGAAGATGCCAAAGGCGGCGTGCGGGTTTCCTTCTCACCCGATGAAGTCCGCGCCAATGTCGCTGAAATGCTCGGCAACACGCTGGTCACCAAGCAGACCGGCCCTGCCGGCAAACAGGTCAACCGCCTCTATATTGAAGATGGTGCTGACATTGGCCGTGAACTTTACTGCTCGCTGCTGGTCAACCGCGAAACCGGCAAGGTCTCTTTTGTCGCCTCGACCGAAGGCGGGATGGATATTGAGGCTGTTGCAGAAGAAACGCCTGAAAAAATCCACACCATCGATGTCACCGCTTCAGAAGGTGTCACCGATGCCACGATCGACGCGCTGATCTCAGCCTTTGAGCTCGCTGGCCCGGCCAAGGATGAAGCCAAAGACCTGTTCACCAATCTTTATACGGCATTTGTCGAAACCGACATGAGCCTGCTGGAAATCAACCCGCTGGTTGTTTTGGGCAACGGCTCGCTGCGCGTGCTGGATGCCAAAGTATCGTTCGACAGCAATGCTGAGTTCCGCCACCCAGAGCTGCAGGAATTGCGCGATCTGACGGAAGAAGACGCCAAGGAAATTGAAGCCTCCAAATACGATCTCTCCTATGTCGCTTTGGATGGCGAGATTGGCTGCATGGTCAACGGTGCCGGTCTTGCGATGGCGACCATGGACATCATCAAGCTGTACGGCGCTGAACCAGCCAACTTCCTTGATGTGGGGGGTGGCGCGACCACCGAAAAAGTGACGGCTGCCTTCAAGATCATCACCGGCGATCCGAAGGTGAAAGGCATTCTGGTCAACATCTTTGGCGGCATCATGCGCTGTGACGTCATCGCCGAAGGTGTTGTCGAGGCCGTCAAGCAGGTGGGCCTCCAGGTGCCGCTCGTGGTGCGCCTTGAGGGAACCAAGGTCGAAGAAGGCAAGAAGATAATCAACGACAGCGATGTCGATGTTGTTGCCGCCGACGATCTGGACGATGCCGCCCAGAAAATCGTCAAGGCGGTGAAGGGCTGATGTCGATGATGAAATCAGTTTTGGCGGCGGGCGTCCTGCTCGCCAGTGTTTCGGCAAGCCCGTCATTTGCCAATGATGAAAACCCGGATCCGGTCTATGTCTTCAACCGCATTTGCTATGCACAGGTCCCCAATCTGGATGCCATTCAGGAAATGGCTTTGGAGCTGGCCTGGAAGTCGATCACCGATGAAGAGCTGACCGAATTCAGAAGCTACGAAAACCCGTCGGTTTTGCGCGGCTGGGACGTTCAGGTCGGCGAACGCCTGTTCCGCGTTGGGATCACCCAGGCGGGTCTTACGGACAAGATGAAAGAATCTTTCCCGGATCTGGCAAACGGCACAGCGACGTCCTGCTCCATGGTTCTTGATGACCAGCAGGATGCAACCGAATTCATGGCCAATATGCAGCGTCTGGCTGGCAAGCAGCCGATTTCAACTGACGTTCCTGAAGGTTTGTTGCGGACAACAACCTGGGCCGGCGGCAATGACGATCTGAAAGTCTTCCTGTTCGCCAAGGCACCGCCGACCAACAAGGGCGGTTTGCTGAACGTCACCATTATTCAAAGATAACTGAACAAACGGAGTCATCTCAAAGATGTCCATCCTTATCGACAAAGACACCAAAGTCATCGTGCAAGGCTTGACCGGCAAAACGGGCACCTTCCATACCGAACAGGCTTTGGCTTATCACGGCACCCAGATGGTTGCTGGAACCCATCCCAAGAAGGGTGGCGAGACCTGGACTGCGTCCAACGGAACCGGCGATCTGCCGATTTTCGCGACTGTTGCCGAGGCCAAGGAAGTCACCGGCGCCAATGCTTCGGTGATTTACGTGCCACCGGCTGGATGCGCTGCGGCCATCGAAGAAGCCATTGATGCTGAAATTCCTTTGATCATCGCCATCACCGAGGGCGTGCCTGTACTGGATATGGTGCGGGTCAAGGAAAAGCTGATCAAGTCGAATTCACGCCTGGTCGGCCCCAATTGCCCGGGTATTCTGACCCCGGATGAATGCAAGATCGGCATCATGCCGGGCAGCATCTTCAAGAAGGGCAATGTCGGAATTCTGTCACGGTCCGGCACACTGACATATGAAGCTGTTTTCCAGACCACGAATGCCGGTCTCGGCCAGACAACGGCCGTTGGTATCGGCGGCGACCCGGTCAAGGGCACCGAGTTCATCGACGTATTGGAGATGTTCCTTGCTGACGACGAAACCGAATCGATCATCATGATCGGTGAGATTGGTGGTTCTGCAGAGGAAGATGCATCTCAGTTCCTGATCGACGAGGCCAAGAAGGGCCGCTCCAAGCCGACCGTCGGCTTTATCGCCGGTCGCACAGCACCTCCAGGCCGCACCATGGGTCACGCCGGTGCTGTGGTCTCCGGTGGTAAGGGCGGTGCTGACGACAAGATCGCAGCGATGGAAGCGGCCGGCATTCGCGTTTCGCCGTCACCTGCCAAGCTTGGTGAAACTTTGATTGCCCTGTTGAACGACTAAATCAAAACGGCCGGGACGGCGCAGCCGGCTCGGCCAGATGCGGAGGCGAGGGAAACCTCGAAAAAGACAATGGCCAGACAAGAAGCAAACGAAGCTTTTGCCAATACGTCCTTTCTGTATGGCGGCAACGCCGGATATATTGAGGAGCTTTACGCCCAGTATCGCGACAATCCGGCTTCGGTAAGTGTCGACTGGAAGAACTTTTTTGAGGGTCTTGGCGACGAAGCCGACGACATCATCAAGAACGCACAGGGCGCTTCGTGGAAGAAACAGAACTGGCCGATTGCCGCAAATGGTGAATTGGTTTCAGCGCTGGACGGCCATTGGGCGGATGATGAGGTTATCTCAGACGCCAAAGTCGAGGCCCGCATCAAACAGGCCGCGGCAGCGAGTACAATCGGCCAGACGCCTGCAGTCGATGTTCAGCAGGCCACCCGGGATTCCATCCGCGCCATTATGATGGTCCGTGCCTACCGCATGCGCGGTCATCTTCATGCCGATCTGGACCCACTGGGCATTGCCGGCAACAAGGAAGACCACAACGAATTGCATCCGTCTTCCTATGGATTCACGCCGGAAGACTACGATCGCCCGATCTTCCTCGACAAAGTGCTGGGTATGGATTTTGCGACCATCCCGCAAATGCTGGAAATTCTCAAACGCACCTATTGTTCCACCCTCGGCGTGGAATTCATGCACATCTCCAACCCGGCGGAAAAATCCTGGATTCAGGAGCGCATCGAAGGCCCGGACAAGAGCATCGAATTCACCAAAAACGGCAAGCTGGCGATCATGAACAAGCTGGTCGAGGCCGAGGGGTTCGAGAAGTTTCTTGACGTCAAATACAAGGGCACCAAGCGCTTTGGTCTGGACGGCGGCGAATCGTTGATCCCGGCGCTGGAGCAGATCATCAAGCGCGGCGGCCAGCTGGGTGTTCAAGACATCATCCTGGGCATGGCCCACCGTGGGCGCCTGAACGTGCTGACCAATGTGATGAGCAAGCCGTTCACGGCTGTGTTCCATGAATTCAAGGGCGGTTCGTTCAAGCCCGACGAGGTCGAGGGCTCCGGCGACGTCAAATACCATCTCGGCGCCAGCTCGGACCGCGAGTTTGATGGCAACAGTGTCCATCTGTCCCTGACTGCCAACCCGTCGCATCTGGAAATCGTCAATCCCGTGGTTCTGGGCAAGGCCCGGGCGAAACAGGATCAGCTCAAGCCGAAGCGCGAGGACGGTACCCGCGATCGATCCGGCGTGTTGCCGCTCTTGCTGCACGGCGATGCGGCGTTTGCAGGCCAGGGCGTTGTCGCTGAATGTTTCGGCCTTTCGGGGCTGAAAGGTCACATTACCGGCGGTTCGATCCACGTCATCATCAACAACCAGATTGGTTTTACGACCAACCCACGCTTCTCACGCTCGTCGCCCTATCCGTCCGATGTGGCAAAGATGATCGAGGCGCCGATCTTCCATGTGAATGGTGATGATCCCGAAGCCGTTGTTTACGCGGCCAAGGTAGCTGTCGAGTTCCGTCAGAAATTTGGCAAGCCGGTTGTCATCGACATGTTCTGCTATCGTCGTTACGGCCACAATGAAGGCGATGAGCCGGCATTCACCCAGCCGATCATGTACCGCGAAATCAAGCAGCATGCGTCGACCTTGACCAAATATGCCGATCGTTTGGTGCAGGAAGGCTTGCTCAGCGAAACCGGTAAGGACGAGCAGGTTGCGGCCTTCCGCGCCAAGCTGGATGCCGACTTTGAGGCAGCCGAAAACTTCAAGCCCAACAAGGCTGACTGGCTCGACGGCGCCTGGTCGGGCCTGAAGGTCGCTGATGGTCCTGATGGGGCCCGGCGCGGACAGACCGGTGTGCCGCTCGAGGAATTGAAGACCATCGGTCAGGCCATCACCAAGGTGCCCGAAAATTTTGAAGTCCACCGGACCATCAAGCGTTTCATGGAAAACCGCGCCAAGATGATCGAATCCGGTAACGGTCTTGACTGGGCAACCGGTGAAGCGCTGGCTTTTGGCTCGCTTCAGATGGAAGGCATCAAGGTGCGTTTGTCCGGTCAGGATTGCGAACGCGGTACGTTCTCGCAGCGCCATTCCGTGCTCTACGATCAGAAAGATGAGAGCCGTTATATTCCGTTGGAAAATCTTGGTGAGGGCGCGGCCGGTTATGAGGTCATCAACTCGATGCTCTCGGAGGAAGCTGTGCTGGGCTACGAATATGGATACTCGCTGGCAGAGCCGAATGGTCTGATCATCTGGGAAGCCCAGTTTGGTGACTTCGTCAACGGTGCTCAGGTTGTGATTGACCAGTTCATTTCATCTGGTGAGCGTAAGTGGTTGCGCATGTGCGGCTTGGTCATGCTGCTGCCCCATGGCTACGAAGGCCAGGGGCCTGAGCACTCGTCTGGCCGCTTGGAGCGCTTCCTGCAATCCTGTGCGGAAGACAATATGCAGGTCGCCAACTGCACGACACCCGCCAACTATTTCCACATTCTGCGCCGTCAGTTACGCCGCGAGTTCCGCAAGCCGCTGGTCATCATGACGCCAAAAAGCCTGCTGCGTCACAAGCGGGCCGTCTCGCGGTTGGATGAGTTCGGCGAGGATACCACTTTCCACCGTTTGCTGTGGGACGATGCCGAAGTCCTTAAGGGTGAAGAGATCAAACTGGTTAAGGACGACAAGATCCGTCGCGTCGTGCTGTGTACTGGTAAGGTCTATTTCGACCTTTATGAAGAACGTGAGAAGCGGGGCATCAACGACATCTATCTGATGCGGGTCGAACAGCTCTATCCGTTCCCGGCAAAGGCGTTGATCAATGAACTGTCGCGTTTCAAGCAGGCGGAAATCGTATGGTGCCAGGAAGAGCCTAAGAACATGGGTGCATGGAGCTTCATCGAGCCTTACGTCGAGTGGGTGCTGGCGCATATCGGCGCCACACATGTCCGCGCCCGTTATGCAGGGCGTCCGGCTGCTGCGTCACCGGCGACGGGGCAGATGTCAAAACATCTGGCACAACTCGAGGCCTTCCTGGAGGAAGCCCTGGGCGATCCGGAATAAGACGAAATTCAACCAACCATAATCGGCGGGACAGCGCCGGACTCAAAAGAAATTACCATACGGGATTGGCATAATGGCTACTGAAATACGCGTTCCTACCCTGGGCGAATCGGTCACCGAGGCGACGATTGGCAAATGGCTCAAACAGCCTGGCGATGCGGTCAAGGCAGACGAACCGCTGGTTGAACTGGAAACCGACAAGGTGAGCATGGAAGTGCCGGCGCCGGCTGATGGAGTGCTGGCAGAGATTGTCGCTGCTGAAGGTGAAACGGTTGGCGTCGATGCTTTGCTGGGTTCCTTGGGTGAAGGGGGTGGCGCCGCCGCCGTCGCCGCCGCTGCACCAGCCGCTGCTGCTCCTGCCGCTGCTGCCACACCTGCGGCCTCCGAGGGCGCTGCGGGTGACTTGATTGATGTGATTGCCCCGAGTGCCGGGGAATCGGTGACCGAAGCAGAAGTAGGAACCTGGCATGTTGCGGTTGGCGATGCGCTGTCGATCGATGATCCGGTGGTTGAGCTGGAAACCGACAAGGCGGCCATGGATGTGCCCGCTGCTGCCACCGGCGTTCTGGCGGAGATCCTCGCCGAAACCGGAACTGTGATTGCACCAGGTGACGTCATTGGCCGTATCCGAGCTGGTGCCAGTGCCGGTGCTGCGGCGAGTGCTGCACCAGCCCCGGCTCCTGCCGCCGCCGCTGCCGCTGCCCCAGCGACAGCCACTGCTCCATCGCCAGCTGCGGCAAAGATGATGGCTGACAACAATGTTGCCGCGGGTTCTGTTGCAGGCACCGGCAAGCGCGGCCAGGTGTTGAAGGGCGATGTCATCGCGGCGCTCGAAAAAGCCTCTGCGGCTCCCGCACCAGCTCCAGCCGCTGCGCCTCGGGCACCATCGGCGGCTGAAGATGAAGTAAGCGAGGAGCGCGTGCGGATGACACGCCTGCGTCAGACCATTGCTCGCCGCCTCAAGGATGCTCAAAACACCGCCGCCATGCTGACGACTTTCAATGAAGTCGATATGGGCCCGGTGATGGAACTGCGGAAAAGCTACAAGGAACTGTTTGAGAAGAAGCACGGTGTGAAGCTCGGCTTCATGGGCTTCTTTACGAAAGCGGTTTGCCATGCGCTGAAGGAAATTCCGGCGGTTAATGCGGAAATCGACGGCACCGACATCGTCTACAAAAACTACGCGCATATCGGCGTTGCGGTTGGCACTGACAAAGGTCTCGTGGTTCCCGTCGTGCGCGATGCGGATCAGATGAGCATTGCGGAGATTGAACAGGAAATCGGTAATCTGGGTCGCAAGGCGCGCGATGGCCAGCTCGGCATGGACGACATGCAGGGCGGCACATTCACCATCTCCAATGGTGGTGTCTATGGCTCGCTGATGTCGACGCCGATCCTGAATGCACCGCAATCCGGTATTCTTGGCATGCACAAAATCGAGGAACGTCCGGTGGTGCGCAACGGTCAGATCACGACGGCAATGATGATGTATCTGGCCCTGTCCTATGACCACCGCATCGTCGACGGCAAGGAAGCGGTGACCTTCCTGGTTCGGGTTAAGGAAAGCCTGGAAGATCCACAGCGTCTCGTGCTGGACCTGTAGGCTGTGGCGCCGGTCTATCTGATAACCGGAGGCAGTCGGGGCATTGGCGCCGCTGTTGCACGCCTTGCCGCCGAACAGGGCGCTGCGGTGTGCGTCAATTATGTTGCCAATGGCGATGCGGCGCAGGCGGTCGTTGCGAACGAGCCGTATCGCTTGGCTGAGGACATTCGGGGCATTGGGTTTCGGACGGCAGATGCGCTGGCACGGAATCAGGGCTT
>JABSRX010000082.1 GCA_013214695.1 Rhizobiaceae bacterium | reverse complement strand
ATTCGATTGAACTGATCAACCAGATGCTTGTCGGCGTGGAAAATCCCGGTGGTTTGGGCGTAGAGATTAACCCTTCCAGTAAACACATCGGCCGCGCTGATCTGCGCGCTGCACATTCCAGCGGCGAGCTTTGTTGCTGCCGCGTTTTCTTCAACGTCGCCCTTCTCGAGGCGGGCAATCGTCAGGCTTTGAATGCCTTCCGCCTCCAGTGCCTCCAGATCCTGTCGGGAAAGAACGTGGCCTTTCTTCAGACGCCGGTCCGACAGAACCAAGGCATGAGCCACCAGCCCCCCTTCCGCCTCTTCCAGAGCAACCTCACCGAAAGTCAAGCGGCGTCTCCCTTGCGCAGGGTCGCGATGATCTCAGCCATTACCGATACGGCAATCTCTGCCGGGCTGGAAGCGCCGATATCGAGACCGATGGGGGCGTGAATGCGCTCCATGTCGGCGCTCGAAATGCCAGCCTGCGCGAAGCGATCGAGCCGCTTGCCATGCGTTTTGCGGCTGCCGAGAGCACCGATATAGAAACAGTTGGCAGCCAGAGCCTGTTGCAGCGGAATGTCGTCGATCTTCGGGTCATGGGTCACCGCGACCAAGGCGGTAAACGCATCCAGTGGGCGCTCTTCCAGCACTTCCTGTGGCCATTCGGCCAACAAATCTACACCGGGAAAGCGCTCTTCAGAGGCGAAGGCTGTCCGCGGATCGATGACGGTAATGTCAAATTCACAGGATTGCGCCATGGGCACCAGCGCCTGCGAAATGTGCACTGCGCCGATGATCAACAGACGGGGCGACGGAACGTGAACCTGAATGAAGGTTTCTTTGTCGTTCACCGTCACGACGCCGGATTTGGCCGATCTGAACCGTTTGCCCACCTCCGTCGCCAGCTCACCTTCGAGCACCGTCTGCGGCGTCACCAATTGCTGGTGGCCCGTCGCAATGTCGGTGATAACCGCCACGGCTTGTCGCGACTGACGGGCCTCGTTGATGCGTTCAAGCAGACTCGTTTCCATAGCTGTAGCCCCGCCTAACCGGCAGCCGAACCTGTTACAGGCTCAACATAAACACGAATTTTGCCACCGCAGGACAAGCCCACTTCCCAGGCCGTTTCGTCAGCAACGCCAAATTCCAAAACCTTCGCCTTGCCGGTTTCAATAGCCTCGACGGCTTCGAAAACCACAGCGCCTTCAACACAGCCGCCGGAAACCGAGCCTTCGAAATTTCCTTCAGAATCAATAACCAAGTGACTACCCACTGGTCGCGGTGCAGAACCCCAGGTTTCAATCACCGTGGCCAGGGCGAGCTCACGGCCTTCACCCTTCCAGCGCTCCGCAATCGCCAATGTATCGTTTTGATTTTCCATCACAGATCCAATTTAGAGCAAATCTGCTCGCGTTCAACGCCGCAGCGGCGGCGACGACTGCGAAGAACCAAGGGCCGCGCACAGATCCGCCAGAGAATCGAGAGAGTGCACGGTTCTAAACTCATCAACATGGGGCAACATGATGCGCACGCCTGCAGCGCGCGGCTCAAATCCCTCAAAGCGAAGTAGCGGATTAAGCCAAATCAACCGGCGACAGGATTTATGCAGCCGTTCGATCTCTTTATCCAACCGTTCCAAATCTGCATCATCGCGGGCCCGTTCCAAACCATCGGTGATCAATAGAACCACCGCCCCCTGCCCCAGAACGCGGCGGCCCCAGACACGGTTGAACTCGGACAATGTTTCTCCAATGCGGGTTCCTCCTTCCCAGTCCACCACCTGGTCAGACACATCGTCCAGCGCCTCATCAGGGTCTTTCGCCCTCAAGGCGCGGGTAATATTGGTCAGTCGGGTACCGAATAGGAAGGTGTGAACCCGTTTGCGCTTGTCGGTCAGCGCGTGGAGAAAGTGCAGGAAAATGCGGCTGTACTGGCTCATCGAACCGGAAATGTCTGCAAGCACCACCAAGGGGGGCTGCACCATACGCGGTTCGCGGAACCTCGGCAGCATCAAGTCGCCACCGGTGGCCATCGACTTGCGCAGCACCGCCCGGGCATCGAACCGTTCGCCGCGATTGGCCGGTTTGAAGCGCCGTGTTCGCACCTGATCAACCGGCAGGCGCAGCTTTTCGATCGCCTGGCGTGCTGCGGCGAATTCCTCGCTGCTCATCTGAGCGAAGTCCTTCTTGCGCAAAACCTCATTGGCGCTCATCGACAGGGTCGCATCGACTTCGATCTCCATGCGATCCTGGCGTGGCTTGTCCTCTTGCTGAAACAGCGCCTCAGCGGCCCGCGACTGACCGGCCTTTTGTTTCTCAGGCGGTTTGTCCGGATTGGCCACGGGAGAGAACATTTCAATGATCTTCTCCATCAGGTCACGGGAACGCCAGAACAGTTTGAAAGCCTCATCAAAAACCGGATGGTCCTCTTTGCGGCTGACGAATACGCAGTGCAATGTCCAATAGAGGTCATCGCGGCTGCCAATGCCGGCAGCTTTCACCGCCCTGACAGCATCGACCACCGAAGCTGGACCGACACGAAGGCCCGCATCACGCAGGGCACGCGCAAAATAGAGAATGTTCTGAGAGAGCTTGCCCTCATCCATGGGTTCGCTGGACGCGTTCAAATCAAACTCCGGGTGCCGCAGCACCAGCAACCGCGCCCTGAGACCGCGCTTCAGACTTGATTTCCTTCAATATCTCCGCGCCCTTGCTGCTTTGAATGGCGGCGATGTCATCCTGATATTTCAGGATCACGCCAAGCGTATCCGAGACGGTCTGCGGATCCAGAGCCACCTTGTCCAATTCAATCAGCGCGGTTGCCCAATCCAGGGTTTCCGCGATTCCCGGGTTCTTGAACAGTTCCATGGTGCGCAGCTTCTGCACATATTCGACAATCTCACGCGACAGTTGCGCATCGGCACCTGGCACCTTCAACTTGACGATTTCAAGCTCGCGTTCCGCATCCGGGTAATCCACCCAATGATACAAACAGCGTCGCTTCAGAGCATCGTGAATTTCGCGGGTCCGGTTTGTCGTGATGATGACAATCGGTGGCTCGGCAGCTTTGATCGTGCCCAGCTCCGGAATTGTGACCTGAAAGTCCGACAGAATTTCCAGCAGAAAGGCCTCGAATGCCTCATCGGTACGGTCCAGTTCGTCGATCAGCAGAACAGGCGCCCGCCCGTCCACCTGCTGCAAGGCCTGCATAATCGGGCGTCGGATCAAGAAACGCTCGGAAAAGACCCCGTCTTCCATGGCGTCGCGGTTGGTATCACCGGAGGCTTCGCGCATCCGGATGTCGACCATCTGGGCGGCATAATTCCACTCATAGACGGCCGAGGAAATATCGAGCCCCTCGTAGCACTGCAAACGAATGAGCGGCCGATCCAACCCTTCAGCGAGCACCTTGGCAATTTCGGTTTTACCAACGCCCGCTTCGCCCTCGAGAAACAGCGGGCGTTGCATTTTCAAGGATAGATACAGCACCGTCGCCAGCGACCGGTCGGCAACATAGCTCGACTGGGCCAGAAGGTTGAGAGTTTCATCGATGGAGGTGGGCAGCTTTTGGGTCATCGAGGCTCGCGATGTCATGAAATATTGGCAGGAACCTACACCCCAAAGCCACTGGGTAAAAGGGGAGCAAGTGTCGCTATTACATATCGGTGAGCACAAAGCGGTTTACCCGCCCCTTTCGCTGGAAAGAGGCGGGTCAGGAAGGCCGCACAGGGGCGATCGTCGACTCTCCCTGTCGCATCAGGCATTTGCTATTTGATTTTCATCCAACGTCAAAATCCCCGATAAGAAATACTTAACGGAGATTAGGGCGGCCCGATGTGCGCAATCACACAGTTTGAATTTGAAGTGATTAGGTGACCAGCATGGGCCACAGCGACAGCACCAGCGCGATGGCCATGACATAGTTGAAAATCTTCAACTTCACCGGATCTTCCAGAAAGTTGCGCATCACGGTGCCAAAGCCAGCCCAAACCGTCACCGATGGGAAGTTCAATACAACAAACGAAAACACAACGATGCCGACATTGAGAGCGTAATTGCCCTCATGCGTGTAAGCCGACATGGCAACGGTCGCCATCACCCAGGCCTTCGGATTGACCCACTGGAACAAGGCCGCTTGCAAAAAGGTCATCGGCTTGGCGGTCACTTGCTTGGCCTCCACCTTACCGGAATTGGCTATTTTCCAAGCCAGGAACAGCATGTAGAGGCCACCCGCCACCTTGATGGCGAGAAACAGGATCGGAACGGTTGCCAGGATCACCCCGACCCCAGCGCCAACCGCAGCGAGCAAGACGCCAAATCCAAACGAAATGCCCAACGCATGGGGCATGGTGCGCCACATGCCGAAATTCACTCCGGAAGCGAACAGCATGATGTTGTTCGGTCCCGGCGTGATCGACGAAACAAAGGAGAAGACCAGAAGAGCCAGAAATGTCGTCAAAGACATGAGCATAACCACCAAATAGGTAAGGATACCTTACCTAATGACTTTTACTGCCCAATGCAAGAGTCACTGTTGAAGAATCTATTGTCGCCTACATACCTTCCGAACCGCGGTTCATCGCGGCAATACCGGTTCGACAAACTTCGACCAGACCAAGCGGAGTCATGATCGAGATGAATTGCTCAATCTTTTGCTGGCGTCCGGTGATTTCGAAAACGAAATGCCCGACATTTGCATCTGCGACCTGGGCACCGAAGGCTTCCGCCAAGCGAAGCGCTTCAACTCGGTGCTCTCCGGTACCAGCGACCTTCACCAGCGCCAATTCGCGTTCCAAGGGCTTCTCATGGCCCAGGCGATGCGCACGCAAGGTCAGATCCACCACGCGATGAACCGGCACCATGCGTTCCAACTGGCGCTTGATTTGCTCCAGCACTTTCGGTGTGCCCTTGGAAATGATGGTGATGCGGGAAAGATGGCGGTCGTGTTCGGTTTCGGAAACCGTCAGGCTTTCAATATTGTAGCCGCGCCCGGAAAACAGCCCGATCACACGTGCCAACACACCCGATTCATTGTCGACCAGAACCGACAATGTGTGCTGAACGATCATTTCGCGGTTTTCAGCAATGAAATAGGCAGATGCCGGAGGGGTTACTGCCCCGTCTTTGTGTTCAACAACAGGCTTCATGGGTTCAAACACCTTTGTTTATAGAGATAAATTCACGTTTCAGTCGACGGCGTGCCAAGGCAACGCCCGCCAGGATGACAAGTAGGGCAACCGCACCATTGTTCGGCAAAGCTTCATCAAGGAAGATGATGGCAAATGCAACGCCAAATACGGGTACCAGAAAATTGATCTGCGACAGAAAGCTGGCACTGGTCTTTCGCACGATCATGATGATGATGATGCTGCCAATCGCCGTCGGCACGATCCCGGTATAGATCGTGGCCGCCCAAACATGTGCGGGCGCAACCAGCGAAGAGAGATCGGAGAGCAGCAGCAGCGGAAGCGAGAACACGAATGCGATGATCAAAAACGCTGCCGATGATTGTTGCCAATCCATGCCGGTCAACTGCTTGGTGATAATGGCGTTTAGCCCATAGCAAAGGGCCGCGCCGATAACCGCATATTGTCGGATGCTCTGATCGGCCAGACTTGCCAGTTTGTCAGCACCGAACAGCACCACGATCCCCACCAGCGCAATCGCAAAGCCCCCAAAGGCATATCGGTTGGGCTTTTCATCCTTGGTGAAGATCTGGGCCAACAGCAGCGTGAACAACGGCATGATCGCCATCAAAATGGCGGCAAGGCCGGCATCCACCCGTTGCTGCGCCCAGGCCAGCAGGGTGAAAGGCAGGGTCAAACCAAACACCCCTGCCCCGATCAAGGGCCACCATATCTTGCCTTTGGGCAAGCTCAGTCCGGCGGCTTTCATCAGCACGTAGAGGATCACGGCAGCCACTGCCAGCCGAAATGAGACCACAAACATCGGTGGCAGGGTCTGCACTGAAATCTTGGTCATCATGAAGTTCGACCCCAGTATCGCTCCCAGAAGAAGCAACAGCAGATAATCTGGCAGTGTCGGCGTCTTTGACATCAGCTTACCCGCAGCAAACCATCCAAGCCTATATTGGCTTAGACCAGCGCCTTGCCCTTTTCATCGATTGCCGAGCCAACGGCTTCGTCCGTCGCCTCATCCGGCAGCAGCATTTCGTTGTGCGCCTTGCCTGATGGGATCATTGGGAAGCAGTTGGCCAGGGTGACAACGCAACAGTCGAAAATCACCGGTCCATCGGTTTCAATCATCTGCCTGATCGCATCATCCAGTTCCGATGGTTTGGTGCAGCGAATACCGGTTCCGCCATAGGCTTCGGCCAGTTTGACAAAGTCCGGCATGGCTTCCGTATAGGAGTTGGACAAACGGTTGCCATGCAGAAGCTGCTGCCACTGACGCACCATGCCCATATATTCGTTGTTCAAGATCATGATCTTGATGGGAGTGCCGTGCTGCAGCGCGGAGGACATTTCCTGGATGTTCATCTGCACCGACGCATCCCCGGCAATACAGACGACCAGCGAGTCCGGATGGGCAATTTGCACACCCATAGCCGCCGGCAGACCGTAGCCCATCGTGCCGAGGCCACCTGACGTCATCCAGCGATTAGGCTCCTCAAAGCCGTAATACTGAGCCGCCCACATCTGATGCTGCCCAACTTCGGTTGTGATGTAGGTGTCCATGTCCTTGGTCAGCTCATAGAGACGCTCAATCGCATATTGCGGCATGATGACGTCATCATTGGGTTTGTAGGCCAGTGACTTGCGATCACGCCAAATGTCGATTTGCCGTTCCCAGGCCTGCAAGGCTTCCGGATCAGGACGGTCGCTGTGGGCCCGCCACAGACGCACCATGTCTTCCAGCACGAGGCCGACATCACCAATAATCGGGACGTCCGCATGGACAACCTTATTGATGGAGGACGGATCAATATCGATGTGAATGATCTTGGCGTTTGGTGCAAAGGCGTCGACGCGGCCGGTGATCCGGTCATCAAACCGGGCACCAACGCAGACCATGACGTCACAGTCGTGCATCGCCATATTGGCTTCGTAGGTGCCGTGCATGCCCAACATACCGAGCCATTTGTCACCGCTGGCCGGATAGCAGCCCAGCCCCATCAAGGTCGAGGTGATTGGAAAGTCGGTCAGTTTCACCAACTCACGCAGCAGCTGCGTGGCCTCCGGGCCGGAATTGATGACGCCGCCACCGGAATAGATGATGGGCTTGCGGGCCGAGGCCATCAGTTCAACCGCCGCCTTGATCTGTTCCAGATCGCCGCTGACTTTGGGCGAATAGGATTTCTGGTCAAATTCGGAGGGTGGATGATAGGTACCAACCGCGAACTGAACATCTTTCGGAACGTCAACAACAACCGGGCCAGGGCGACCGTGAGTGGCGACGTGAAAGGCCTGATGCAGAATTTCGGCGAGGTCGTTGACGTCGCTGACCAACCAATTGTGCTTGGTGCAGGGACGGGTAATGCCAACGGTGTCGCATTCCTGGAATGCGTCTGAACCGATCAGCGGCGTTGGAACCTGGCCTGTAATACAAACAAGTGGGATGGAATCCATCAACGCATCCTGCAAAGCCGTCACGGTGTTGGTTGCACCAGGGCCAGATGTCACCAGGACAACGCCCGGCTTGCCCGTGGAACGTGCATAGCCTTCGGCCGCATGCCCACCACCCTGCTCATGGCGCACCAGAATGTGGCGCACGGTGTCCTGTTGATGCAGCTCATCGTAGATGGGCAGTACAGCGCCGCCTGGATATCCAAACAGATCTGTGACCCCATTGTCGATCAAAGCCTGTACGACCATTTCGGCTCCGCTCATTTCGCGTGAACCGGCCCCACTTTCGCTTTTGCCTGCCATTGTACCTTCCCATTTTGCTCGGCGCTTTGCGCCACTTAATAACCATCAATGCGGTCTTTCGACCAATAAAAAAGGCCCCCGAAGGAGCCTGACGCGCGTTAGCATTCGTGGTGGAGTCTATCTCACCACGCTAACGCGCTTCCTCACCACTACCAGAATTTTAGACACAGCCGTGCCCCCGGGTAATTTCAATTGCGCAACACAATAGTGTGGCTTTTGATTTCGTCAACAGGGTGCGACGAAAATTTGTCGCCTAGCAGCTGACCCGGTTACGCCCTTGCTCTTTGGCCTCATACAGCCGCTCGTCCGAGATCTTGATCAGCTCTTTCGGCGTCTTCGGCCCATCAGCAGTCGAGGCCACTCCGATCGAAATCGTTGGCCTCAGAATAATCACACCAATGTCCACCCGCATCTGCTCCACCATTCGACAGACACGCTCCGCGAAGGGTCGTATCTGACTGGCGTCAGAAAACGGTGCAACGATGCAAAACTCCTCCCCGCCCGTTCGAGCCACGATGTCGTGCTCCCTGGTGACCTTCTGCAGATTGCTGGCCAAATGCTTCAGCACAACATCACCAGCATCATGGCCGTAGGTATCGTTGACGCTCTTGAAGTGATCGAGGTCGAGGGTGAGCAGCGCCAATGGTGCCCCGATTTTGGCGAACTCGCTGACATACTCGTCCAGCGCGTCCTCGAAGTAGCGCCGGTTGTACAGCTTGGTCAGCGGATCGGTCACAACGGCCACTTCAAGCTCGGCGGCGCGGTCCGTCAGCTTCTCCTGTTCGTGGTGTCGCTGGCGCAATATCGGCATGGTGATAACCAGCCCGAAAACCAGCGTGATGCCCATCGCAACGACGGCCAAAAACATCGGGTCAAACGGGCCTATGGATGAACCGCCTCGGGAGAGAATATCGGGCCGCAAACGGAGGAAAACAAACACAGCCAGAGCCAGGCTGCCGACACTGCCGACAGCAAAGATCCAATAGGCTGTATCCGCCAGTTTTCTCATCGGTCTCCCGTCGCCGAATTTCCCGTCCTAAACAGCTTGCAAACTCCGCCTAGGATTCAACCCCATGCACAAATATGCACCGCACGATTTTGTTGTATAACCAAAGTCTAAATGAGCGGATAATCGCTCGCGCGCGAACGCCTCAGACGATGTCGCGAAATCGCCAATCTGCGTCGAACTGACCGTTGAACCACGTCGATTGGCGTTTTGCGTACTGCCGCGTGGCAGCTTTTACCTGTTCTGTAGCCTGTTTAAGACTTAGTTTACCATGTAGATAACTTCCCAGCTGACGCACGCCAATTGCCTTCAAAACCGTCGCATCTGCGGGCAGTTCAAGCCCCAAAAGCGCCTCTACCTCAGCCACCGCGCCCTGCTCAATCATCCAGTCAGTTCGCATATTGATCCGATCATGCAACACATTTCGCGGTGGCATGAGCACGGTTTTTTGGCAGCTTTTTTCGGCCAAAAGAGGCCTCGAATGAGGCAGATTTTGATAGTGGGAAAGAGGGCGATTTGTGCCCCGAATGACCTCCAAGGCACGGGCAATTCTGTGACCATCGGAGGGGCGTAATTTGGCCGCACCGTCAGGGTCAATTTCGGCCAGTTGAAGGTGCAGCTTTTCGCTGCCCAATTCGATCAGATCGGTGCGGATTTTATCGCGAATTTCCGACGGTATTTCAGGTGTCGCAGCCAGGCCATTTTCGAGCCCACGGAAGTACAATCCGGTGCCCCCGACAAATACCGGCACCCTGCCCCGCGACCATATCTGTTGCGCCACAACGCTGGCATCTTCCATCCAGCGGGCCACCGAATAGGGCTCATCCAGCGCCGCAGTTCCGTAGAGATGATGTGGCACCTTGGCCAGATCTTCAGCATCAGGACGGGCCGTCAAGATGTCCAATACGGGATAGATCTGCATCGAATCCGTATTGACGATCTCTCCGTCCCAGCGCAGCGCCTCTTCAATTGCCAGCTTGGACTTGCCGCTGGCTGTGGGGCCCGCTATCAAAATCGCATCCGGTCTCTGCACCATTCCTCACCGATAGATTTGTTCCATGGCCCTCACCGACAGAGTTGCAACACTCATTGCCAATCCAGCCAATCCTTGCCTTACACCCGATGTGGCCGAGCAGGCCCGTCAGGCGCTCGGAGCCAGCGCTGTTTATTTTCTCGCCGACGGCATTGCCTGTGACATACCGCTGCCCGCTGATGCGGACGTGGATACCGAAGCGAAACTCGGCGAAGTGCTGTCAGCCTTGCCAATCGACAGTGTGGTACAGGAGGCGGACGAGCGGCGCAAGAAAGCGCTGCTGGCCGATATGGACTCCACGCTGATCCAGCAGGAATGCATCGACGAACTGGCCGCGGAAGCTGGCGTCGGCGAACAGGTCGCTGACATCACCGCCCGTGCCATGCGCGGTGAGCTGGAATTTGAACCGGCTCTGCGGGAACGCGTCGGGCTGCTGAAGAACCTGCCCGTGTCGATCATCGACAAGGTTCTGGCGGAACGTATCACGTTGATGCCAGGCGGACCGGCCCTGGTTGCCACCATGAAGGCCAACGGCGCCTATTGCGCCTTGGTCTCGGGCGGATTCACACAGTTCACCTCAAAGATTGCCGCAACACTGGGCTTTGACGAAAACCGAGCGAATACGTTTCGCGTGGAAGGCGACAAGCTCGCCGGCGAGGTCATTCCTCCAATTCTGGGGCGGGATGCGAAGGTCGAAGCGCTCCAGGATGTTGTTGAGAAGCAAGGTCTGCAAACCAGCGACGTCATGGCCGTCGGCGATGGCGCAAACGATCTTGGCATGCTGAACCTGGCGGGCTCCGGCGTTGCACTTCATGCAAAACCGATTGTCGCCGAACAGGCACGATTTCGTATCGATCACGGCGATCTGACCGCCCTGCTCTACATTCAGGGCTACCGAAAAACGGACTTTGTTGAATGAAAACCGACACCAGCATTGAGACCGATCGGCTCATTCTGCGCCCCTGGACGTTGTCGCAAGAAGATCGCAACTTCTTCCATTTCATTCATTCAGACCCCGAAGTTCGGCGTTTCTACGTCACGCGAATGACGCGCCAGCAGGCTGATGAGAAGATCGAGCAGGCGGTGGAAGGCTATGCTGAAACCGATGTCGACTGGGGCGTCGCCTGTTTGAAGTCAACCGGCGAACCGGTTGGCGTGACCGGCCTGGGCCATGTCCATTACGACACGCCCTTTACCCCCTGTGTTGAAATCGGTTGGCTCTACAACCCAAAGCATTGGGGGCAAGGGTTTGCAACGGAAGCGGGCATGGCCCTGCTCAAACAAGGGTTCGAAGACGTCGGCCTATCGGAAATTGTTGCCTTCGCGGTCCACAACAACCATGCCTCAATTGCCGTTATGAAGCGCCTGGGCATGCATCGCGTGGACGATGGCGACTTTGACCACCCGATGGTTCCCGACAGCCACGCGCATCTGCAGAAGCACGTTCTTTACACAATATCGGCGGGGCATTGGCGGGGCCAGGCGACACAGGGCGCCTGACCCTATTGCTTATTGAGCGTCGGCTCAGTCCAGCTTCAGAACGATGAAGCTCAGTTGACCATCTTTGGCAGCGACCAGCAGCAGGGCTTTCTTGCGGCCTTCTTTTTCCAATACCGCCAGACGAGTCTGCACGTCTTCCGGCTTGTTGACCGCTTCCTGACCAATCTCGGAAATCACGCTGCCGGCGACGATGCCCTTTTCAGCAGCAGCCGAACCCGGCTCAACCTCAGTGACAACGACGCCTGTAATATCAGCCGAAATCGAATATTTCTCACGCGATTCGTCGTTCAATTCGTCAAATGTCATGCCGAGCGCCGTGATCACACGTTCCGCTTCGGGCTCCTCATTGCTGGAATTTGCGCCAGCATTGGCCAGCTTTTCACTGTCTTCCAGACGCCCAAGCGTCACGGGCACGGTCTCTTCCTTGCCCTTGCGCAGCACGACGACATCAACGGCCTTGCCGACAGGTGTTTCGGCAACGATGCGCGGCAGATCGCGCATCTGAGCGATCCGCTTGCCATCGAATTCTAAAATAACATCACCGACAAGAATACCGGAGTTCTTGGCTGGCCCCTTGGCAGTCAGGCCGGCAACCAGAGCGCCGCGCGCTTCGTCCATCGACAGGCTTTCAGCTATGTCTTCGGTGACAGGCTGAATGCTGACACCGAGCCAACCGCGGCGGGTTTCGCCGAACTCACGCAATTGTCCGATGACATTGATGGCGAGATCAGAGGGAATCGAAAAACCAAGGCCGATTGACCCCCCGGATGGTGAGATGATCGCCGTGTTGATGCCGATCACCTGTCCATCCATGTTGAACAGCGGACCACCGGAATTACCGCGGTTGATCGCAGCATCGGTCTGAATGAAGTCATCATAAGGACCAGAACGGATATCGCGGTTGATCGCGGAAACGATGCCCAGCGTTACTGTGCTACCCTGGCCGAATGGGTTACCAATCGCCATCACCCAGTCACCAACACGGGCGCTTTTGGAAGTCCCAAACTCCACCGCCTGAAGCGGCTGTTCCGGCGTGACCCTCAGAACCGCGATATCGGTTTTCGGGTCGGTACCAACAACCGAAGCAATCAGCGAAGAACCATCAGCAAAATCGACGGTAATTTCATCCGCATCAGCAATAACGTGGTTATTGGTGATGATGATGCCCTCGGGATCAACCACAAACCCGGAACCGAGCGACTGAACCTTGCGCGGCCGACGGCGGTTGTTGCCACCGTTTTCCTGCTGACGGAAGAACTCGTCAAAAAAGTCCTGGAACGGGGATCCTTCTGGAACCCGCGGACGCGGCAGCGGCCCGTTGTTTTCAGGACCATTGACGTTCTGGGATGTTGAAATGTTGACCACAGCTCCGATCAAGCTGTCGGCCAAGTCCGCCACAGAGGCCGGTCCAGCCGCGTGGGCGCTTGATCCGACCATCCTGTTGTCCAGATTGGCACCGGCTACATTGACAAGGGCAAAGGTCATTGCGACCAGCGCCACCTTCCAGAGTGCAGCAAATTTCATCATTCAGCTCCCGAAAATGCTTTGAACTTTTGACGTTCCACCTACCCTATCAAGCCCGAAACATTATGGCGAGAAAAGGCCCTGCGGCAATTTTGTTTACACGATTGCTCGATTGGTAAACCAGCAGCGGCGAAGGGGGAAGTGTTGAGCAACAGAATGCGCAGATTTAGCGCTACGCCAGAGGTCAGCCACGGACCATCCAAACAAGGCCGACACCAACACACAGCGCCACAATGCCTGCCCGCCGCAATACGGCTTCGTCCATTTGACTGATATCAAAGGCCAATCTTTTGGCCATGGAAGGCGCGCCCGCATAGAGCGCGCCTTCGATTGCTAGAAATACACCGATGATGCTGAACAGCTCCACCATATGGCGGGCCTCCGGCTATCAATTGGCTGGTGCTGAGGCACCTGCCTGACCGGTCGCATCCTGGAAGAATTCGAAGAACTCGGACTGCGGTGACAGAACCAAGGTCGTGTCGGAATTTTCAAGTGCCGTCTTGTACGCCGCCATCGAGCGGTAGAAGGCGAAGAATTCAGGATCCTTCTGGTAGGCTTCAGCAAAGATACGGTTGCGTTCACCCTCGCCTTCACCGCGAAGGATTTCGGATTCACGCTGCGCTTCCGCTTTAATTTCAACGACCTGACGATCAGCTGCCGCACGAATACGGCGGGCAGCTTCCTGACCTCGAGCACGGATACGTTCCGCTTCCGCCAGACGCTCGGCACTCATGCGCTGGAATGTCTGGTCCGATACTTCAGCGGTCAGATCGGTACGACGAACACGCACGTCGACCACGTCGATACCAAGGTTTTCAGCCTCAGGCCGCATCTGATCGCGCACTTCAACCATCATCGCGGTACGCTCTTCAGAAAGAGCAGCTTCAAAGCCGCGACGACCATAGGTCTGACGCAGAGCAGCGTCGAGACGTGAACGCAGGCGCGTCTCAGCCTGTTGCAGTGAGGCGCCAACCTGCTCTCTGAATTTGCGCGGGTCAGCGATCCGATAGGTCATAAAGGCATCCACCTCGTAAAACTTACCACCGGAAACCTGGACACGAATGTCGGCCAGATCAAAGCGCAGCAGACGATCTTCAATGATCAACACCGTGTCGAGACCGGCAAAGCCGAACGGCAGCTTGAAGTTCAAGCCAGGATCCTTTTCGACCCGGACAATCTCACCAAAGCGCAGAACAATTGCCTGCTCACGCTCGTCAACAATGAAGAAAGCGCTCCACAGTGTCAGCAAGGCCACACCGATGGCGGCCAGGAAAAGACCAAAACGATTACCCATTAGTTTGTTCCTCCGCTGCGCTTGCTGATTTCAGGCAGTGGCAAATAGGGCACCACACCGGTGCCGCCGTTCTGTCCGGCTTCCATGATCACTTTGTTTGAGTCTTTCAAAACGCCTTCCATGGTCTCCAGGAACAGGCGTTTACGGGTTACCTCTGGGGCTTTCGCATATTGTTCGTAGACCGAAAGGAAACGCTGGGCCTCACCCTGGGCTTCCTGAACGATCCGGTTTTTATAACCAGCCGCGTCTTCGCGGATCTGCGCCGCTTCACCGCGGGCTTCACCCAGCGCTTTGTTGCTGTAGCGGTTAGCTTCTTCCTGGAACTGGTCTTCGTTCTGTTCAGCACGCTGCACTTCGTCAAACGCATCTGCCACCTTTGGTGGTGGAGCCACGTCCTCCAAGTTCAAGACCCGGATGCCGATACCGGTGCCATACTGATCGAGGATCGTTTGCGTGATCTGACGCACCTCCAGCGCGATACCTTCACGGTCATCACGGAAGATGTCCTGCGCCGGACGGCGACCAACGACTTCACGCATGGCGCTTTCAGCCACTTCTTCAACCATGCCGCTCGGGTCATCGACGTTGAACAGGAAGTCCTTTGGATTGCTGACGCTGTACTGAACGGCAAACGTCACATCGACGATGTTCTGGTCACCCGACAACATCAGGCCCTGACGGGAACCGCCGCGACCGGTTGAACCAATGTTCACCTGGCGCACACCGATATTGACTTTGTCGGCCCGTTCAAACGGCCAGAAAGCAAAGTGCAGACCGGCTTCATTGACGTCATCACGTGGCACACCGAAAACGGTTTCCACTGCCAGCTCATCCGCTTCCACTTGGTAGGCGCTGGAGAAGGCATAAAGGCCGGCTGCTGCCAGGATGATGATGCCAAGACCCATCGCGCCAATGCCGCGACCACCGCCGCCGCCACCGCCGGGAATGACGCTCTTCAGCCGGTCTTGGCCGCGCTTCAAAATTTCTTCGAGATCAGGTGGTTGCTGTCCGCCACCACCGCCGCCGCCGGGACGCTGAGGTCCACGGGGAGGTTGTCCCCACGGGCCGCCGCCGCCATTGCCGCTGCCATTATTGTGACCGCCACCGGTCTGGTTGCTCCAGGGCATATCGTGTCCTTGAGTTAGGCGCAGCCAAATGACTGCAAGCGTTGAGTTCTGGTGTTGTTATAGGGACGCCGAGACCCGCTTTCAACGCGCAAGTACCCAAATTCAGCGTGGTTTTCGTACCGTTTCCTGCGACACAATTGCGTTATCGTTGCCTAACGGCGCCGTTGGTAGACAATGTAGGTTGTCTCGGCGGTGTCTTTTTCCCCGGCAGGCACCTCCTCCCGACTCACCTCCTGCCACTTCTGCGAGTCGATCTTTGGGAAAACCGTGTCCCCCGTCGGCGTCGCATGTACGCGGGTCAGGTGAATTACATCAGCCATATCAATCGATTGCTGATAGATGTTGCCACCGCCGACAATGCAGATCTCATCGCCACCCTGGCTTTGCGCCACCTCTTTGGCCAGCGCAATCGCCGTTTCGATCGAGTGAACCGGCACCACCCCTTCAGCCTGCCACTCGGTGTCCCTTGTAATCACGATCGAGGTCCGTCCCGGCAAAGCCGAACCAATGGCTGCAAAGGTTTTGCGCCCCATGATCATTGGCTTACCGATGGTCAGCGCTTTGAAGCGTTTGAGATCGGTCGACAGTTGCCAAGGCATATCACCATCGAAACCGATCACGTCATTCTCGGCGACAGCAACGACGATGGAAATCTGGATAGACATAGAAGGTTCCTAAACAGCAATCGGCGCTTTGATGTGCGGATCAGCCTGATAGTTGATCAGTTCAAAATCCTCGAAAGTGAAAGCAAATATGTCTTTCACATCAGGGTTAATCTTCATCGACGGCAATTGTTTCGGCGTGCGGGTCACCTGTTCCCGTGCCTGGTCAAAGTGATTGGCATAGAGATGGGCGTCGCCCAGTGTGTGGACGAATTCACCCGGCTCCAAGTCACAGACCTGAGCCATCATCATCGTCAGCAAGGCGTAGGAGGCGATGTTGAACGGCACACCGAGGAAGATGTCACCGGATCGCTGATAGAGCTGACAGGAAAGCTTGCCGTCAGCCACATAGAACTGAAACAGCGCATGGCACGGCGGCAGCGCCATCTGATCGACCAAGGCAGGGTTCCAGGCAGAAACGATCAGCCGCCGTGAATTCGGGTTGGATTTGATTTGCTCAATCACCCCGGCGATCTGGTCGATCGTGGTGCCATCCCCCCGGGGCCAGGAGCGCCACTGGACCCCATAGACCGGCCCTAGTTCGCCATTCTCGTCGGCCCATTCATCCCAGATCGATACCCCATTGGCCTTCAGATAGGCGATGTTGGACTCGCCTTGCAAAAACCACAGCAGTTCATGAATGATCGATTTCAGATGCAGCTTCTTCGTGGTCAGGACGGGGAAACCCTTGCCCAGGTCAAACCGCATCTGATGGCCAAAAACCGAGCGCGTGCCGGTACCGGTCCGGTCACCGCGATCGCTGCCTTGGGAAAGCACAAGATCCAGCAGGTCTAAATATTGGCGCATGGGGCCTCCGCCATCTTCGAATCACGGACCACAGTTTACCATGGCGAAGACATGGGCAATCACCTGACATATCCGTCCACAATAGTCCTGCAGCAAACTCCCCGGAAATATTGGCTCCAGCCTTGATGAACAAAGGCCGGTCAACTAGTCTATCGGCACGAATTCAACAATCTGCAACTATTGTGCAACTGGGAGTGATTTTCAAATGAGCAAACGCGATGAGCTGATCGCCAAATATGCCGACGATCTGAAAAATAAGTGCGGCATGACAGCCGATATGGACCTGCTCACCAAGGTGACCATCGGTTGCGGACCGGCAATCTATAACGACGATGCGTCAACCGTATCCGGCTCCGACGACGCTGAGCTGGAAACCGTCAAGAAGAACTTCCTGATGAAAAAACTTGGCCTGGCCGACAGCCCTGCGCTGGACGAGGGCATTGCGTCGGTCATCGAGACCTATGGCAAGTCCAACCGCAACAAATACCGAGCAGTGGTCTACTACATGCTGACCAAGCATTTCGGAAAAGAAAGCGTCTACGGCTGATCGCTGCAGCACAACCAAGCTTCTCAAAAGGCGCCGGGCAACCAGGCGCCTTTTTTGTTGGCTGGAGCCAGTCTTCCGCATAATCCTCAAAGGCCCTTTTCACCACCCTTCAGGAACCCTATATTGGGTTCGTCGGGGCAACCCGACTATGGTGATAAATGACCTTTGTAATAAGCCATTCGGACCCGGGGGCGGTACCCGGCGCCTCCACCAAACTGCATTTTGCGTCGCTGAGATGCGGTTTGGCGGGGGCGAAATAGGATCGACGAGGGTGTAAAGACTGCGTTTTCACTCGGCATGGTACCCACCGATATCGGGCCATTATAATAGTTGCAAATGATAACAACTATGCGGAAGCACGCCTCGCAGCTTAAGCTGCGCGAAATGTTTCACTTGAACTCCTAGCGGTTCGCTCCGCTAGGCGGGGTTCGGAGGTACCTGGCAACAGAAACCTCCACTAATTTCTTTGTCCGCCCTAGTGCGCATTGCATTGGCTGACGCTATACTCGTTAACCAAGACCCTCGAACCACCTTTACCGATGTCCGATACGCCCAAAACCCCAGAGGTTGAAGATCTCATCCGTTATGATGTCCTGGCTCAGGAGGCATTGCGCGGTGTGGTGAAAAAAGTGCTACAGGAAGTGGCGCGCACGGGTTTGCCCGGTGATCATCATTTCTACATCACCTTCGACACCCAATATGCCGGGGTGCGTATGTCGAGCCGCATGCGGGAAAAGTATCCCGAGGAAATGACCATCGTGGTGCAGCACCAGTTCTGGGATCTGGAAACCACCGACCACGGCTTCTCCATCGGTCTGTCTTTCGACAACATTCCTGAAGCCCTGTCCATTCCCTATTCAGCTATCCGCGGGTTCTTTGACCCGTCAGTGCAGTTTGGTCTGCAGTTTGAAGCGGTTGAAGAGCCAGACGAGGAGGATGCCGCAACAGCCGTCGAGACAGGCGCCCTGCCCTCGCCTCCGGAGCTGGAGAAGCTGACTTCCGGCAGCGCCGAATCTGAAGCCACAGAGGCTGAAGAAGAAAGCTCTGCCGAAGTCGTGTCGCTGGACGCTTTCCGCAAAAAGTGAGTGAATGAAAAAACGCTCCGTCTCCATTCGCGGACACCGAACGTCCTTTTCACTGGAAGATGAATTCTGGAACGAATTGAAGGCGATTGCAGCGCGCCGCAAGATCTCGCTTGCGCAACTCGTGACACAGGTGGATTTGCGACGCGGCGAAGATGAAAACCTGTCGTCGGCCTTGCGGCTGTTTTTGCTCCGCGATTTGAAGGCCAAGCTCAGCACAGCCGAACAATCCAAAGCCGGCGACTAGTCTACTCGGTTGCTGTCGTCGCGTCGTCGTAGGTGTCGAGGCGAATCCGGTCGGCCGCTTCTTTGGCCTGTTCGCGCAGAAGGTCGATCTCTTCCTGACGCCGCTCACGGCGCCCGGCTTCCAACGCGGCTTCCCTGGCAGCACGTTTCTCAGCCGCCAGGATCTCAGCCTCAATCCGCTTTCGCTCAATCTCCTCGCGACGGCGTCGTGCTTCTTCGCGACGGCGCTGCTGTTCCTGTTCCAGTTCCAACAACCGGATGCGCTCGCGCTCGGCTTCGGCGATCAGTCTCACCTGTTCTTTCAAGGCGTAAATGCGCGCCACCTGCTGCAGCCGTTGACGTTCCAGGATTTCCGACCTCTGGGCTTCAAATTCACGCTCGCGCCGCTCACTGACCCGCATGCCCAGATAAGTCGAAAACAGGCTGGCATCGAGTTGGTGATCCAACACACCGTCAACGGTCGCCGCCGTCAGGGCGAATTCCGGCTGGGCACCCACCACGACTTCCTTGCCGGGATCATAGGTCACACGGGCATCGACCTCAGCTTGGCGATTGGCGATTTCATACTTGCCGGAACCGGCAATTTTTACCTTGGGATTTTCCAGCGCAAAGCTGTTGATGCGCAGACTGCCCGTCGCGACCGTGAACGGCAGTTCAATATCTTCAAAAGTCGAGCGCCCGTTGGCAAACTGATTTTCCAACAGGGTTTCAGCCTGGTCCGCCAGTTTTTCGTCGTCAATCGTGTCTGCCGCGCGCAACAGGCCCGCAAAGGCATCACTATTAAAGCCATCAATGGAGACCTGCTTGACGGAAACACTACCGCTGGCGGTGACCTGAGACAGCATCGATTGTGAATCGCTGCCCGCCGTTTCAAACGTGCCGCCGACGGAGAGCTTTCCAGCTAGACCCCGCGGCAATCCAGCCAGACGGCTGACGAGGCCAATATCGCCATTCTCCAATTGCAGCTGACCATTCAGCGCACGACCAGCGGTCGATTGAGCCATGGATAGATCACCGCTGATGGCCCCGGTTAGCCAATTCGCACTGAGCGATTGCAGGGAAATATCGCCGTTTTCGATTTCCAAATCGGCCTTCAACATACGCGCTGGCGGATACTCGTCGAGCACATCCACAACGTCGGCTGACAGGGAAAGTTTGGCATCGAGTCCGGACAGAACCGGTTGGCTGGCAATAACCTCACCATCTTCCGTCAATGCCTCCGCATCGCCAGAGCCACTGTATACGAGCGCGGCGAGTGTCGGACCGTCAAGACCTGTCAGATTGATCGTGCCGCGCAATTCCGGTCGCGGCCGTTTCTGGGCATTCAGGGTCAGATCACCGCTGAATTTAGAACCGCCCACACGTCCAGTAAGATCGCGGGCCTGAAAGCGTGAATCGTTGATCGACAACAGTGTCTCAAGTTCGACGCCATTTCCGTCACCAAAGCCCGGGATCGGCAAACCCGACAGCAAGATCGCCTGATCCAGGTCCTGCAATTCACCTTTGACCTTGAGATTGCCGCTGACTGTCAGCTCGTCATCTTCCAGGGTCGGTTTCAACGTCCCTTCCCCGCTGAGATAACCGCCACTGACCGTGAGGGTCGCATTGGTTTGCAGCCCCTGTTCCAAAATGCCAGCCGAGGTAATTCGTATCGCGGCCCGCCCCGTATCCTCCAGCGGCACAACCGGCACACCCAACTGAAGAAGAAGTTGGGCTGCTTCGGCGTTTACGGCGATCAGTTTTGCGTCCAACTGCTGCTGTTCCAGTGGCTTGGAAACGTCATCGCCGGACAAATTGGCTTCCAGTTCGCTGTCGCCGACAAAGCCGGTCGATTTCAGCGAATAGCCGTCGTTGGTGGCTTCAAAGTCCAGAGTGAGTTCTGTTGCGCGGATCAGTTGCCGATCATCAATAAGCCGCTGAACCAGCGGGTAAGGACCGAAGCGTTTGTTGATAACGTCGAGAAATGCACTCGGGTCTTGCGCTTCGAATTTCGTCGACAGACGACCGTCGGGCTGAGAAGCAATTCCTTCGATGGTGCCAACCACACTCAAAGCCGCATTGTTCATATCGCCGATATCGAGCTGATCGATAATCAGGTTGTCGCCCTTCAGGGAAAGCCGTGCGATCACGTCATTGGCTTGAAGTTCAGCGACAGCCATCGAGTTGGCCTTCAAATCGAGATCCAGATCGTGGCGGTCGACAAAGTTTTGATTGGCATTGTCACCCGCATTGCCCCCCGCGAACAGATCAAACAGGCTGCTAAGCTGATCAAAGTCCACCGCATCGCCTTCAAGCTTGGCGACCAGTTCCGGCCGCGCTCCTTCCACCGCGTTGCGGCGGATGCTGCCTTTCAGCACCTCACGGTTGAGAATGATCTCAACATTGTCGAATTCTATCAGCTCGCCTGAAATCAGGGCATTGGCAGAAAATCCTGCAGCCGAGAGGTCTCGAATGGCGGGGCTAACTTCGGATCCCAACCATTTGGCGAAACCCGAAGGCTGGGAAGATGCGAGGATCAGCTCGCCCTGATAGCCAAAGTCATCCCCCAGCAGCAATTGACCGTCGGCGCGCAGCTCCGTGCGCCCCGGCAATTGCGCTTCCAGATTGCTGATTTGCCAGCCGACGCCGAGCGGAGCCGGACGCAGATCCATGCCGACCTCGCGGATCACTGTGTCTCCGGCAACCACCGCAGGCAGATAAAGATTGATTTCACCGTCCGCCTCAAACTGCGGAATACGGGCGAGAAATTCACGGAAAATGGCAAGCCGCTGCGTGAAGTCGATCCCTGTACCCTGCTGAGTCGAGAAACGCTCGACATTAACCTGCTGGCCTTCGGCACGAATTCGGAACGACACGTCCTCTCCAAATACCGCCTGACCGTTGCCGTTGAGCGTGTAGGGATCGTCACTGTCGCCGATTTTCAGTTCAAACGACGGCACGCTCGCTCCGCCGCTGACCAATTCCAGTTCGCTTTCAAGACGAACGGGAAAGGCCGCATCGCGCCCGGGACGTCTGAAGGCAATCAACTCGTCAGCGTTCTGATTGCCCATCGGCGCGAGTTTCAATGTTCCCTTCCAGGTGGGTACGCCACCCTTCATGGACAGCGGGCCATTGAACTGCAGATCATAGGGAAGGTTTTGCGCGTCGACATCGACGGTGAGACGGATTTGTTCGGTCTCCTGCCAGCTGCCTGTCAACACACCGATGCGGTAGCGCTCCTCATCATGGCTGGCCGTACCTTCAACCTGCCAGGGGCCGGTCAACAATTTGGCCGAGGCTGTTGCATCAATATTTTCAACCTGAATGGTTCGGTCGTAGCGGGCGTCGGTAATCTGAACCTGGCCATTGGTGATGGAAATGTTCTCCAATGACACGTTGGCGCCCTGCAACTCCTGTCTCGGGCTGGCAAACTCTGGCACATCCAACTGACCTTGCTGGTCCAATGCGATGTTCATGGTCGGGTTGGCCATTTGCATGTCGACGACCACGACGTTGCCCTTCAGCAGGGGTGCAAGCTCGATATCAATCTTGAAACTGTCGGCCACCAGGATCGGCACGCTGTCTGCCGACGCACCCACTTCGATGTCGGTAAAGGTCACCGATGGCAGCGGCAGCAATCGAATGCCTGCCGTGCCCTTCACCTTGACCGGCAGACCAAGCGTCAGACTGGCTTCCTGTTCGAACCGGGACTTGAACTGGTTCCAGTCGACATAGGACGGGCCAATGAGCGCAGCGAGCAACGCGATGACCAGCAAACTTCCAAGAAAGGCAAAAAACCTCATGAACCGTCAGTCCCAGATTTCGAAATACAAATGCGGCTTGTCACAGTCATTCTGTCTCCGGTTCCCGTCTGCAGCTTCAGTCAAGCCGCACGACCTTTCCCGGGTTCATGATGTTGTCCGGATCTATTGACCTTTTTATGGCGGCCATCACATCGACACCCGTTCCATGTTCCAATTGCAGGAAGCGGCGCTTGCCCTGCCCGATACCGTGCTCGCCGGTGCAGGTACCCTCCATGGCGATGGTGCGCATGTTCAGGCGTTCGATCATTTCCTCCGCCCGCGCCACTTCATCGGGATCATCCATCATGATCAGCGGGGTCGAATGAAAGTTACCGTCGCCCACATGACCGATGATCGGGCAGATCAGATCCAGCTCTTCAACGTCGGCAATGGTTTCAGAAATGCACTCTGCCAGGCGCGAGATTGGCACACAGGCATCCGTTGCAATACCCTGACAGCCCGGACGATGGGCCAACATGCCGTGATAGGCATCATGCCGGGCCTGCCACAACTTGTTGCGATCCTCGACCGTGCTCACCCATTGAATGTCGGAGCCGCCGAACTCGCCGGCAATATCCCGAAACAGTTCCAATTGCTCCGCGACTCCAGCATCGGTGCCATGAAACTCCAGGAACAGGGTCGGTTGGGGCGCGTAATCCAGGCCGGCATAGTCGTTGATGATCTGCGTCATCAGGCTGTCCAGCAACTCGATACGGGCCATCGGCAAACCGCTCTGCATGGCCAAAATCGTGGTGTTGCAGGCGTCCTCGACAGTTGGGAACTGACAGACGCCGGCAGAAATGTTTTCAGGGATCCCATGCAGGCGCAGGGTCATTTCGGTGATCACGCCCAAAGTGCCCTCCGAACCGACCATCAAGCGTGTCAGATCATATCCGGCAGAAGACTTGCGCGCCCGGCCGCCGGTTTTGACGACACTGCCGTCGGGCATCACGACGGTCAGGTTGATGACATTGTCGCGCATCGTGCCATAGCGCACGGCGTTGGTTCCGGAAGCGCGCGTCGCCGCCATGCCACCAAGGCTGGCGTCCGCGCCCGGATCGATCGGGAAAAACAGGCCTTGATCGCGCAGGTGAACGTTCAGTTCGCTGCGCGTCACCCCGGGCTGAAGAACAACGTCGAGATCCTCGGCATTCACCTTCAGCACCTGGTTCATGCGCATCATGTCAATGCTGATTCCCCCAGCAGGCGCATTGACATTGCCTTCCAACGACGTGCCGGTGCCGAAGGGAATGATCGGAACCTTGTATTCGGCGCAGGTGCGAACAATCTCCTGCACCTCTTCGGTTGAGTTTGGAAAAATCACCGCGTCGGGTAACTGCGACGGGATGTAAGTCATTGTATGAGAATGCTGTTCCAGCAGACTCTGGTTGGTCTGCAACTGATCACCAAAGCGCTGTTTGAGGATACCGACTGCAGTGGCAATCCCCCCATCATTGCGTTGTGATGCCTCCAAATCAGACAGCGCCATGACTTGCTCCCAATCTTTTCTGTCGCGTGCCCTTGTCTCACACACCAACTGCCAATACCAGACTATCAGAAAGCTATTTTCGGTCTACAGTTTGGAGAAGGCAAAATGCCCCAGGAACCGGCACCCCATGTTTCCCCTTTGATGGAAATCGAGAAGGACTGGATCGACTATAATGGTCATCTCAATATGGCCTATTACAATGTCCTGTTCGACCGAGGCTGCGATGTGTTCTTCGAGGAAATGGGCCTGGGGCCGCACTATATCAAGGAACGCAATTTGAGCTTCTATACCGCCGAAGCTCACGTCCGCTACGTCCAAGAACTGCATCTGGGCGACAAGGTTCGCGTTTCGATGCAGATCGTCGATTACGATGAAAAGCGCATTCACTGTTATGCCGAGTTGCATCACGAGGACGGTTGGCTGTCCGCCACTTCTGAAACAATGTCGCTGCATGTGGATATGAGTGGACCCAAAGTGGCTCCCTTCCCGGCCGACATCATGGAGAAAATTGAGGCACTGGCTTCAAGCCAAAGTGATTTACCACGTTCACAGAACATTGGCCGACGCATCGAAATAAAACGCAAAGCGGTGTAAGCTCGCCAAAGGGAAGCGTGAAGCGGGATCGGTGCAATGCCAGAGATAATCCGTCGACTGCCGTCTATTCTGCGCGGATGGATCACTCCCAATTTGCAAACTTTCCTGTCGTCGCGAGAGCCACAATTGTGGCTGATCTCGGTGATCATCGGCCTCTGCGTGTCAATCGCGGCCATCCTGTTTCGCCTGTTGATCCTGAACACCCAGTTTCTATGGCTGGGTGTGGCTGAGGAAACGGTCACCACTTCGGCAAAGGAAATTCATTGGATTTGGGTGTTGATGGCCCCCGTTGTCGGCGGATTGATCGTCGGTTGGATTCTCACCCGGTTCATGCCCGCCCGGCGTTCCTACGGTGTGGCAGACGTCATCGAGGCTAAGGCTTATGGCGGCCGAGACATTGAACTGAAACCGGGACTGACCTCGGCGGTAGTCAGCGCTTTGTCGCTGGGCTTTGGCGCCAGCTCCGGACGTGAAGGGCCGATGGTTCATCTCGGCGCCACGCTTGCAACATCGGTTGCAGCTAAGTTTCGACTCCCGGACTGGGGCCGGCGCACATTGCTGGCCTGCGGTGTGGCCAGCGCGGTATCCGCGTCCTTCAACGCGCCAATTGCCGGCGTTTTGTTTGCCCATGAGGTGGTACTCGGCCATTACGCCAAACGCGCCTTCATCCCGATCGTCATCTCCTCCGTGATGGGCACCATTGCCACCCGCATTTGGTTTGGGGATGCGGCCGCTTTTTCCATCCCCGCCTATCAGATCACTTCCTATCTTGAGGTTCCGGCCTTCGCCCTTCTGGGCGTTACATGCGGGCTCATCGCGGTAATCTTTCAGTTCAGTTTGATCGCCACCGACTATGTTGCACGATCCATCGTCATGCCGTTGTGGATACGGCCGGCAGTTGGCGGCCTGATGATTGGCTGCATTGGGGTATTTTTGCCGGAGATTCTCGGCGTTGGCTATCAGGCCACCGATATGGCGTTGAAAAATCAAATCCCGCTTATGATGTTGCTCATCCTGATTGCCGCCAAAACGGCCGCCACGTCGATCACGCTGGCCTCGCGCTTTGGTGGCGGTGTGTTCTCCCCTTCCCTCTACATTGGTGCGATGACCGGTGCCGCCTTTGGCCTGATCGCATCCCGCGTTTTCCCTGAACTGGCGTCTTCTGAAGGCCTCTATGCCATTCTGGGGATGGGTGCCGTCGCGGCAGCTGTCATCGGCGCGCCGATTTCCACGGTCGTGATGGTGTTTGAGCTAACCGGTGGTTACGCCCTGTCGCTGGCCCTGTTGTTGACGGTCTCGATTGCCGTGGGGGTCAACCAGGCAATCCATGGCCGTTCTTTCTTCCAATGGCAGTTGGAAACAAGGGGCCTGAGGGTGCAGGACGGCCCCCATAGATTGATGGTGCGTAACACCAGGGTGGCCGATTTCATGGAACCGCTGGTGGGAGACGAAGACAATGCGCTGGACACGGACAAGCACCCCAACCCCTTACGCACCGACACCAGTTTGGAGGTCGCCATGCGCCAATTCGACGAGTTGGGATCATCCCGCTTGCCGGTGATAGATGCCCGAGACGAGGCAAAGATCATTGGTTGGGCGACCCAATTGGCGGCGCTGCGCACCTACAACAATGCTCTTGTGGACATGAGCGTTGAGGAACACCGCTAGGCAGTGGCGCCTAGCGAGCTCTTTCCTTCAGCGTCAAACTCAACAAAAGCCCCAGCAATCCAGTCAGGAACAAAATGGTGAAAGCCGTTTGGAAGTCGGCGGGCTGATAGAGCCGCGACCCGTTTTCCATCGCACCATCCCAGACCAGGTCCAACACAAAGCCAACCAAAGGTTGCAGCAACGCCCCTGAGGCAACGGTCATGCCATTGACGATGCCCGACACAGAGCCGCCAATATCCGGGTCGGATGTTTCGCGCACCAGGGCAAAGCATGGAACCATCGATGCGCCGGCAAAACCGACAATCACAAAAAGCACAGTTGAAACCGCCAGCGGTGGTACCGGCAAAAAGGCGATGATGCCCAGGGAGGCCGTCATGGCAGCTGCGCCGGCAACAATCAGCAACTTGCGCCGCTGAAGCCGGTCGGAGAGCCAACCACTTGTCGGTGCCCCCACCGCCCAGCCGAACAGCAGCAGCGAAACGAGATAGGCCGCATCGGGCCGTTCCAACCCGTACGCTTCCATAAAATAAGGAACGCCCCACAAACCGCCGAGCACCAGCATGGGCCCCGACATGGACCCGGCAACAAAGGCAATTTTCCACGAGTTCCACAGGCTCGCTGCGCGCTTCAAGCCCCGCCAGACATCCGACCAGGGTTGAACCTGCTCACCCTTTTCTTTCAGTTGGTTTGCGGCGCCCGGCGGCGCATTGCGCACGAACAAGAAGATCAGCGCCGCGAGGCCCAGGCCAAAGAACCCAAGGCTCCACTGGCTGGCACGCCAGCCAAAGGCCTCGACGAAGACCGCCAATGGCCCCTGCCCCAACATGCCGCTCATCATGGCCAGGAACATGGCAAGACCGGTCAAAAAGGCGAAACGGTTTGGTGGAAACCAACGTGCTGCCAGGCTAATCGAGCCAAGAAAACCGACAGCCGAACCGATGCCGATCAATATGCGTCCGGTATAGGCAACCGGCAGGGTTTCTGCGATGCCGAACAGAAACGAGCCAAGCCCCGCCAGGAGCAGTGCGGTTGACAGCAATAGACGCGCGCCCAGCCGGTCAAGCAGCGCTCCGAGTGGAATTTGCAGCAAAAAATAGGGGTAAAAATAGAGCGCCGAGAGCACACCCAGCATGCCGCCACCGATGGCAAAGTCGCGCATCAGGTCCGAAACCATGACGCCCGGAGCAACCCTTTGGAAGAAGGCATAGCCGAATGCCATTGCCGCCAGCGACCAAATGAACCAGCCACGCCAACTGGTTGAAACAGGAGTTGATTGAGTGGACAAGAAGCACCAGATCAAAGCAATGGACGCATCCACAATCTGCCGATGATGGCGCTTGTTCAAGGACTTTCTGAGAAAGCTTGAAGAGGCTTTTGTTCAGAGAACACCGCAAGACCGAGATCCCCGCAATCTGGTGAGATAAATGGCCGATGACTACCCAGCAGATGAAAAACAGAATAAGACCATAACATGAACGACTGGGCCTCGAATCACCCTGAACAGGGCATTGCTGCACGCGCTTTGGGCGCAAAACGGGCTGCTTTGCCCAACGTCGAAGCACGCGCCTATATGCAAGGGCTCAACCCAGAGCAAAAAGAGGCCGTACTGACCACTGAAGGTCCGGTTCTGGTGCTGGCTGGTGCGGGCACGGGCAAGACCCGGGTCCTGACCTCCCGCATCGCTCACATCCTGCAACAACAACTCGCCTGGCCGAGTCAGATCCTCGCCGTCACCTTCACCAACAAGGCGGCCCGGGAAATGAAAAACCGCATTGCCGATATGGTGGGCGAAACCGTTGAGGGCATGCCCTGGCTCGGCACGTTTCACTCGATCTGCGTGAAGATCTTGCGTCGCCATGCTGAACTGGTCGGCCTGAAGTCAGGCTTCACCATTCTCGACACCGATGACCAGATCAGGCTGCTCAAACAGTTGATTCAGGCGGAAGGCATTGACGACAAGCGTTGGCCGGCGCGCCAACTGGCCGGATTGATCGATGGATGGAAAAACAAGGCGCTGGGCCCGGATCAAATATCGGAAGGCGAAGCCCGGGCCTTCGGGAATGGCCGTGGACGCGAACTCTATGCCGCCTATCAGGAACGCCTGAAAATCCTCAACGCCTGTGACTTCGGCGATCTGCTGACCGAATGCATCCGCCTGTTCCGGGAAAACGAAGATGTGCTGCGCGACTTCCAGGACAGGTTCAAATACATTCTCGTCGACGAGTATCAGGATACAAACGTTGCCCAATACCTCTGGCTGCGCCTGCTGGCCCAACCGCGCCAGGCAAAAACCGCCATCGCCAGTGGCGCCCAGTACGAGGCCGAGAAGGCTGCCGGGCTACACCAAAATGGCGACGACAACGGCAATGGCGATGTCGCCCCGACCAATCTGTGCTGTGTCGGTGATGACGACCAGTCGATCTACGGCTGGCGTGGAGCGGAGGTCGACAACATCCTGCGCTTTGACCGGGATTTCAAAGGGGCCAAGGTCATCCGTTTGGAGCGCAATTACCGCTCAACGTCCCATATCCTGAAATCGGCCTCTCATCTGATCACCCACAATGAAGGCCGGTTGGGAAAAACGCTGTTTACCGACATTGCCGACCCGGATGAAGCCAAAGTCAAGGTCGCCGCCGGATGGGACTCGGAGGAAGAAGCCCGCGCCATCGGTGAAGAGATTGAAAGCCTGCAGACCAAGGGACACAGCCTCAACGAAATCGCCATCCTGGTGCGCGCGTCGTTCCAGATGCGCGAATTTGAAGACCGGTTCGTCTCGTTGGGTCTGAACTATCGGGTGATCGGCGGCCCGCGCTTTTATGAGCGCATGGAGATCCGCGACGCAATGGCCTATTTCCGGGTCACCTGCCAACCAGCAGACGACCTGGCATTCGAGCGCATCGTCAACACGCCAAAACGCGGTCTGGGCGACGCCACCATCCGCATTGTTCGCGACCATGCTCGGGCCCAACGTATTCCGATGCTGCAGGCTGTGCATGAACTGGTCGACACCGAAGAGTTGAAACCCAAACAGCGCATGACGCTGAAGACGCTGGCGCTGAACTTCGGCCGCTGGGCAGAGTTGATCGATACCACCAAGCACACCGATCTGGCCGAAATGATACTCGATGAATCAGGCTATACGGAGTTCTGGCAAAACGACCGCAGTGCCGAAGCGCCAGGGCGTCTCGACAACCTCAAGGAACTGATCCGTTCCATGGAAGAGTTTGAGAGCTTGCGCGGCTTCCTCGAGCATGTCTCTTTGGTGATGGACACCGAAAACGACCCAAGTCTTGATGCCGTCAATCTGATGACACTGCACAGTGCCAAAGGCCTTGAGTTTGACACGGTGTTCCTGCCCGGATGGGAAGAAGGCCTGTTTCCGCATCAGCGCAGCCTCGACGAGGGAGGACGTTCCGGCCTCGAAGAGGAACGTCGCCTCGCCTATGTTGGCATCACGCGGGCCCGGCGCAACTGCCATATCTGGTTTGTGTCGAACAGACGCATACATGGCCAATGGCAGGCCAGCATTCCCAGCCGTTTCATCGATGAACTGCCACCCGAAAATGTCGAAGTTGTCGAGCCGTCAGGCTCCTATGGCGGTTATGGGGCGATCGGATCCGGCGGCACCTATGGCGCCAGTCGCTTCGATACGTCTGACCCGTTCAGTAATTCCGGCTACACCTCGCCAGGTTGGCGACGGGCACAGGCCAATGCCAATGAAGATACCGCCAAGAACTGGGGCACCCGTTCGGGCTATAAGTCGACCTATTCTGGTGGTCCACGCACGATCGAAGGCGAGTTGGTCGCCAAGTCCGTTGTTGGCGCCGAAGAAAGCACCTTCGGCATGGGCGAACGGGTTTTTCACATGAAATTCGGATACGGTGCGATTGTCGGCATCGACGGCAACAAACTGACCATCGATTTCGAAAAAGCTGGTCAAAAGCGGGTTCTTGACTCGTTTGTCGAACGCCACTGAAACGGTTTCAGACAGCCAACCACCGTTGATCTAAGTCAAGGAACCAACAGTTCCGCCGACTACATTTCTCCCACAATGTTCAATTTTGTGCGGGGGAAGGGTGAATGGCCGTTACACGTCAAAAGCAGACCGAGGAAGCACCGAAAAAGCCTGCTGTTCATTCCGTGGCAACACAGATGATCGGCACTGCGCCGCCGCAGGCCAATCTCAGCCAAGCAGATCAGGCCCGCCTGTTTTTTGAAAACGGCGAATATCCCTATGCCGACAGGATCTCGAAGGACGACTACGAAAAGCAAAAGGCCGAATTGCAGATCGAACTGCTCAAAGCCCAAGACTGGATCAAGGCGACCGGGCAAAAGGTTGTCATCCTGTTTGAGGGGCGCGACGCTGCCGGCAAAGGGGGCGCGATCAAGCGCTTCATGGAGCATCTGAATCCGCGAGGCGCGCGGGTTGTTGCTCTGGACAAGCCAACCGACCGCGAACGGTCGCAGTGGTATTTCCAACGCTATATCAACCATTTGCCCGCCGGTGGCGAAATGGTTTTGTTTGACCGCTCCTGGTACAATCGGGCCGGTGTTGAGCGGGTGATGAACTTCTGCAACCCGAACGAATATCTCGAGTTCATGCGTGCCGCGCCCGAATTGGAACGCATGTTGGTGCGCTCCAACATTATCCTGTTCAAATATTGGTTTTCAGTCACCCAGTCGGAACAGAAGAGCCGGTTTGACTCGCGCGAATTGGAACCCCTGAAGCGTTGGAAACTGTCGCCCATCGACCGTCAATCGCTCGACAAATGGGAAGACTATACCGAGGCCAAGGAAGCCATGTTCTTTTACACCGACACAGCCGATGCGCCATGGACGGTCATAAAGTCAAACGACAAGAAACGCGCCCGGCTGAACTGCATGCGCCACTTTCTCGACACCCTGCCCTACACGGACAAGGACGAAACCATTGTTGGCAGGCCTGATCCACTGATTGTCGGCAGCAGCCACGACGTGATTGGCCGCAGCGATCATATTTTGGGCAAAAGCCTGCACCCCGAACAACGCAAAAAGCGCAAAAAATAGCGCTCTAATAATACCGCCAAAGGAGACCAGCATGAGCCACGTTCCCCACGAATTGCCGGAGGAATTTCCAGACAAAATCCAGGCAATGCATGATCTGAAAATGAGCGACGCCCATTTCCAACGTCTGGCCGAGGAATACCACGAGTTGAACCGGCAAATTCATCGTGTTGAAACGGGCGTCGAACCGACATCGGAACAATTTGAAACCGAGTTGCGTAAGAAGCGGCTCCATCTCAAGGACGAGATTGCATCAATTTTGGCCGCCGCCTGATCACGCTTTCAAGGGCCAGGAGTTCCCTGTAGGTTTGGCCAAAGCCAAGCCGACGGAGATGATTCATGGCCCTTTTGCAAACGCCGATCTGTGACTTTGGCGCTGACTTCCTAGATTTCGAGCTCAAAGATCCTGATGGCGTAGTCTACAAGGGTGCGGAACTTGCTGGACCAAACGGTTTGCTCGTTGCATTCATCTGCAACCATTGCCCCTATGTCATCGCCATCGCAGACCGCCTAGCAGCCGACGCAAAACTGGCGCAGGTACAAGGCTTTGGTGTGGTTGCGATCATGTCAAACGACTATCACACCTACAGTGCTGACAATCCTGAAAACATGAAGCTCTTTGCCGAAAAATACGGCTTCACCTTTCCCTATCTCGTGGACGAAACGCAGCAGGTGGGCCGCGATTACGACGCTGTCTGTACTCCCGACTTTTTTGCCTATAACGGCGCGCTCAAACTGCAATATCGCGGGCGCCTGGACGACTGCCGGCCCGGCGCCAGCGCCGATCAAATCGCCAATCGGTCACCCGATCTGCTGGACGCAATGCGGCTGATCGCCGAAACCGGAGACGGTCCACAAGACCAAATTGCCTCTGCGGGATGCTCGATCAAATGGCGCATGTAGCGCCAGCCTAATTGGAGGGCGCCCTTCCCCGTCCGCCGCGGCGGCGGTTTTTGCCGGGACGACCAGCGGCTTTTGGTTTCGGCTTGGGCTTTGGCTTGGCGTTGGGCTTGGCATTGGGTTTGGGGCGGGCCGGTTTGGCACTGTTGCCCTTGCCACCGGCATTGCTGGCCCGATTGGGGCGGCGCTTTTTCTTCAAGGAGCCATCGGCGTTGCGGTTGCCACCAGCCCCTTTCTTGCCACGCTTGGTGGGCTCTTTTGAATAGGATTCGGGATCACTACCGTCATCACCGGCGACGGGGATATCGATCCCCATCAAGCGCTCGACCTGGCGCAGCAGTTTGCGCTCTTCCGGCGCGCAAAAAGCCACGGCAGCGCCGTCACGTCCCGCACGTGCGGTCCGGCCAATACGGTGCACATAGTTCTCTGGCACTTCCGGCAGGTTGAAATTGTAGACATGCGTCACACCGGGGATATCGATCCCCCGGGCAGCAACATCTGTTGCGACGAGGATGCGGACCTCACCAGACTTGAAAGCCTTTAGCGCGCGATCCCGCTGCCCTTGGCTTTTGTTGCCGTGAATGGAGGCAGCAGCAAAGCCGTGCGCCACCAGGGTTTTCATCAACTTCTCGGCGCCATGCTTGGTCCGGGCAAACACGAGAGAGAGATCGCCTTCCCGCTCGGCCAAAAGCGTGCGCAGCAGATCTGCCTTGCCGCGCGCGTGAACGAAATACAGGCTTTGCTTGATCTTGTCTGCCGCTTTGCCAGGTGGAGCCACTTCGACGCGCTTGGGTTGCGTCAGATAGGTCTTTGAAATCTCTTCCACTAAGGGTGGCATGGTGGCGGAGAACAACAGTGTCTGGCGTGGCGTCGCCAGCAGTTTGGCAATCTTGCGCAAATCATGAATGAACCCCAGATCCAGCATCTGGTCGGCTTCGTCGAGCACCAGATACCGCGCCTGATCAAGCTGAATCGCATTGCGGTCAACCAGATCAAGCAAGCGCCCCGGGGTTGCAACCAATATGTCAGTGCCGCGCAGCAGATGTTTGATCTGCGGCCCGATGGCCTGACCACCGACGACGGAACTAACCCAGATCGGTGTTTTCTTGACGTATTTGCGCAGGTTTTCGGCGATCTGCTGAACCAGTTCACGGGTCGGCGCCAAGACCAAACAGCGTGCCGTCTTTGGGTCGGGCCGCAGATTCTCGTCCAGCAGCCGTTGGACCAGCGGAAGACCAAAAGCGGCGGTTTTTCCGGTACCGGTCTGAGCCAGCCCCATGACATCATGGCCTTCCAGCACAAAAGGAATTGCCTGTTTTTGGATCGGCGTTGGTTCGGCAATGCCCAGCACGGCAAGCGGACGCACCACCTTGGCGGACAAGCCAAGTTGCATGAAGGGATTTTCCCGCGCCACGCTTGTGTCGGGTTTGGTCTGGTTTTTTTTGTCGGTCAAAACGGCCTCTGCACAAAGCGTGCTGCCCCGCTGCCCTGTGCAGCGCTGATGGGCGCAAGCCGCTCTATCGGCCCCGCTTCAGATAAAGTCAAGCGAAACAGATCAGCGAGGAGCCATCGCCCTCGCTGATCAAGAATGTAAATGAAAGGACTAGACCTCTCGGCCCTCGTCGCGCGCTGCGGCCTCGGCCTTCATGGCTTTGGACAGAGCGTTATCGCGGCCATACATGTCGTTGTAGAATTTGACATGGCCGTTCTCGTCTGGCCAGGCGGTGAAATAAGCAACATAAACAGGGATCTTCACTTCCAGATTCTGCTTTTTATTGCGCCCACCCGCCAGTTTCGACGCGACGTGATTGACGTCTGATCCAAGCACCGCAGCAGCCATGCCGCGTGGATCAGCAAGGCGGACACAACCATGGCTGAACGCGCGCTCATTGCGACCAAACAGGCTCTTGGCCGGTGTGTCGTGCATGTAGATGGAATGCTTGTTGGGGAACATGATTTTCAGCTCACCCAAAGCGTTTTTACGTCCAGGGGGTTGGCGAACGTTGTATGGGAAGGTCCTGCCCACACTCCACCAGTCGACGCTGCTCGAAGAAATTCGGCGGCCGCTCTGGTTCGTCACCTCATAGCCCAAATTGTCCAGATAAGACGGATTGTTGATCAGCTTAGGCAACATTTCGTTGACCAGGATCGACTGCGGCACACCCCAGTAAGGATTGTATTCCACATACTCAATCTCGTCATAGAAGAAGTTGGTCTGGTTCGACCGTTTGCCAACGATGGCCCGCATTGAAAGCTCAGGCTGTCCATCCACCATATAGCTGGCACGGTAGGCCGGCTGGTTGATGAACACATGGGTGTTGCCCAGTTTGTCCGGATGCCAGCGCAAACGCTCCATGGCATAGAGCACCTTGTTGAGGCGGACATTGGGATCATCCGCCTTCATTTTGGCAATCGTGTTGCGGCCGATGATGCCGTCTTTCTTCAAGCCTTCCGACCCCTGGAAATCCTTGATCATGGCGACAACGGCATCTGTGTACAGACCGTCTTTATGGGTCACGGCGAAGACATCGAAGTGGTCCGCCAACAGCTCGTCAGACGCCTTGCGCCGCACGCTTTCGACAATATTAGCCAACTGGTCATTGGTCTGACCAGGCCGAATGAAAGTCTTTGGTTTGATTTCGATCGAGTCGTAACCAACAGCGGTTTCCCGCAATTCCGCCAGTTCCTTGCGCAGGGCGTCAAACACCTCTTCCTGCGGGTGCTGGCTCAGCATGAAGGCTGCCGCGTCATCTTCAGACCGGACAGATTTCAAAAGTGCTTCATAATCAGCACTCAGCTCGGAAAAGTCGTGATAGCCACTGATCCGGTTTGGATCGACCACGCCGTTGCGCGCATCTGACATGTAACGCAATGCTGCCGCTGTCATGGAAAATTCGAATTTCATCGACGCCCGCAGCAGATCCGACTCGGTGGCATCATCGCCGACAACCATGACTGGCAACGCATAGTCTTCCATGCGCAGGCCATAAGTATCGGCCTCGGCCAGAACACGCAGAACCCCGCGCGCCTTATCATTCATCTCACCTTTTTCGTCGATCCAGATGAATTCAGGGGCCTCGGTGTAATGGGCAACGACGGCTTTGCCGAGCGACTTGCGGGCCCGCAGCTGGATCGATGCCAGTTGATCAAAGCCTGAGCTCAACCTAACCGCATCGGATCCGGCATCGTCAGTTGGCACTTCGACAGTCTGGGATGCCAATGTTGGCGCAACCGTTTCTGCATCTTCAACACCGTTTTCGGCAACAACCGACAGATTGGTGTCAGAAGACAGAGGCAGGTTGGATTCTGCAACCTGTTCAACTGGTGTGTCGTCCGTGACAAGGGCACCTTCGTTCGACGTGGAATTGGTAATCTGCGGATCTGCAGCTTCAGGGGCCTCAATGGCTGCGGTGGAAGGCACCGTCTGTTCGATTACTGGTTCAACGGGCCCGGTTTTTGCCAGCAGGAGTTTTTCCTCGTGGGCGGAAAACACCGGAGCCAGAGAAGCGAGCTGAATGGCGGGCAGCTTGGTCGGCACATAGGTTTTGAAAGTCGGCGCCTTTATGCGAACGCCTCCGCCACGCCGCAATCTTTCGCGGGCCCGCTCCTGGCGTTCACGCTGCAGCTGCGCTTCCTTGCGCTTGCGACGGCGTTCAGCAGCTTTTGGAAAAAGCACTTCAAAGAGAGACTGGGCCTCGGCCGGTCCACTATTCACCACGACCGGTGAAGTAGACAGGAATGTAGAGGCGAGAATAATGGCAAGTATTTTGCGCATGGCGGCGGCAACCCATTTCACACAAGATTATCCAGGCGATTCGTCGCCTGGGCTAAGTCCCCAGAAATGGTTTACCAGCAAAAGCTTACTATGCAATTGCGTGAGTGACTGATTTCCATCACTTTATTGCTATCGTGATGGGCTATTTATGCCACCTGTTGCAAGGATACATCGGTTTACGCTGCGTCGGCGTCACAATCCACGATTGGCTTCAAATTGGCCGTGTTTGCGGAAACGCACCAGGTAACGTGGCAGAATCGACATCAGTGGCGCTGCAGCAATATCCATTCCGGCCAGCGTCTTGCCGGCATCGACGGCCGATTGAGAAACGACGTTGTCCGTTTTCATCATCTCAACCTGATCCGGTGTGATCGGCGCATTGGGCAGATATTGAGCGAACTGACCAATCATGTTGGCAATCGCAAACGGCATCGAGGCCAACAGTCGCTGGCGACCAACCACTTCCAGCATACGTTCCATGCATTCCTTGAAGGACAGGGTTTCTGGTCCGCCCAGTTCCCATGTGCTGCCCGGCTCAAGCTCACCCTCAACGGCTTTGGCCACTGCTTTGGCAACATCACCGACATAAACCGGCTGGAATTTCGTTTCGCCTCCACCGATCATTGGCAAAACCGGCGAAATCCGGGCCATCGCAGCAAAACGGTTGAAGAACTCATCTTCAGGCCCAAACACGATCGAGGGCCGCAGAATGATCGCATCAGGCGCTGCTGCGCGGACCAGCGCTTCGCCTTCCGCTTTGGTGCGGGCGTAATCCGCGGCGGAATCTGAATCGGCGCCGATCGCCGACATTTGCACCATCTTGGCGCCATTGGCGGAAGCAGCTTCCGCCACCCAGCCCGCGCCGCGGGCCTGCAGACTATCAAACGACTGCTTGCCGCTCTCGGCGAGTATGCCAACCAGATTGACGACACAATCCGCGCCTTCCACGGCGCGGTCGACAGACCAGCGGTAGCGCAAATTGGCCTGCATGCAGTGAATCTGCCCAACATTGCCCAATGGCTGCAGGTGTCCAGCCAAATCCGGACGACGGCAGGCGACGCGAATTCGATAGCCTTTGGCAGCTAACTCCCGCACCACATGGCGTCCGATAAATCCGGATCCACCGAAAACGGTGATGAGTTTCTGATTGTTGTTCGACATGGATTGGCTCCGATCCAGACGTGATTTGGCAATTTGACTGTTAACTAGCCTCATTTGCTGTCTGACGAAAGCCTTGGAGCCCCCATTCACACCAGATAAATGGCCTCGACACACCGATCTTCGAATTCATTGGAAAACAATGTCACTTTGCAATTGACACGCCGCTGACATGTGCCTAAACCGCCTCTCGTTGCCCAGGTGGCGGAACTGGTAGACGCGCTAGCTTCAGGTGCTAGTTTCTGTATGGAAGTGGAGGTTCGAGTCCTCTCCTGGGCACCAAAACAGACTTCCTGAGTGAAATTACCCTTTAAAGCTTTGAAAGGTAACGATAAATCAGGAGTTCTGGCTCCCTTATTTAGGTGGTATTGCAGACGGTCTTTAAAGGCTAGTCTAAGCACTGTTCTACGCAGGGTGATTTCACCAGTTTCCCATAGTTTCCAAGGGTTTGCGAGAAATTGAAGGGCGAGTTCTA
>JABSRX010000081.1 GCA_013214695.1 Rhizobiaceae bacterium | reverse complement strand
GGCGCTCCATGTCACGCCACATATAGGCGCCCTTCACCGGGTCCAGAATGAACGGCGAAGTCTCCCAGCCCTTGTCGCGAAATGTCGGGCCCAGCAGAAAGGGGCGCCAGACGAAATCAACCAGATGGTGCCGCAGCAGTGCCTCCGCACGGGACACGGTCAGATAGGAATAGGTGCTGGCAAACTCGAACCAGATTTCGATGCTCATGTGTTTGGTTCCCGATAGCTCGACCCGTCTGTGCGATCATACGGCCTAACAGCTACCAACGCATCAGCCGAAACGACACCAGCCAACATTTCTGATCCGGACCACATGCCCCTCTGAAATGAGTGATTTACAGCGCGGCGACCCTTGGTCATATTTCGTCGACGACATGGGAGCCACGCGCATGGAATTCAATCACTTCCTCTCGGCCTATTACCCCGACACCAGCTACGGGGGCGATCGCCTGTTTGCCGATATGCTGGACCAGGCGCGGCAGGCCGATCGTCTGGGCTATGCGTCCGTGTCGATACCCGAGCACCATTTGATCAACATCCTGCTGACCCCTGCCCCGCTGCAGATGGCGGTCAAGGTCGCGGCCGAAACCGAAAATCTCGACATCATGACATCGGTGGTGCAACTGCCGCTGCACGACATGCGCACCTATGCTGGTGAAGTGGTGATGACCGATATCCTCACCGATCAACGGCTGATGCTGGGGGTCGGGCGCGGCGCTTTTGCCGTTGAAATGGAGCGCATGGGCGCGCCGATCGAGCAGAGCCGCGAGAAATTTGATGAAAGCCTGAATGTCCTGCAAGCTCTGCTGGAAAGAGAGAATGTCAGCTGGCGCGGGGACTACTACAATTTCGACGAATTGACCGTCATGCCGCGCCCGGTGCGCAAGGTGCCGATCATGATGGCAGCACTGGCGCCGCCGGCGATCTATCATTCCACCTTGCGCAGCTTTCACATCCAGACCACACCGCTGATGAGCTCGAACGAAAAGATGCTCGAGCAGGTCGGCGCGTTCCACAAGGCCAAGGACGAGTTGGGCACCGCCGGTGAAGAACTGACCCTGAGCCTGTCGCGGGTTTGCTGGCTGGCTAAAAACGAGCAGGACAAATGGCAAAAGGTCGCCCAGGCGCACGACTATTATGCCCTGTTCGACAATGTCTTCACCGGTCCCGGCCAGGTCCATTCCGGCGCCATCGCGCCGCTGCCGCGCCAGCAAACGATGGAGGAGCTGGAAACCAATCTTTTGATTTGCACCCGCGATGAATTTGTCGATCAGCTGGGCATCTATGCCGAGGCCGGAGTCGACCAGATCATCCTGAGCCAGAACATCGGCCCCGCCAATCAGGAAACCCTCGACAACATGCAGGCCATTGCAGAAGAGGTGATGCCGCATTTCACCAATCGAACCCACGGAGAAGCAGCATGAGCGGCGGCGACGGCGGCGGCGAGAGCAGCACGGATATCGTAGCCATTGACTGCGCCTACACGGTTGAGGGCAACGGCCCACCGCTCGTTCTGGTGCATGGCATCGGTGCGGCCCGGGACGCATGGCGCTTCATCACACCGCATCTGACCGAGCACTTCACAATCATCACCTATGACCTGCGCGGCCATGGCGAGAGCCCTCTGCCGCACGACGAATTCGGGCTCGATGCCCTGGTTGTCGATCTGGAAGCGCTGCGGGCGCGTCTCGACATCGACGCATGGCATGTGGCCGGCCATTCGCTCGGCGGCATGATCGGCCCTGCCTATGCGCGCGCCTATCCTGACCGGGTCCTGTCATTGGGGCTGTTTTCCACCGCCGCCGGGCGCACCGAGGAGGACAGCGCCAAGGTCTGGGGCGTTGTCCATGCGATGGAGGATAAGGGCATTGAAAACGTGCTTGCCACCCTCACCGATCGCTGGTTCACCGACGGATTCATCGCCGCCAATCCCGACCTGGTCGAACGCCGCCTTCAACAGGTGATCAGCACCGACCCCGACGTGTTCATGAATGTCTTCCGCATCTATGCCGGCATCGAAATGATGCCCTGGCTGCATGAGGTGACGCATCCTTCACTCATCATCACCGGCGAGTTTGACGGCGGCTGCAATCCACGTCTGAACAAGCTCATCGACGCCGCCCTGCCGAACTCGGAACTGGTCATTCTCAAGGACCTGAAACACTCCATCCTCGCGGAAGCCGGGCCACAAATCGCCGAACTTCACAAAGCCTTCTTAGTCAAACTCGGCCAAAGTTGACGCTATTTTGCCCGAACCCGGTTGTTGCGCGAATTGTGCTCCAGCTCGACCAGGCCCAGCAGCTCGAGTACCGGCGACACATAATTGGCAAACCGTCCCCGATAGCCCTTGCGCAGACCGTAGTAACCGCCAACCGGGTTGCTCGCCGAGCGGGCCCAGTCTTCCAGCGTGCCCTCCTTGGTTGGCTTGCCCTCATCGGCATTGCCAAGCGGCATCCAGTCGCCATGCGATTTCAGCATGTCATGGGCGTCTTCCAGTGCGCGCAGCTGGTAGGAGAGCTGGGTCTTACCGACCTGCACAACCAGCGCGGAAGGCGACGTGGTCTCGTCTTTCCAGACCTGAAACTCCGACGTCAGCGGTGGCGTCTTCAAAATCCATGGGTCCTCTTGGGTTCCCGAGCCGTAGGTGATGTCATTCATCTTTCTCTGCCTTTCGTTTCAGCGTCTGCGCAAATTTCTCAAAACTCGGCGTCAGATCCGGGATGGATTTGACAATCACCGATGACAGGGGGCCATCAAACACTTCGCGCATTTCAAACCGCGTGCCGTCTCCCGATGGCGCCAGCGAAAACGTCCGGGTTCCCGTGAACAGGCCAAACGGCATGCCGCCTTTCCAGACCATTGTGCGCGGCGCGTCAAACTGCGCAACCTTCAGCGAGAAAGCCCGTTTGGGATCCACTTCGGACCACAATTTCAATCGGCCACCAGCGCGAATATCGCCTTCGATCCGCTGAATACCAAACGGGACGGGATCGGCCGGCATTACTTCGGTCAGCACCTGCCAGACCTCCGATTCGGATGCCGCGATTTCAATGAATGTTTCATATATTTTCACAAACAGGCCCTCCTTGACCTGCCCCGTCTTACATCAGCTAATATGACGACTACTGTCATGTTTGGAGAGGCCTCATGCGCGCTGCTCGACTGCTTCAGATTTTGCTCCTGCTGCAAAACCGAGGACGGCAAACATCCGTTCAACTGGCTGAAGAACTCGAGGTGACGCCGCGCACAATCTTGCGTGATGTCGATGCCATGACCGAGGCGGGACTGCCGATCATCGTCTTTCAGGGCAATCGCGGCGGCATCGAACTGGGCTTCAACTACCGCACGCGGTTGACCGGTCTGGCCCAGGAAGAAGCGGAAGCGCTTGGACTGATCCTGTCGGCGAAAAACCCGATGGTGACTGCCCTGGGTCTCGAGCAGGCGGCCCAGCGCGCCTGCACCAAACTGATCGAGAGCCTGCCGGATCGTTCACGCCTGATCGCCCAGGAAACCCGCGCACGCTTCACAACCGAGCTGTCAGATGGCGAGGACGATCCGCGAACCAAGGCCCTGTCGATGGCCGTTCGGGCCCGCACCAAAGTTCGGTTGCGATTTGCCTCGCCTGATGAGCAACTGATCCACCCGGCGGCAATGCGGTTGGACGACACCGGTTGGCAGGTGCAGGACGCCAAAACCGATCAGTGGATCCATATCTCCCACTGGGGGCGGATCAATGTCTCCGCCTTGCGTTATCCCGACCAAAGCTCGGTCTTGGGATGAAACTGTGACCAGGCGAACCAGAAGGCCTGGTGGCTGCCGAGATCGGATCCATCCATCCCCACGGCTTTGACGCCACCGCCAACCAGCTTAAGCCGGATGTTCTCGTAGACCACCTCATTGCCGCCAAGCAGCGCCGCCATGGCCTTGCTGCGCTGGAAGGCGATGGGTTTGCCTGAAGCTGTGACCACCCCGATAATGTCCTCATGCACCGGCAGGCGCGGATCGACATCGCCGACCGGGAAGATCGGGCCATTGGCATCGCGGTTGTTGCGGAAATCAAAATCACGCCCCAGCGCCAGCGCTTCGACCAGTACTGTCGTGTTGGGATGAGCTTTCTTCCAGCGGCCCCAGTCGGTCGTCACGACACTCGCCTGTTTCAGCTTCAACCCCTTTGCCGCCAACGGCCCGGTAACGGCGTTGCCCAGAAATGTATCGAAAACCGAATGGCTGGTGATGTCATACATGACCTTGTTGGACCGGATCAGCAGCCCGGATGTACGCAACACCGGACGCTCAATGCCTTGCGGCAACTGATCGGTAAAATAGGCCTGCGCCGCGCCGCACAATGTGCAGTAGGGAATGCCAAGGTGACGCCCGCCCAGCGTATCATTGACCATCTCGCGCACTTCCATGATGCGACGTGGATAGGCCCGGGCTTCGCCATTCACCTCGATGCCGAAGACGATGTCTGAATCCTTCAGCCAGGTCGCCTCTTCGGCGCTGCTCACCGGTGGATTGTCGGCGGCTGGAATGCAATTGCATCTCTCGTCTGTCGTGTCATAGGCGCGGTCATCGATCAGCACGCCGCCCCAGGACACCAGGCGCCAGTCGATGTCACCCTCGACAAAAATCTTTTCCCAGCCCGGAACGATGCTGGTGAAAATGGCCCGCTTGGCCCGCAAATAGTCGGGCGGTGCCGGAATGTCCCAGGCAATCAGATGGTCGGTCACACCGCCCCAGTGATCCTGCGCACCCAGTTCCTTACCCAGCAGCTTGGCCGCAGCGCCGGCCAGTTCGGCATTCAATCCCTGCCCGGAGGCAAACCGCATCAGATCGCTGATGATCCACACCAACCTCGGGTCCTTGGCATCAACGATCTCCCCCAAGGCGACCGATTGATCGCGTCCCCAAACCCGGTTGACCATGCTGTCGATAAAGGCCACACGCACCGCTCTTTGCAGATCTTCCGACAAAGCCCCCTCCGGAATTGCCGGTGGCTGACCGAACTTTTCAATTACGTAGTCTGGAAGAGGTTCGGCGGCCGCGGCGCGCACCGGGCCTACCGTCAGCAACAGGCCGAACGCCATCACGGCGACGGCAAATATTCTGAAGACGTTGGAAAGTACCATGGCAGCAGCCTTTCGCATGTTGAATGTGAGCTCTTGGTCCCCAGCCTACATCAAGGGCGCTCTAACCGGACATCACAGTGTTTCAGGATCAATCACGTTTGCATCAGCGCGCAAATCACAGCCAGAACCTGTTCTGCGACAATGATTCACAAGCGACCGACACCCGAATGTCGGCAATGGGCTGGCATTTGCTCCACAGCGTGGTAGTCACGGTAACTCATTGACAGGGGAAACGTGCGCACGATCTGGAGCGCCGATTCATCCAGTGTTCTCACAACTAGGAAATCAGACAATGTCGAAAACCGGGATTATGATTTGTGGCCATGGCAGCCGGGCAAAGTCCGCTGAGGAGGAATTTGCCCTTCTGGCGAAGGGGCTGCGCGCCCGCTATCCCGACACGCCAGTCGAATACGGTTTCCTGGAATATTCAGCCCCCAACATTCACATGGGCCTGAACGCCCTGCGCGATGCCGGTGTGACCGAGATCGTCGCCGTGCCCGGCATGTTGTTTGCCGCAACCCACGCCAAGAACGACATTCCCTCGGTGCTCACCACCTATCAGGAAAAGAATCCGGGCCTGACGGTCAAATATGGCCGCGAACTCGGCCTGCATCCGCAGATGATCGCCGCCTTTGAAGCGCGTATTCTGGAAGCGCTCGGCATGGACCATGTCCACGACGGCGATCTCTACGACACCATGCTGGTGGTTGTTGGCCGCGGCACATCCGACACGCTGGCCAATGCGGAAGCCGCCCGGCTGACCCGCATCGTCACCGAGAATCTGGGGTTCGGCTGGTCGGAGATTGTCTATTCCGGCGTCACCTTCCCCTCCGTTGGACGCGGTCTGGAAATGGCCGTCAAACTCGGCTTCAAGAAAATCGTAGTCGCTCCCTACTTCCTGTTTTCGGGCAAGCTGATCGACCGGATCTACAATTATGTCGACCGGGTGGCGGCGACGCAGCCCGATATCGCTTTCTACAAGGCCCACTACCTGTCCGATCAGGACCACGTCATCGACACTTTCGTGGAGCGCATTGTCGAAGCCCAGAGCGGCAAGATGGAAGACAGCGTCGATCTGATGGCGTCCTTCAATGAACGCCTCGCCAAGGGTGAAGTGGACGTGCACCACCACCATGCCGAATTCCGTGATCCGCTGGACGATGAATCCGGCGATGCCCACGATCACGATCATGACCATTCGCACGACCACTCACACGACCACGGGCATAGCCACAGTCATGGTCACAGCCACGGGCATGACCACGGCCACGGCCATCATCATCACGGGCACAGCCATGGCGTTTACAAGCACATTGCCCACCCCAACGGTCCGCGTACGATGATCGATCAGGGTGTGTGCTGCTGCTTCATGAGCCAGTTTCCGCAGGAAGTCGTCGACGAGGAACGCGCCCTGCGTCTGGAAATCGAAGCCAGCAGCTGATCGTTATTGGATCTTAGCGAAAGCGCAGATTGGACACGGACAGATCCGCCACGCTGCGGCATCCCATCAGGCGCATGTCGCGCTCGATTTCGGTCCGCATCAGCTCGAGCGCCCGCTCGACGCCCGGCTGACCGGCAGCGGCCAAGGCGTAGAGATAGAAGCGCCCACCGCCGACCGCCTTGGCGCCCAGCGACAGAGCCTTGAGGATGTGGGTGCCACGTTGGATCCCGCCATCCATGATGACATCGATCTGATCCCCCACCGCATCGACGATTTCGGCCAGCTGATCAAACGCAGTGCGCGAGCCATCTAGCTGGCGCCCACCGTGGTTGGACAGAATGATACCGGTGCAACCGATGTCGATCGCACGTTTGGCGTCCTCCACTGACATGATGCCCTTCAGGCAGAACTGCCCGTCCCAGAGCTTGACCATTTCGGCAACATCGTCCCAGTCCATGCTCGGGTCCAGCATGTCGGTGAAATAGCGTCCAATCGATACGGCGCCACCGCTCATGTCGACATGGTCATCAAGCTGCGGCAGCTTGAACGATTCATGGGTCACGTAGTTGATGCCCCAGGCCGGCTTGATCATGAATTCGAGAATGCCGCGCGGTGTCAGCTGGAACGGAATGGAGAACCCGGTACGCTTGTCGCGTTCCCGGTTGCCGCCGGTGATGCTGTCGACGGTCAGCATCATCACATCGATACCGGACTCCTTGGCCCGTTCCATCATCGCCTTGTTGAGGCCCCGGTCCTTGTGAAAATAGAACTGGTAGACCTGCGGATTGCTGTGCGCCTTGCGGACCTCTTCGAGGCTGACTGTGCCGAGCGAGGACACGCCGAACATGGTGCCATATTTTGCCGCCGCGGCAGCCACCGCCCGTTCGCCCTGATGGTGGAACAGCCGCTGCAAAGCGGTTGGCGAGCAATAGATCGGCATGTCGAGCTTCTGCCCCATGACAGTCACCGACATGTCGATGTCCTTCACACCGGCCAGCACGTTGGGCACGAGATCGACATCATCAAACGCTGCCGTGTTCCGGCGATAGGTCACCTCGTCATCGGCCGCGCCATCAATATAGTTGAAGATCGGGCCCGGCAGGCGTTTGCGGGCCAGCGTCCGGAAGTCTTGAAAGTTGTGGCAGTGTTTGAGGCGCATCGGTGAACCCACTTTGGTCTGAATGTGGAATTGCAGCGTTCTTATTGGAAATTTGTGGCCATTGAAATCCCGATTACTACGGTGATTTTGGTCGGATCGCTCTCAATGCGGCCACTGGCTGCACTTTTTCGGCACAACTTGCTGCTGCGCCTTGACCCTCTGCGCCCTCAGCACCATGATCAAATCCAACCACCTGGTCCCGCCACTCCTGTCAAAAACGCGCTTTGAGGTTGCCTTTATGGGTCTGCTGAACATTGAAGATCTCACCGTGGAATTTCCGTCCCGGCGCCAGCTGTTCACCGCGGTGGACAAGGCGAACCTGACCATCGAACCCGGCGAAATTCACGGCCTTGTTGGCGAATCCGGCGCCGGCAAATCGACCATCGGTGCGGCGATCATGGGCCTGCTGGAACGGCCCGGGCGCATTGCCGGCGGCACGATCCGGTTTCGCGGCGAAGCGATATCCGGACTGGATGCCGAGGCCATGCAGGGGCTGCGCGGCAAAAAGATCTCAATGATCTTTCAGGACCCGTTGACCTCGCTGAACCCGCTGTTCACCGTGCGCCAGCAATTGGTGGAAACCATCCGCGAGCATCTGGATCTCAGCCGCGAGCAGTCCAATGCGCGCGCTGTCGAGCTGATCGACCGGGTCGGCATTCCCGACCCGGAAAACCGCGTCGACCAGTATCCGCACCAGTTTTCCGGCGGCATGCGTCAGCGCGTGGTGATTGCCCTTGCGCTGTGTTCCGAGCCCGACGTGATCATCGCCGATGAGCCGACCACGGCGTTGGACGTGTCGATCCAGGCGCAGATCCTTGATCTGATCAAGGAATTGGCCGTCGAACGGCAGGTCGGCGTCATTTTGATCACCCACGATATGGGCGTCATCGCCGACACCACCGACAACGTGACCGTCATGTATCAGGGCGAAGTGATGGAATCCGGCCCCACGGCCCAGGTTCTCGGCCAACCCAATCATCCTTACACGAAATCGCTGATCGCCGCCGTGCCGCGACCCACCCGCAAACTGCATCGGTTTCCGCAACTCTCCTATGGCGGCCGCTCGACGACCTTTGAAATCGAAGACCTGGCCCGAAATTGGCCAAAGAGCGAACACAACACCGATGAACCGCTGATCAAGGTGGAAGGTCTGACCAAGGTTTTCGGCAAGGGCCCGTCGATCTTCCGGCCGAACCGCAAGCCGTTTACCGCGGTTGACCAAATCAGCTTCGACATCAAGCCCGGCGAAGTTTTCGGCCTGGTCGGCGAAAGTGGCTCGGGTAAATCGACCGTGGCGCGGATGATTTCAGGCATATACCAGGTCAATGGCGGCAGCGTGCACTATGAGGGTAAAGACGTGACCTCTGGACCAAATGGGCTGCCCGACGACTTCCGCAAACAGATCCAGATGATCTTTCAGGATCCGTTTTCGAGCCTCAACCCGCGCATGCGTGTCGATCAGATCATCGCCGAACCGGCCCGCCACCATGGCCTGTTGAGCGGCCAGGATCTGAAGGACCGGGTCAATGAGCTGCTCGACCGGGTCGGGTTGGGCGCTGAAGCCGGCCTGAAATATCCGCACGAGTTTTCCGGCGGGCAACGGCAGCGCATCTCGATTGCCCGGGCCCTGTCGACACAGCCAAAATTCCTGATCTGCGACGAGCCGACATCGGCGTTGGACGTCTCCATTCAGGCGCAGATCTTGAACATCCTGAAAGACCTACAGGAGTTTCTCGGCCTGACCATGTTGTTCATCAGCCATGATTTGCCGGTTGTCCGCCAGATGTGTGACCGGGTCGGCGTTCTGCGTCACGGCAAGTTGCTGGAAGTCGCCGATACCGAACAATTGTTCTCCAATCCTCAGCACGAATACACTGCCGAGCTGTTGGAACTGATGCCGCGACTGGAGGGCGTGTCGGACGAGTATCTCGATGAGGTGGCGGTCGGCTAAGCCGCCAGCAGCAACCGACGGTGCAAATTGTCGTNGACACGATAAAAGATGGCCGCGTCAGTAGCGCCATCTGGGTAAACTCAGTACACTTCNAATCNGATTGAAAACCCACGCCGTCCGGTCTTTTCCGGCACTCAAGCAAGGCATGCAGAATTATGGAAAACTACAAGAAATTTTACATCAACGGTGAATGGGTTGCGCCGGAAGGCGGCACTGATTTTGATGTAATCCATCCNGGCAATGAAGAGAAAATCGCCACCATCGCCATGGGCACCAAGGCCGATGTCGACAAGGCGGTCGACGCGGCAAAGCAGGCGTTCCGCAGCTGGCAATTCAGCACCATCGACGAGCGCATTGCCCTGCTGGAACGGATGATCAAGGCCTATGAGGCGCGGGCCGAGGAATTCGTCAAGATCATGCCGGAAGAGATGGGCACAACTCTGTCCTTCTCGCGCGAAGTGCAGATGCCAGTTGGCACGGGTCACCTGGAAGCTGCTATCGAGGCGCTGCGCCACCATGTGTTCGAGCGTCCCTCGCTGCGCGGTGGGTCAACGCTGGTCGACGAGCCGGTCGGCGTCGTCGGCATGATCACGCCGTGGAACTGGCCGGTCAATCAGATCATCATCAAGGTCGCCCCGGCAATTGCCGCCGGCTGCACCATGGTGCTGAAGCCCAGCGAATATTCGCCCCTGTCCTCGATCATGCTGGCCGAAATCATCGATGATGCCGGCTGCCCGCCCGGCGTGTTCAACCTGGTCAATGGCGATGGTCTGGAAGTGGGTGAAGCGATTTCCACCCATCCCGATATCGACATGGTGTCATTCACCGGGTCGACCCGCGCCGGCAAGGCCATCACCAAGGCGGCTGCCGATACGATCAAACGGGTGACGTTGGAGCTGGGCGGCAAGTCCCCCAACCTGCTGTTTGCCGATGCTGATCTGGCGCAGGCGGCGAAGATTTCCGTTGATGCCTGCTTCATCAATAACGGCCAGTCCTGCGATGCCGCCTCCAGGCTGCTGGTTGAAAAGAGCGTCTACGACGAGGTCGTCGATCTGGTGACCGATGTGGTCCAGAACACAGCTGTCGGCGATCCGCTGGTGGAAGGCGACCACATTGGCCCGGTCGTCAACAAGAAGCAGTTCGATCATGTGCAATCGCTGATCCAGGCCGGCATTGATGATGGCGCAACCCTCGCCGTCGGCGGGCCCGGCCTACCAGCCGGGTTCAACAAAGGCTATTACGTGCGCCCAACCCTGTTCACCGACGTCACCAACGACATGAACATTGCCCGCCAGGAAGTGTTCGGACCGGTGCTGGCCATTTTGCCATTTGAAACGGAAGAAGAGGCGGTCGAGATCGCCAACGACACGGTTTATGGCCTGTCGGCCTTCATCCAGTCCACCGATCAGGAGCGCATCAAGCGGGTCAGCCGCCAGCTGCGCGCCGGTGTCGTCAATGTCAACGGTGCGGCTGCCGATTATGACGTGCCCTTCGGCGGGTACAAACAGTCCGGAAATGGCCGCGAGGCAGGGCCGATCGGCCTGCACGATTATCTCGAAACCAAGGCGATCAACACCTAGGGCTGTTGTTGGCCTGAAGCCTAGGTCTGTTGCAGATAGAGGTCTGCCGGGCCGCTCTGTTCGATAACGAGCTGTGCGTTGGGCAGATCGTTTTGCGTGGCCCGTGCCAGGGCCGCCTGCGGATCCAGGCCATGGTCGATCCAGCGCTGGTGCAACCGTTCGGTCAGCACCTCCATCGGGGGACGGATGAAAACCGAGGTGGCGAAGACATGCCGCAGAGACTGCCAAGGGTCGTCCTTCAGCAGCAGATAATTGCCTTCGACAACGACGATCGGCGTTTCCGCTTCGATACAGATGGCATTGGCAATGGCCAGATCCAAGTCGCGGTCAAACCGCGGATGAAAACTGTCGCTGGCCTGATCAGCCAGATTCTGCACGGCCTGGCAAAATCCAACCGAATCAAAGGTATGCGGCGCACCCTTGCGGGCCAGGGTGCCATGCGCTTGCAAAATGCGGTTGTCCAGATGGTAGCCATCCATGGGCAGCAGCGCCGCTGTGGGGCCGCCGGTTGCGGCATCGGCATTCAGCTTCCGCACCACCGCCTCGGCAAGGGTCGATTTGCCCGCCGCGGGCGGACCGGCAATCCCTATGATGACACGGCTGGTCGTTTTGGCCTGTGCCAGCGCGAGGTCACAGACGGCCTCAATGTCTTGGGCGAGTGAAGTCTCCACCAAATGCCATTCCCTACCCGAACTTCATCGCAAGTATGGCGACAAGGGCCTAGACCGTCCAGACATCAATCGGCGTCTGACGGCCGCGCAACTGCACCCCATGGCGGGCCTCAAACGCACCCAATGCGCGCGAGTCTTTCTCAGCGCCCCGTTGGGCCCGCTTCATCAGCTCGTCACTGACGACGCAGGAACAGTCGAGCTCGCGGCTGGCGGCCTCCAGCCGGCTGGCCACATTCACCGTATCGCCGATGACGGTGAACTCCAGACGCCGGGCCGAACCGACATCCCCCAGCGTCACCGTGCCAAAATGCAGGCCCACCGAGACCTTGATTGTTTCCTTGCCCTCGGCCTTTCTCAATTCGTTCAACTGATCCATCTCGGCGAGAATCTGTTGCGCCGCCTTCAGGGCGTTCTGGGCATCATCCGGCCCTGCCTCTGGGGTCCCGAAAGTCGCCATGGCGCCATCTCCGAGATACTTGTCCAAGGTGCCATTGTTGTTGAACACGGCCGACTCGACGCGGGAATGATAGGCCCGCAGCAGCGCCATGATCTCTTCGGGCGAGGTACGTTCGGCAAGCTGTGTGAAGCCAACGATATCGGTGAAAAGCACCGCAACCTCCTGATTGCGCACCGCGCCAATATCGTGTTCCGCGGAGGCCAGGGTATCGACCAGGCTGGAGGGAAAATAGCGTGACAGGTTGGCGCGCTCAGCGGCAATACTCGCCTGCTCAATCAGCAACCGGTTGCTGCGAGCGCCCTTCAGCGCCAGCACGATACCGACCATGATGACCGCCACAATCTCCTCAATGCGCTCGGCAATCTGCAGGCCATTCGGATCAAGACCCCAGCGCAGGATCTCGTTGTCGGCGTAGATCTTGTTCGATGCTTCCGTCAGTTCCGGCATGGTATGGCCAAACAAGTAGACGCCGGCCAGACCCAGGGCCCACAGCCCACCGGACCAGAAACCCATCGCCCAGACGGTGCGCCAGGAATAGGCCAAAGTGCCCAGCGCCAGAAACAGGAAATAGAAAATGAAGTTGTCGAAGCGGTACTGAAACGCGGTCGGCATTTCGTCGGGATGAAACGGGTTGGGAAAGGTGAAAGCCGCGGTCAGCAACAGCAGATCGGCAAATATCAACACCAGTTCCATCTTGGACTGGCCGACCTTGGCGGCGCGTAACTGCAGCCAGCCAATCGCGATGAACGTCAAAATGATGCCGACATATGGCAGGATATGCCACTCGGGCACAAGGATCACGATGAGTATGGACAGGAACCCGAGCGCGATCGTGCGGGCAAAAACTGCCAACCGGTGGCCTTCATATTTTTCCCGGGCCAGCGCCTGCGCCAGATAGGGATTGCGCCGCGCCTCCTCCGCATCCTCCTCGCGGGAGTTGCGCATGCTTTTAAGGAAGTCCCATGAATTTGCAAAAATGCCGCCAGCCATTCGGTGTACCTCGATGGTGAATCTGTCTGGGTAACGGCGCCAGTCTAAACCATGGCGCCGGTGATTGCGATTATCTACCGCGTAAGGGCGGCGCCACACCACCATCTTTACATTACAAATGACTAATCTGCCATTAGACATTTTAATTTGTAATCTACAAATTTATTTGTATTCTTGAATATGTGGTCGTGGGGGGCACATCGGCGGCGGCGTAAAGCTTCAGCGACGCCGGCGAATGCGAGAAAGACGACGACCATCAACTGCGTGCCCCGGTGGGGAATGACATGGCCAAAGTGTGAGTTGCTATGCAGAAGATTTGGGAATTTGAGGACATCAACCAGCGTCTCCATGCTGCCGAAGACATCATGGATTCAGAAGAGCTGCGGAACTTGCGGGAAGAGGTCGAGGAGGCCTGGAACGATCTGTTGCTGGTCGATCCGATGCAGAAAGAGAATGCCTACAGTCTGATTGAGTTCTTTTTGAACAAGATCGAGGACGATCCGGAAGACGAGCTGATCAACGCTCAGTGCAAGTGGAAAATCCTGACCCTGGCCCGCAGCCTCGCGGATAACCCCACCAACATCAACCACTCCGGCATCCGTCGCAATTGACGTTGTTGGGCTCCTCGATGTCAAAGGGTCCGCACGCGCCACGACCTGCAAATTGCTTTCAATCTTGCTTGTAGGTCGGCACTGGGGCTAAACTTTCATCGATCGTATAGTAGGAACGACCGCCGCCGATGGACACACTTGGACAGCGCATTAAAACTCTGCGGGAAAAGCGCGGACTCACGCAATCTGAGTTGAGCCGGCGGATTGATGTGACCCCCCAGGCCATTCAGTCTTTGGAGGCGGACCCCAATCCCAATCGCAAAACCAGACACATGGTCGGCATTGCCGCCGCCCTCGACTTTGATCCGCGCTATCTGGACCTGAACACCAGCCTGGATCAGTTTGAAGCCCACATTTCCACAGCCATGGCGGCGCAAAATGCAGCGGCAAAGATTGACTCTTCAAACGCGGCCACCGACGATACCTTGGTGGATGCTGCCATCGAACAAGCGCGCAGCAACGTCAATTTGCAATTAAAGCTGACTGGCGAGCAAATTTCGGGACGGGAATTTCTCAATCGATTGTCAGAGGAACTGCGGCGACTGACAACCAACCAGTCACCAGACTGAGGAAGCAGACCAACGAGGGAGGGGAACTGCATGACGAGGAAACTGACAAACACCAGCACACGACATTCACCCAATGTCGAGGTCGGCGATTCTGACCTGCAATATCTGTGGGAAGTCACCCAGCATTTCAAATGTCAGGAATTGTGGGATTTGTGGTGTCTTCGCGTCGCCCGTCACACCAATGTATGGGAATTCACCCAAAAGGAGCGTGACGAGTTCTTCAACGAATACTCGATTGTGGTCACCAAACTCCAGCACGCAGCGGATACAGGTTATGTCTTTTCAAACTGAAGCTCTGCCCCTTTCGCATCTTGAACATGCGCTCGATCCACGTCAGCAGATCATGTATCGCGCCTGGCGGGACAACGAATTGCGCGAAAAGTTCATGGCGCATGCGGACTATCTGGCGCTGCTGACGATCGACCGTCGCACAAAGCTGCCGGTGGAATTGTTCAAGGGCGAAAAATCACTCGCCGGCAAAGTGCTGGGACAGTCCTGGCAAAAAGACCTCACACAGTCCGACGGCTCGGAAAAAATTCTCGAAGCTTACGATCTGGACCGCTTTGGCGAGCCAACATACGAATATGTCTGCCACGACGGCGATCGCCGCGGGCGCAAATTCAGCGTGGCTTACGAAAGACTGGTTCTGCCGTTCAAGATCGGGGGTGGATTACCGCAATTCGTGACTCTGTCGACACAGGTTGCTTTTGAGATTCAGCCCATTGTCGCACAAAGTCATGGTAGTGACCTCGTTCCATCCCACATAGCCAATAGTCGGATTTTGCTTGGGAAGGAGGAACGCGCCAGTTTAGTGCATCGGGTATCTGAATAGTCATTTGTACCCGGGACGCCAGACTGCCGCGGCGGGCGTTTTCATCTTCCATGAAGATGTAGAACAGATTGGCCTTTTCCCAACGCAGGAATGAATAGACCCGCAAGAACATCGCCATCGGCTCGGAGAAGTGCCGGCCCTGATAGTCGGGATGCACCCGGAACTCGCCCGAATAGATGATGTCGCCGCTATAGTTCGACAATATGTCCTTCTGCCAATCGCCGAATTCGAAATCGACCGTTGAGCCGGCCTGATAGACTCGGTTCCAATAGCGTCGGATATAAGACCCAAGCCCCTCATCGCCGATGCTCTGCAACTTGCTGGCCACCACGCCGACACAGCGGTCCTGCGCCCACACGCCGATCCAGAATGCATCCTGAGTGCTGAAGGTGTTTTCGCGTGTCGAGAAATGCGGCGTCAGTTCCCATTTACTGTTCGGGTTCATCCGCCGGACAATCGCTTCCAGCGCCTCAAAGTCGGTTGACGGCACCACTTCGAGGCCCATATCGGCGAGCTCGCCGCGATAGCGTTCAAGCAACCTGCATTGCCAATCGAGCATCATGATGAATGGCTCCTCGTTGTCCCACCGCCCGATCTCTGGCTCATTTGCCGCGCGCATCGGGGTATTCGGTCCCACCCAAAGGCCCCTCAAGATCGATTCGTGCAGAACTCTACGACCTAAACTGCAAAAAAGCACGTCGAAGGGCCTGGCTTCGACACAAGTGCACAACTTCTGGCGGGCGAACGGCCCTAGCGGGTCTGCCAGCTCAGCCCGTCAATCTCGGCGGCTTTGATCGCCTCCCAATCCCAGTCAATGCCCAGCCCCGGCTGGTCGCTTGGATGGGCCCGGCCCTGTTCAATGCGCAGGCCGGTCTTTGTGATGGTGTCCAATTGCGGAATGTATTCCAGCCACGGGGCATTGGGGATCGCGCATACCAGGCTGACATGCAGTTCCATCAGGAAATGCGGACAAACCGGCACCCCGAACGCCTCCGCCATATGGGCAACTTTCATCCAGGGGGTGATGCCGCCGATCCGCGCCACATCGACCTGAACGATCGAAGCGCCGCCGCTGGTCAGATAATCCTTGAACTGGCTGATCGAATACATGCTCTCACCCACCGCGATGGGCACGCTGGTCGAGGCGGCCAGCAGAGCGTGCTCGAGCACATTGTCGGCCGGCATCGGTTCTTCGAACCAGGCAATGTCGAACTCTTCAAGCACGCGCGCCCGACGAGTCGCCTCGGCCCGGCTGAATGCCTGATTGGCGTCGACCATGATCTCGTAGTCGGGCCCCACCGCGTCACGCACCGCGGCGAGGCGGGCACGATCCTGTGCCATATGGGGCTTGCCGATCTTGATTTTCGAACCGGCAAACCCTTTGGCCTGAGCATCCAGCGCATCGGCAACCAGCTCGGCTGGCTCAATATGCAACCAGCCCCCTTCGGTGGTGTAACAGGGCACGCTTGATTTCGCGCCGCCCAGCATCTTGAAAAGGGGCAGTTCGGCACGTCGGCATTTGAGATCCCACAAAGCCGTGTCGATGGCGGCCAGCGCCAGCGATGTAATTGCGCCGACGGAGGTGGCGTGGGTTGAAAACAGCAGATCCCGCCAGATCGATTCCGTGTCTTCCGCATCGCGTCCGACCAATTGCGGAATCAGCGTTTCGCGCAGCAAGGACATGATCGCCGGGCCGCCCTGACCGATCGTATAGGTGTATCCCGTGCCGACCATGCCATCGCTGTCGGTGATCCGCACCAGCGGTGTTTCCTGGCTGTCAAAGGACTGAATGGCGTCGGTGCGCTTCACCTTGGGCACCAGATCCACCATGCAAATCTCAACGTGTTCAATCTTGGCCATGGCGGTTTTTCCCGATTGCAAAGTGAATCTCTCAGCGGCGCAGCTAGACGGCGTATTCCTCAACCACGTCCATATTGACGTTGATCCCCAGGCCCGGGCCGTCCGGAATGGCGATCATGCCGTCTTCCAGCGTCCAGGGATTGCTGATCAGCTTCTGACGGAACGGGTGATCGGAGCGGTCGTATTCCAGCAACGGCTGCTTGGCGAACAAGGATGCATGGGGCGTCGGCAGGGTCGCGATATATTGCAGCGAGGCCGCCTGAGCGACGGCGCTGCCCCAGACATGGGGATTGACCGCCACACCGGCGGCATGGGCCAGCGCCGCAATGTCGCGGGCCGCAGTGATGCCGCCGCAAGAGGCGATGTCCGGCTGGGCCACATCCACGGCGCCGGCCTTAAAATAGGCATGGAAGCCAAACGGCGTGTGCTCATTTTCGCCGCCAGCAATTGGCACGCTGAGCTTATGGCGCAGTTCGGCATAGCCTTCGACATCTTCCGGCACCACCGGCTCTTCGTACCAGCGCATGTTGTACGCCTCCAGAGCCTTGCCGAGGATCAGCGCCTCCGAGCGGCCATAGGCGTGGTTGGTGTCGACCATCAACTCGATGGACGGATCCGACAGGGCATCAACAATTGCCGCCATGACGGTCAGGTCGTCGTCCAGCCCAAAGCCCAGCTTGACCTTCATCGCCTTGAAGCCGGCCGCCTTATGCTGGCGGGCTTCTTCGGCCAGGCGGTCGACCTCGCCCTGTCCCTCCAGGCGGTAGAAGCCGGTGGCATAGGGTTGGACCTGTGCCCGGTGAGCGCCGCCCAGCAGGGTGAACACCGGCTGGCCGAGGATCTGACCGGCCATATCCCAGAGCGCAATATCAACGGCGCTGATCGCCGCGACCACCGAACCCTTGCGTCCATAATCGCGGGTTTTGACATACATGTTCTGCCACAGCACCGCCGGTGAAAGGGCATCGGCGCCGATCAGTATCGGCTTCAGCGCATGCTCGATTGCCGCCGCCGCGATTTCCGGTGGCTCCAACCCTTGAGCAAAGGCCTCGCCCCATCCGACATGACCTTCGTCGGACGTGATGCGCACCAAGGTGGCGGAGCGCTGTGTCACCCAGCCCTGGGAAAAGGCGAAAGGGAAATCCAGGGGCGACTTCAGAACAAAGACATCAACGCTGGCAATTTTCATCTAAAGGCGGCCTCGGCTTGGCAAACGCGGATCCGTTGGGCGTTTGCGTGAATTCAAAGTTCAAACCGACTTCAGGCGCCGCACAGACCCTCGCAGTTCTGCAGGAAGACTTCACCATCTTGCTTCAGGCATATTCCGCGCGGATCGCAGCAAGGCTGTCCGCGTCGATCAGGTTTTCAACGACCAGATAGCCTTGCGAATTGAAGTCATCCAAGTGCGACTGCGAAAGCATGTCGCGTGTCCTTTCTTGCGATTAGAGGAACAAGGTGACGATTGATGGCCAGACCAGAAGAACGGTCAGCGCCAGCAACTGCAGACAGATGAACGGCAGGAAGCCCCTGAAGATATCGGTCAGCGAGATGTGTGGCGGTGCCACCGACTTCAGATAGAAGGCGGCCGGACCAAACGGGGGCGACAGGAAGCTGACCTGCATGTTCATACAGAACAGAACCCCGAACCAAACCGCAACATGTTGCGGCTCCAGCTGCCCGATGAAGCCGATTTCCTCGATTGGAAGGCGGCGCACGATCGGCAGGAAGACCGGGATGATCAGCAGCACGATGCCAACCCAGTCCATGAAAGCGCCCATGAACAGCAAGATCAGCATCATGGTCAGCAGCACCAGCAGGGTCGGCATTTCGGCGCCAACGATCAGCTCAGCGATATAGGATGGACCGCCCGCCAGGGTATAGGCACCGGCCAGCGCAGCCGCACCGATGGTCACCCAGATGATGGTGCCGGTCGAACGCAGGGTGCGCATCAGGCTGTCCCACAGCAGGTCCACGGAGGCCTCACCGCGCAACAGGGCGATGACGAAGACCGCCAGAGCACCCATGCCGGCCGCCTCGGTGATGCCGGTGACACCACCATAGATGGAGCCCATGACGATACCGATAACGGTGATCGGCGGTACCAGGCCTTTACCGTGCTTCCAGCCTTCGGCCAGCAGCTCTTTACCAAACACGAGGTAAGCGATGGCCAGCGAGATCGCCAGAGCACCTGTCAGGTAACCAATGTGATAGGGCTGACCGAGGAAGATCGGACCGACATCCGGATCGATTTCAGCGTTTTGTCCGGTCAGGGTATAGACGATCACCCGCAACAGCAGCGCGGCAACCAGGCCGGAAATCACGATCTGCAGGAAGGCACCGAACATCGATGCTTTGCGGAAGCCGACAGGATCATCCGGACCCGGATCGGACAAAGGCGCCAAAGACGGGTTCAGGCGCGTGCGCACCAGAATATAGATGATGATGAAGCTCGCCAGCATGAAGCCCGGAACGAAGGCGCCGGTAAACAGGGCCTTGATCGAGGTTTCGGTGATCAGACCGTAGATGATCAAAACGATCGACGGCGGGATCATCGTGCCCAGGGAACCCGACGCACAGATCGTGCCGATTGCCAGGTTCTGGTTGTAGCCCAGACGCAGCATCTGTGGCAGCGCGATCAGACCGAGCAGAACAACTTCACCGCCGATGATGCCGGACATGGCTGCCAGGATAACCGCCATCAGGGAGGTCACGATGGCGATACCGCCGCGCACCCGGCTGAGCCAGAAATCCAGCGAGTCGTACATTTCCTTGGCGATGCCGGAGCGCTCCAGCAAGGCCGCCATGAAGATAAATAAGGGGACTGATATGAGCACATATTCGGTCATCAGATCGAAGATCTTCTGGGTTAATATGTATAACGGCCCCGTCCCCGGTCGCCCGGTCAGGAGCCCACTGCCAAAGCTCAGCGGGTCGGTGATGAGCGCTGGCTCGAATTTCATGATCATGACCAGCAGCGCGAGCACCGCGGAGGCAAAGCCCAGCGGCATGCCAATGGCCAGCAGGAAGATCAGTCCAAAGACCAGGACGATCGATATGGTTCCGACATCCATTATTTTGCTCCCACGCTGCGCTTGATGGCTTCAATTTCATCTTCGTCGATGTCATCGGCTGCCGAATGAATGGTTGGTTCTGCGTTCCAGTCGGCAATCAGATTGGCCACCGACTGCAGGGCAACCAGGGTCATGATGATCAGCACCGCCGGTTGGATGGTCGCGGGAATCGGCGGGTCAAAGGCCGTACCGAACATCTCCCACTTGTAGAACTTGATGTAGAAGACCTGATGGAAGCTGCCATACACCATGAAGAAGGCGAAGATCACCAGCAGCAGTGTTGAGATCGTGTCAAATATCCGCTGCAGCCAGCGCGGCGCGATGTCGTACAACAGGAAAATACGAATGTGAGAGCGCTGCTGCATGCCGTAGAGGCCTGCACACAGGAACACGAAACCACCGATCCACAAGGTCAACTCGTTGGCCCACAGCGTTGGCGCTTCCAGCACATAGCGCAGGAAAACCTCGTACAGCATGATCATCGTCATCGAGATGATCAGCAGCATGGTGACGCGGCCGATGAAGATCGCAAATCGGTCCCAAGGACGCCAATCCTCAAACTCCATTGGTGCGCAACGCACTGTGAGCATGCCCCAAACGAACAGGATCGGAATGAGTATCAAAGCGAGCCAGTCAATGGGATCAGTGAACCCCCCGAAGAGTCCTGGCCATCCCGGAGTGACTTCCTTCGTCTCATGCAACGCCTGGATCTGCGCGTAGAGGCTCTCACTTTCTGGTGGAATAAAATCCAGGATATAGGCTGGCATATGCCAAATCACCCATCCCATGCACACCGCAAATCCAAAAGGCACAAGCCATTCGATCGGTCTGCCGGTGTCGTCAACTGTGCCGCCTGCCATGTTTTTCCTCCCCTTTTCAGATGGCGCCGATGAAATTCGGAGACATCTTCCTGGCTCTGCGAAAATGCCAATCAGCGCGTGATTGGGACTTTCGAAGAGTCAGCCGTGTTCCATTGCTGATGGCCGATGTTCCCCGAGATCGACAAATGGAAACGGCGGGGCCGAAGCCCCACCGCAGATTCAAAGACCTGGGTCTTACTTCATAGCGCCGATGCTGCGCAGGAAGTCCAGGTGGCTACCCAGCAGCTCTTTGGCTTCTGGGGTCGTGGCGAACTCGCCCCAAGCTGTCTGAACAGCTTCACGGTACTTAGCCAGCTCTTCTGGAGCCCACTCGTACATGTTCACACCCTTTTCAGCCAAAGCGACAGAGTTCTGAGCGTTCTTGACTTCGTTGATTGTGGTGTTCTTCAGAGCAAGCGCCTGCATGCCAACCTTCAGGATAGCCTTGTGGTTGTCAGGCATAGCGTCCCAGACGTCCTTGCGGCAGGCCAGGTGGTCAGCCGGCATGGAGTGGAAGCCAGGATAGTTGGTGTGCTTGGCGATGTCGTACAGACCCAGACCGATGTTGTTGGTCAGGTTTGCAGCGTCAGCACCGTCGATGATGCCTGTTTCCAGAGCGGTAAAGATCTCGTTGAAGTCCATCACGATTGGCGACGCACCCAGGTTCTTAAAGATCAGGGTGATCACACCTGGAGGTGAACGGAACTTCCAGTTCTTGAAGTCTTCAACGCCACGGATTGGACGTGTGGAAGACAGCGATTCTGGGCCAGGAATCCACCAGCCGATGAACTCCATGTTGTGCTGGTTGTAGAGCTTGTTCAAAGCGTCATAACCACCACCGTGGAGCAACCAGGCCATCTGCTGGTAAGGGTTGGCATAACCACCGTTCAGGTCACCGGTGAACTGGAACGCAGGGTTCTTACCGGTCTGGTAAGCACCACCGGTCATGTCACAGTCCAGGATACCTGTTGCGGCAGCATCAAATGTCTCAGCCGACTTCACAACGGAAGAAGCGTAGAACATTTCGATCTTAATTTCGCCACCGGACATCGCTGTGATGTCTTCGATGAACTCTGCAGCCATCTGACCAGAAAGGGTTTCTGGCGAGAAGTGTGTCTGGATGCGCAGGTTGGTTTCAGCAGCAGAAGCCACGGAAACAGCGCCCATTGCAGCCATGGCACCGGCCATGAGTGTGGTTGTCAGTTTTTTGAGCATAGATGATCCTCCCATAGTGCTCTTTGCATAGTTTCAGCTTTTGACAGCGAAACCATATTCAGTCCCCAAGACGGACCTTGAGGGGTTTATTCCTTCTCCAATTTAAATCTGGAGCAGAAAACAATGTGCAGTCAACAGCTAACATGTCAGCGTCCCATCCAGCCGCCGTCGACAGTGAGAATTGTGCCGTGCACGTAGTTGGACGCGGCGGATGACAGATAAACAGCGGCGCCGGCGAAGTCTTCCGGACGGCCCCATCTGTTGGCTGGAATGCGCTCGAGGATCGAACGCGAACGATCTGGATCGTTGCGTAAGGCCTCGGTGTTGTCGGTATCGATATAGCCCGGCGCCACGGCGTTGACGTTGACTCCTTTGGCGGCCCATTCGTTAGCAAACGCCTTGGTCAACTGGCCGACGCCGCCCTTCGAGGCAGCGTAGCCCGGCACGGTGATGCCGCCTTGATAGGTCAGCAACGAGGCTGTGAAGATGATCTTGCCGCTGCCACGCTCGACCATCGAACGGCCAATTTCGCGGGTCAGCACGAATTGCGACGACAGGTTGGTTTCAATGACATCGTCCCACAACGCATCCTCATGCTCGGCCGCCGGCTTGCGTTTGATCGTGCCGGCGTTGTTGATCAAAATATCGATCTTTGGATGATCTTTCAGCACCTGGGCCGCAAAGGCCGTCAGGGCGTCGCGATCGGAAAAATCGCATTGATAGCCATGAAAGCTGCGGCCAAACCCGGTCACCGCCTTTTCGATTTCGGAACCGGAAGCCTCCAGCGAGGCGCTGACGCCGATGATATCCGCACCGGCTTCGGCCAGGGCCACGGCCATGCCGTAACCAATGCCGCGGCGGGCGCCGGTCACCAGGGCGGTTTTGCCAGTCAGGTCAAACATGGATGCGAGCGACATCAGGCGGTCTCCCCGACTTTGATCATCGATTTAATGGCCTGCGGATTGCCGGTCAGCATTTCGAAGGCCTGCTGGATTTCCGGCAGGGGCCGAATGTCGGTGATGAAGCTGTCGCAATCGACGACACCCTCGGCCAATAATTTCATCGCCGTATCGTAATCCTCGGGACGGTAGACGCGGGCGCCGATCAGCTCCAGCTCACGCCAGAAGAACTGGAACATGTCGATATCGGGCTTGGTCGCATGGATCGCCACCATGACAATGCGTCCACGGGTAGCGGCAGCGGCGGTCATCAAGTCAACGCCGGGCTGGGTGCCCGAAACTTCGAAGACCACATCAGCCCCCTTGCCGCCGGTGCTCGCGTGGATCGCCTTCGACACATCCACGCTTTTTGGGTTCAGGGTATTGAAACCCAACTGCTCGGCATAGGCGAGACGGTGCTCGTTGATTTCCGAGATTATCACATTGCCGCCGGCATGCCGCGCCACCAGCGCCACCAACAACCCGATGGGCCCGCCGCCAATCACCAGGACATCCTCTCCTTCGGCCACCTGCCCGCGCTCGATATCATGGCAGGCCACGGCCAGCGGTTCGATCAATGCGGCGTGCGCAAGATCGACACCCTCAGGCAGCACATGAATCGTATCGGCTGGCACATTCCACTTTTCCTGGAAGGCACCATCCGTATCGATACCGATGAATTTCAAGGTGTGGCAGATGTGATCATGGCCGGCATTGCAGGCCGGGCAATCGCCACAGGCCGCCAGGGGCCGCACCACCACATTTTGACCGGCCTCAAGACCGTCAACGCCATCGCCGACAGCGGCAATGATACCGGACATTTCATGACCAATGGCGCGCTCAAAGCCGACGCGGGCATCCATGTGCCCCAAATAGATGTGCAGATCGGTACCGCAGACACCGCAATAGGCGACATCCAGTTGCACTTCGCCGGGCCCCGGCGGGCTGACGGTGCGGGATTCGATCGCAAAGGTCTTGTCACCCTTGTAGATGGCGGCCTGTATGGTCATGCGGCTCTCTGACTGACGGGGTCGTTGTTGTTTTCAAGTTTGGCCCAGTCGAACGTCACCCCAGTGCCGGGTTCGTCCGGCGCAACGGCCAGGGCGTCTTCGACGACCAGCGGGCGTTGCGTGTAATGTTCGATCGGGAAGGAATGAACTTCCAGCCATCCTGCGTTGGACTGGCCGGACAGCAGGCTGACATGCAGTTCCTGCATGCCGTGACTGCAGACCGGTATGCCGTGTTGGCGCGACAGTTCCGCCACCTGCAGAAAACCGGTTATGCCCCCACAGTTGGACGCGTCCGGCTGGATGAAGCTCAACTTCGACTGATCGAAGGCATATTCAAACTCATGGATGGTGTGGAGATTTTCACCCATCGCCAGCGGCATGCCGGTGGCATCAGCGATCTCGGCAAAGCCGCGATAATTGTCGGGAATCGTCGGCTCTTCAAACCAGAGGAGATTGTAAGGCTTGAAGGCATTGGCCGCCTCAATCGCCTGCGCAACCGACATGGAATAATTGGCATCCACCATGAAGGCGATGTCCGGACCGATCAGCTCGCGCACCGCGGCGATCCGGTCAAGGTCATCCGTCAATTCGGGTTGGCCGATCTTGATTTTCACGCCGTTGAAGCCGCGATCCAGATAGCCGCGAATGCTGTCGAGCAGCTTGTCCTTGGTGAAGTTGAGATCAATGCCACCGCAATAGGCGCGGCAGGTTTTTCCCGCACCGCCGGCCATCTGCCACAGCGCCTGCCCTGTGGACTTGCCGCGCAGGTCCCACAAGGCAATATCCAGCGCCGAAATGGCAAAGGAGGCGATGCCGCCGCGGGCCACATAATGCACGTGCCACTGCATGGCCTCGTAGAGATGCTCGACCTGCGTGGCGTCCTGGCCGATCAGAAATGGCGCCAGATCCTGCTCGATCATCGTGGCGATCGCCAGTCCTCCCACGCCGCCGGTATAGGTATAGCCGGTGCCATCGCTGCCATCGGTCAGGCGAATCGTTGCCGTCACCAGCTCGAAATGCGTGTGGCTGCCGTGCTTGGCATCCACCAGAACTTCCGCCAGCGGCACACGAAAATGCCGGACATCTATGGACGCAATTTCGGCCAAATATTTCTCTCTCCCGAAGATCCAAACCACCAAATCAAGCCGTTTGAACCGTTTTGTTTTACCAAAAACAAATTTTGGTTCGACCAAACTCGGCCATACGAGCCAGATTTAGCCGGATTGTCAACCCAAATGTCCGCCTCTTGTATTCATATTGCGATTACACTCGGAATCAAAATTCCTCTAACTAGCTATATTTGTTATTTTTTTCAAAAAAAGCTTTGACGGTTGCGGATGATCCGCTGTGTGTGTACGCTTTTCAGCCAGAAACTGGGTGATTGTTTTTTGGTATGAGCAAAGTTGAGGATGCGCGCGAAGACAGCCGGTTGAGGGCGGCGGATGCCGTTGTCGCTCAACTGGAATCGCGCATTCTATCGGGCAAATTGGCAGACAAGCAGCCGCTCCCTTCCGAACGGGAGTTGATGGAAGAGTTCGACATCAGCCGCACGGTGGTCCGTGAAGCCATCGCCACTTTGTCCAACAGAGGCCTGGTCGAATCCAAGCCGCGCTTCCGGCCGGTGGTGCGCAAACCGGACTTCGATACGATCATCAATGCGACTGACACGATCATTCGCAACATGCTGACCGACCCCAGCGGCGTGCTGTCCTTGTATGAAAGCCGTATCTTTGTTGAGCGCGGACTGGTGCGCGAGGCGGCAACTACCGCCACCAAAGAAGACATCGCCTTGTTGAAGCAGGCGCTGGAGGCCAACAAGGCGGCGATCAACGATTCGCTGCAATTCTTCAGAACCGATTTGGAATTTCACCGCATCTTTTATGAACTCGGCGGCAATCCAATTTTTCCCGCCATCCATAAGGCCTACAGCGCCTGGCTCTGGCCCTATTGGGAGCGGATGAAACGGGCGCCGGGGCGCAACGAGCGCAATTACCTAGCCCATAAGTCGATTTACGACGCCATATTGGAACGCGATCCTGATGCCGCCGAGGAGGCGCTGCAAAGCCATTTGGCCCGGGCCTGGGAGGATGTCGGGCTGACCATGGAGGTTTCCGTCAGCCTCGATCGGTCCGCCGACAAGGGCTAAAACCCTCTTCGAAGACGGGTGAAACGGTCGATTCGGCTTTTCCTCTTTTTTGGTTTTTTTGCGTCAAGTACAAGATTTCGCAATTGAGAGATGAATTGGAGTCAGACACAGTGGCTCCTGTCTTCTCGAGCACCCCCCAAGAGCGTGGAGACTTAATTGGTGCGACGGCTTGGTCCCAAGAGCCTGTCTGGCGGACATTCCCACTCTAATCGTTCGCCGCCGGAGCTTCGGCTCCGGGCACCCAATGGGGGCCCAACTCCCAATTGATCTGATTTGTTTTGCACCTCACGGAGGCGTCGGCCGGTGATTCTGGATGGTCAACAGCCGCCAAAATCCATAGAGTTCGCTCAAACCGGGATCTTGGAGCGACGCATGTTTCTGCGGAACTGTTGGTATGTGGCCGGATGGAGCCACGAATTTGGACGCGACCTGAAAGCACAGAAGCTGCTGGGCGAAAACATCGTGTTCTTTCGCAAGGCGGACGGTTCCCCCGTTGCCCTGGAAGATGCCTGTCCGCACCGCAAACTGCCCCTGTCGATGGGTAAGCTGGAGGGCGATGAGGTCGTCTGCGGCTATCATGGCCTGACTTTCGACTGCACCGGAAAGTGCACCGATTCGCCGACCCAGCGCGGCATGACCCCCCGCCGGGCTTTCGTGAAATCCTATCCCGTCGTTGAGCGCTACCGCCTGATGTGGATCTGGATGGGCGACCCCGAGCGGGCTAACCCGGATGACATCTTTCCCATCGAGAATTTTGACAATCCCGACTGGGGCTATACCGATGGCGGTGTACTGCCTATTGAATGCAACTATCTTTGGGTCGCTGACAATCTACTCGACCCTAGTCATGTGGCCTGGGTGCATGTCACCTCGTTTGCCGGCAGCGGTACCGATGACCAGCCACTCGACGTTCAGAAGACGGATCGCGGTGTCATCGTCTCCCGCTGGATCTACGACCAGATGCCGTCTCCCTATTACAAGGATCTGGTGCGGTTCGAAGGCACCTGTGACCGCTTGCAGCATTATGAAATGTGCATTCCGGCCATTGCGCTGAACATGTCGGTCTACACGCCGGTCGGCACCGGTGGGCCCGGCAAGCCCCCTGTCGACAAGACCTATGTCAACATCTCCTACAATTTCCTGACGCCGGTGGACGAAAACAACACCCGCTACATTTGGTTCCAGCACCGCAACACCGACCCCAACGACAAGGACATCTCAAAAAAGATGAATGACGGGGCGATCATTGCTTTCAACGAGGACAAGGAAATCCTCGAAGCCGTGCATAAGGGCATGGCGGATATGGCGACACCGAATATCGACATGGGCCTGGACCAGGGCGCCAAGATCTTCCGCAAGAAACTGCAGACGCTGATTGATGCTGAACAGGCAGCGGGCGGCTAAACTTATTCACCGACCTTTGGCCAGGTGTCGCTCAACCGATAACCCCGCGGCCAGGGATCGGTCGGATCCAGCATCACCTGATGGGTGCCGGTGATCCAGGCGGTGCCGGAAATTTGCGGGATGATGGCCGGGCGCCCGCCAACATTGGTCTTTGACAGTATTTCTCCTTCAAACTCCGACCCGATGATCGACTTGCCGAGCAGCTGATCGCCAACGCCCATTTCGGCGCGGGCATGCTGCACGGCCATGCGTGCGCTGACCCCGGTACCACAGGGCGACCGGTCCAGCTTGCCGGGCTTGATGGACACGGTGTTCAGACCGGTGCGACGGCCATCGATCTGCTCAATCGGATGGGTGAACTGGCAAAAGGAGATGTGGTTCCAGTCGGGGATTTCCGGGTGAGTGAAGCCCAGCTGTTGATTGGCCGCATTGGTAATCTGCGCGCCCAGCACGGCCAGATCCCTGGCGTTGTCGGGGACGATTTCCAGTCCGACCTGGGCCGCATCGACAATGACAAAACTGTCGCCACCAAAGGCCGTGTCGACGCGGATCTTGCCAATGGACGGTACATCCAGTTCGACGTCCAGTTGGTCAGCAAACGAGGCCACATTGGTCACCGACACTTTCGTGACCTTGCCATCGGCGCAATGGGCTTCCACATCCACCAGTCCCCCGGGGGCTTCAAGCACCAGATGGGTCACCGGCTCCTCCATCGGCACGATGCCGGTTTCCAGCAGCACCGTCGACACACACATGGAGTTGGATCCGGACATGGGTGGCGTGTCTTCCGGCTCCATGATGATCCACGCCGCCTGCGCCCGGGGATCGACCGGTGGCACCAGCAGATTGACATGGCGGAACACGCCACCCCTGGGTTCATTCAACACGAAGTCGCGCAGCACACCATCCTGTTCAATGAAAGTCCGCTTGTCCCAGATCGTCTCTCCCGGCGGCGGTGCAACACCGCCAACGATCACGTCACCCACCTCGCCGGCCGCATGACAGGACACAACGTGAATGGTTTTCGACGATTTCATGGGACGGTCTCAGAGCTGTATAGAACGGGCACCAAGCCTAACAAGATAAAGATCCGAGATTCAATCGGGTAACGTATGGCCGCAGATCAAACGACTCAGTGCGTCAAAGCCGACTGCCCAGCCGAGCGCAGAGAGGGCGATTGCGCGATCTCGCCCAACGCAAGCGCCTTGTAGATCAGGTTCTGACGATTCGACGCCTGCAATTTTTGCGAAGCGTTGCCGATCAACAGGGTTATGGTGAGTTCTCTCAACCCAACGACAGGTTCGATCTCGCTGGGATGCGAGCCTTCAAACAGAAGCTGCACCACCTGACTTTCCAGGGCGCTGAGATGCTTCTTCTCAAAAATCGTTCTGATGCCCTGAAAGCGCTCGATGAAGGCCGGCATGACCTGGGCAATCGTGTCGACGATCTCGTCACGCACAGCTCCCTTGAACGGCTGATCGTGCAGGCCAATTGTAAACAGCGCCAGAGCGCGGCCGACCATGATCGGTACGACCGCAATATGGCGGTGGCCCGTCTTACCAATTTCGGCGAAGAAGCGCCGGTCCAGAAACGTCGCATAGAGTGACCGGTCTATGCTGCACCAATCAAAAGGGCTCAGCCGGATCATCGCTTCTTTGGTGAAGGGGCATCCGCCCTGAGCCTGAATCTGCTGGCTCACTGCAATGGCCGCATCTGAGTAAGCGCAGAACGGCCGAATGGCCGTTCCCGTGTCAACGGAGTCACAGAATTTCACTGACATCAGCTGCGCGTTGAAAGCTTGCAGGTGGTCCCGCAGGACCCAGGCGGCTGACTGAACATCTTCTGAATGGGCAATTTTGTGGACAAGATCGATTCGCGCTTCTGCCGCGTCTAGGCCAGCATTCCCAAGGTTATCAACATCTTGCACGTCATCCCCCTAGCCACCTATTTTCCCATGACCTAAAGTTATCATCAGATCTTGCAGTTGCAAACATTGGGGATCGTTTGCTAATCGCAGGGTCAATTGAAATATCGATTCGCACTGGTGGCGGCCTGTGTACGAATGCCCGCATTGGAGACAATGAAAGGCAGCTATGTTGCTATCCGACCTGATCGATTCGCATGACGCGTGCGTTTCCCAACTTATTGAAGCCGTGCAAAATGATGGCGATCACAGCGTCATCGAGGCCCTTGATGCGCGCATCACCCTATTCGCCAATTCCATTCGCGACGTGCATCTGTCATCGCCGCTCGACATCAACCGCCAGATCAAGTTCTTCCTGAACCGCACGGTTTCCTTCGGGGATGATGCGGTCACAACAGAAGATCGCAAGACGGTTGAACTACTGGTCGACCGCTACACCGCTGAACCCAGCGCGGCCCACGGTATCGGGCACAATGCGCCGGTTGTCGGCACACAGGCCCAAATCAATCTGCGCGACAACCGCTTCCTGACCGACGATTTGATCGAGCAGTCGGACTCACGCATTTCGCTGTACAATCTCAACTACGAATACGAGTTCACCAGCCTCGGCAATGCGCGGTTTCACGACACTGACCAGGCCAGTTTCGTAGGCAAACACGTGGCGGAAATCGTCGGCGACCGGCGCTTCCGGCAACGGGCCCAGCGCTATTACGACCGCTGCTACAGCGGCAAGCATCTGCGCTACAGCTATTTCCTCGAAGTGGAGGGCAAGGGCGAGCGGCTGATGGATTGCCAGCTGACGCCCTATCGCGACAGCGACGGATGTGTGCGCGGCGCGTTCTTCGCAGTCGACGACATCACCGACCGCCTCGCCCGAGCCACCCAATCGGCCCACGCCAACGCGGTCAATTAGCACTTCTCAAGAACTGGCGACCCCAAGTGGATTCGAACCACTGGCCTCAGGATTAGGAATCCTGCGCTCTATCCGGCTGAGCTATGGGGCCGCTGGGTATGGCTCTAACACAGCGCTTGTTACGACGCATCTGTTAAATCTTCCGACCGATCCACCTACCGCAGCTTCGGGTTCAACGCGTCGCGCAACCAGTCGCCGAGCAGGTTGACCGACAGGGCCAGCACCAGAAGCGTGATCGCCGGGAACAGGATGATCCACCATTCGCCGGAGAACAAATAGCCCTGACCGATCCGGATCAGGGTGCCGAGCGACGGCTGGGTGGGTGGTGCGCCGACGCCGAGGAAGGACAGGGTTGCTTCGGCGATGATCGCCAGGGCCAGCGAAATCGTGGCGATCACCAGAACCGGCGACAGCACGTTTGGCAGAATGTGTTTGACCATAATGGCGCTGCGGCTGCGGCCGATCAGTTTGGCGGCCTGGACATATTCCTTGTTCTTTTCCACCAGCGTCGCGCCGCGCACCACGCGGGCAAACTGCACCCAGTCGGACAGTCCAATGGCAACGATCAGCACCCAGATCGCCATCTCATCGCGCATGTGCACCGGGGTGATGCCCTTGGCAATGCCGAAGATCAGCATCGCCACCAGAATCGCCGGGAAGGTCAGCTGCACATCGGCCACGCGCATGATGGCGGTCTCCGTCCAGCCACCGACATAGCCAGCGATCAGACCAAGGGTTACGCCCAGCACCAGGGCGAACAGCACCGCCGTAAAGCCGACAAACAGCGAAATCCGCATGCCGTACAAAATGGTCGAGAAGACATCACGCCCCTGGTCATCGGTTCCGAGCCAGAACACGTCGCCGGTAAAGGCGTTGGGTTCCATCGGCTTGGAAAAGCCGTTCATCAGGTTGAGCGTCGACGGATCGAAAGGATTGTACGGCGCGACCAACGGCGCAAAGACAGCGGCCAGCACCAGCAGGATCACCATCGACAGCGATATCACCGCAACGGGAGAATGACGGAACGACCAGACAAAGTCGGAATTCCATGCGGATTGAAGTCTCTGCACGATCAGCTCTCCACAGCATTGGTATCGACGCGCAGGCGCGGATCGATGGCAAAATACAGCAAATCAACGATCAGGTTGATGCCGACAAACATCACGGAAATCAGCATCAGATAAGCGGCCATGACCGGGATATCGACGAACTGAATCGCGTTGATGAACAGCAGGCCGACGCCCGGCCACTGAAACACCGTCTCGGTGATGATGGCAAAGGCGATGATCGAGCCCAGCTGCAGACCGGTAATGGTGATCACCGGCACCATGGTGTTTTTCAACGCATGGCGAAAGTTGATCGCCCGCTCGCGCAGACCGCGGGCCCGGGCAAAGCGAATATAGTCGGCACGCAGAACTTCCAGCATTTCCGACCGCACCAGCCGCATGATCAGGGTCATCTGATACAGGCCCAGCGTGATCGACGGCAGGATCAGGGCTTTCAAGCCGCTGGCGGTCAAAAAGCCGGTGCTCCAGCCGCCGACCATAACGGTCTCCCCACGCCCGAAACTGGGCAGCCAGCCGAGCTCCACGGCAAACAGGTAAATCAATAATATGCCGATCAGGAAGGTCGGTAATGACACGCCGATCAGCGAGACGGTCATGATGAAATTGGCGGCAAAGCCATGGCGTCGGATCGCCGTGAAGACGCCGAGGCCGACACCGACAATCATTGCAAAGAGTCCTGACACGGCGGCCAGCTCCAGCGTCGCCGGCGCGCGCTCCAGCAGGATCGAAGCCACCGGGCGACCCTGGCGGTAGCTTACGCCGAGATTGCCGGTGGCCGCATTCGACAGGAATTTGCCGTATTGAACGATGAACGGTTGATCGAGCCCGAGTTCGGTGCGCAGCCGTTCAATGTCGGCGTCAGTGCGCTCCTGGCCCAACATGTTATCGATGGGGTCGCCAACGAAGCGGAACATGCTGAAGGCCACCAGGCCGACGACCAACAGGACGATGATCGACTGGAAAATCCGTCTGAGGGAATAGATTAGCATTCAGGCCCCGCCAATTCGCCGCTTCGCCGCTACGCCGTTGCGCGGCAACGCCACCGGCGGTCTCCCGCCGGTGGCACTTTTGTTTATTTAACAGTTACCCAGCGCAGGATAAAGAAGTTGTCGGGACGCTGTGTCAGCTCGATATTGTCCCGTGCGCCCCAGACCAGCGGCTGAACATACATCGGCACATAGGCAACTTCGTCCTGAATGATCTTCGCCGCTTCGTCGAGCATGGCCTGACGTTTGGTTGGATCGATTTCAGACTGGATCGGCGCCAGCATCTCGTCGATGCGGGCGTTGGAGAAATCGCCAAAGTTCCAGCTGCCCAGCTTCTTTTCCGGGTTTGGTGTGTGAACCAGGAAGCGGATTGGGTGCTCGGCATCGAATGTGCCCGGGGACCAGCCCAGCAGGTACATGTCGTAGGCGTCCTTCCGCAGTTCCGGCCAGTAGTTGCGCACCGGCATGGCGTCGAGCTCGGCTTTGACACCGATCTGCGCCAACATCGAGACAACTGCCTGACAGACAGCCTCGTCATTGAGGTAGCGGTCGTTCGGGCATTTCAGACCAAACGAGAAGCCATCGGCATAACCGGCTTCCGCCAGCAGCGCCTTGGCGCCGGCCACGTCAAACGCCGGACGCTCGGCATTGGCAGCCGAATAGCCGCTCATTGCCGGGCTGACCAGTTGTGAGGCTGGCTGGGCATTGCCGCGCATGATGGTCTGCAGAATGGCGTCGACATTGACCGCCTGGGCAACAGCCTTGCGCACCCGCACGTCTTTGAATGGGTTTGGCTTGCCGGCGTCTTCGCCATATTTCAGCTCTGCCGCCTGATGCGGGAAGCCGAGCATGATGACACGCGCCTCAATGCCTTCGATGACCTTCACGCCATCAGACTGTTTGAGACGGGCTGCATCCTGGATCGGCACCGGGTTGACCATGTCGACATTGCCGGAAAGCAGTGCCGCGACAGCGGTGGCCGAGTTCTGGATCGGGGTGAATTCCGCCCGTGTGATGTTGTGCTCAACCTGGCCCCACCAATCAGCATAAGGGGTCAGCACGGTTTTCAGTCCGGGCTGGCGCTCAGCCAGTTGGAAAGCACCGGTGCCATTGGCGTTCAGCGTGGCATGGTTTTCCTGGTCCTTGGATGGCAGCGCCGCGCCGTTTCCTTCGGCCCAACCCTTGTCCATGATCATGAAGTTGGCGATCGAACTTGGGAACAGCGGGTTCGGCACCTTGGTCATGAAGTCGATTGTATAGTCGTCGACCACTTTGACTTCCGAGACCGGGGCGAACCAGGAGGCGGTGTCAGCCGCTTCGCTCGATGCGCGCTGATAGGAGAACATCACGTCTTCGGAATTGAAGTCCGAGCCATCGTGGAACTTGACGCCCTTGCGCAGGTTGAAGCGCCAGCCCTTGTCGCCCAGCGGCTCCCAGCTTTCGGCCAAAGCGCCCTCGACGGCCATGGTTTTGCCACGGCGGACCAGGCCTTCATAAACATTGTTCAGGAAGCCCAGAACCGGTGCCGAGTTGACGGCATGCGGGTCCATGGTCTGCGGGTCGGTGTTCGACGCCCATTTGAAGGTGCTCGCCTGAGCCACGCTGCAGCTCAACATCACACCCAGCGCAACAAGCGCGGATTTCTTCAAAGTCATTTGGTTCTCCTAACTTCAGACGCGGCGGCGGCCACAATGACGGCGGCGGCGACGGGTACGCCTGATTTAAAAACACCCGACCGGCGGGAAACTAGTCCCCGCCGGCCAAGGCCCCTAAGGGCCGGATTTCGTCAGCTCAAATCAGTTCAGCTTGAAATATTTGAACTTGGCCGCATCGTCCGGCGCGACCACGGTATCAACCTTGTCGGCCATGCCCCAATTCAAAACCTGGTGATGAATGGGCAGATACAGCTGCTCGTCCTGAACGACCTTCCAGATATCGGCGATCATGCCGTTGCGCTTCGGCAGATCGGTCTCTGCAGCCAGCGACTCGATGACCTTGTCGAGTTCCGGGTTGGAGAAACGGGTACCGTTCCAGGAACCGTATTTCTCACCCTTGGTGTGCACCAGGAAGTTGAAGATGTATTCGGAGTCATAGGTCGGAACACCCCAACCCAGCATGTAGAAGTCGGTCTCCAGGTTGTTGATCAGCGGGAAGTGCTGCGCCTTAGGCTTGGCATCCAGCTGAACCTTAACACCGATCTGCGCCAGCATGCCGACAGCCGCCTGACAGATGGCTTCATCGTTGATGTAGCGGTCGTTCGGACAATCCAAACGGATCGAGAAACCGTCCGCATAGCCGGCATCAGCCATCAGGCCCTTGGCCTTTTCGATGTCCGTGGCAGGCACAGCGTCAAGCTCAGCGGTCCAGCCGTTGACGAAGGGCGGTGAGATCATGCCAGCCGGGATCGACTGGTCACGCATCACGATCTTTTTGATCGCTTCACGGTTGATCGCCATGTTCATCGCCTGACGCACCCGCAGGTCGGCCAGCGGGTTCTTGCCGTCGACATCGTCGGCTTTCAGATCCGCATCGCCCTGGTTCATACCAAAGAAGATGACGCGGTTTTGCGGCGCGGTCTGAACTTTCAGGCCATCGGCGCCATCAACACGTGCCAGGTCCTGCACCGGCACGTCCTGAATGAAGTCCACTTCACCGGACAGAAGCGCGGCGACGCGGGTCGCCTGGTTCTGAATCGGCGTGTAGATGATCTCGGTCACCTGCATCGGGAACTCGTCTTTGCCCCAATAGTTTTCATTCATGGTCATGACGGTTTTGACGTCAGGCTCGCGGCTGACCAGCTTGTAAGGACCGGTGCCGTTGGCGTTACGGGCAGCGAATGTCTCTTCACCGCCTTCATAGTCCTGAACCTTGACCGCGTTGTTGGCCTCGGCCCAACCCTTGTCCATCATGAACATGTTGGTCAGGTTGTTGGCCATGATCGGGTTTGGACCATTGGTCTCGATGATCAGGCCGTATTTGCCGTCGGCGCGGACCGATTTCACAGAAGCAAGAAGCTCCTTGAAGTCGGAATCCTTGGTCATCGCCCGCTCGAGCGAGAAGACAGCATCTTCACTGTCGAAATCGGCGCCATCATGGAACTTCACGCCTTCACGCAGCTTGAAGTGCCACTCGTTTGGATTGTCCGCAGAAGGACCCCATTCGGTGGCCAGCGCCGGCACAACCTTACCGGTCATGTCGCGCATGATCAGAGGCTCCATGATCTGGTGGGCCAGAGCCGATGTCGGGCCTTCGTTCTGAGCATGGGGGTCGAGGGTCAGCGAATCACCGGCACGGGCCCAGCGCAGTGTCTCTGCCTGAGCAATGCCGCTGGCACCAATCAGCATGGTGGTCGCTAGCAAGGTCTTCAATAATTTCATGTTTGTTCTCCCGAAAACACAGAGCAAAAAGATATGCTGCCAGCAATCGGACGGCACGTCCAGTTGTGCAGCCCACTTGCAAACGTATGCACTGCAAAAATATTTTGGTTTCGAAACAGAGCCTGTCTAGCGGTCGACGGCGACGGCAAGGACCGCCAGACAGTCGCCTTCCTGAACCAGTCCGGGAAAGTGTTTGGCAATCAAAATCCCGTCGCGCCGGGCACGAATTTCCTTAGGCGGCTTGCCTGTCGCACCGTGTTCCCAGATCCGCGCCAACACGGTGCCTGTTGTGACCTGTGCCCCCAAGGGCTCGACAATTTCCACCATTCCGACAGTCTCGGCAAAGTGGAAGCAGTCCCCATCCGGCTGCTCCAGATGCTGGCTGGCAAAAGGTTCCAGCTCACCGGCAAGGATGCCCGCGTGGATCAAAAAGTTGCGCAAGCCGCGCCGGGCGATGGCGACACTTTCCGGCGTGTTCGTGCCGCCGCCGCGCAATTCGGTAGTGACAAAGGTCTTGCCCATGGCTTCAGCGGCATCGTCATACATGCCGGCGCTGTCGATCTCGCGCATCGACAGGCTGTAGGGCGCCCCAAAGGCATCACGGGCGGCGGCGCAGCGGGCTTGCTGCTCCTTGTCGTCCAACACGTGACTGGCCGCCAGCGGCACGAAGTCGAGGGTTTTGCCGCCTGAATGGTAGTCCAAGACGAACTCCGCCATCGGCAGCAGGGTGTTCTGGAAATAATCGGCGATCTTTTCGGTGACCGTGCCCTTCGGATTGCCGGGAAAGATCCGGTTCATGTTGCCGCCATCCAGCGGTGAGGTGCGTTTGGCGGACTTGAAGGCCGGATAGTTCATGAACGGCACAACAATCACCCGACCGGAGATATCGTCCAACGTCACATTGGCTGCCCAGTCGACAATGGCCAGTGGCCCTTCATATTCGTCGCCGTGATTGCCGCCGGTGACCAGGGCGGTTGGGCCGTCGCCGTTCTTCACCACACAGATGGGAATGCGCATCGTGCCCCAGGCGCTGTCATCCCTGCTCCAGGGCAGGATCAGATGACCATGATGAATGCCGTCCTGATCAAACGGAATCGACGCCGATATCGGGTTTTGCGGTAGCACCTCTTCGGTCATTTGACGAACAGCTTTCTCGGCGTCGTGCACAGGCACTCGGCACCTTTATCGGTGATGACGATCGGTTCGGTGATTTCAATGCCACCGTCATCCAGCCACAGCGCCGGCATGAAATGGAAAGTCATTCCGGCCTGCAGTTCGGTGGTGTCATTGCCGCGCAGCGACATGGTGCGCTCGCCCCAATCGGGTGGGTAGGACACGCCGATGGCATAACCACAGCGGCTGTCCTTCTCAAAGCCGAGTCGGTTGAGGGTGGAATTGAAAGCGTCCGCCACCTGGCCGCAGGTATTGCCCGGTCGGGCCATCGCCAATCCGGCCTCCGTCGCTTCCAACACGGCCTTTTCCGCGTCGAGATATTTCTGCGGCGGCTTGCCCAGAAACAGGGTGCGCGACTGCGGACATTGGTAGCGGCGATGGGCGCCAGCGATTTCAAAGAAGGTCGCTTCGCCCTCGACCATCGGCTTGTCGTTCCATGTCAGATGCGGGGCTGTCGCATCCATGCCCGAGGGGGCCATTGGCACAATTGCCGGATAATCGCCCCAGTGGCCGTCCGCGCCCTCGATCCCCGAGCGGTAGATCTGCGCCACCAGCTTGTGCTTTTCCAGCCCCGGTTCAGCGGTTTCGAGGATCACCTGGTGCATGTGCTCAACGATGCGCGCAGCGCGGCGCATATATTCGATTTCGGTTTCGCTCTTGATCGCCCGACACCAGTTGACCAGGCCGGTGACATCAAACATCTGGGCAAAGTGTCCGGCCAGCACTTCATGGGCCTTGGCGGAATAATAGTAATTGTCCATTTCGACACCGATGCGACCGTCGGCCAGCCCCCGCTCCTGCAGCAGCTCGATGAGGGTTTCCATCGGATGGGCATTTGGATTCTGCACATAATGGTCGGCATAGCCTTCCACCTGTTCCTCCTCCATCCAGACGGTGCGCAGCGCGCCTTTCGCGTCCATGCCGCGTCCCCACCAGATCGGCACCCCGCCGAGCGGCAGGATCACCGCCTGATGGACATAAAACGACCAGCCATCGTAGCCGGTCAGCCAGTTCATGTTCGACGGATCGGAGACGATGATAACATCGACCCCGGCCTGGGACATGAACGACCAGGCCCGGGACAGCCGCTCCTGATATTCCTCCAGCGAAAAGAACAGTTCCGCACTCATCGAAAATTTCCCCAAACCTTGCAAGCAGAGGCGCCAGCCTAGGCAGAAATTCACAACGAGGCCAAGAGGAAGTTGGCCCGCATTCCGTTTCGCGACGATTTTTGGAAGATGCGGCTCTAGCCGCGCAGTTTCGACAGGATCGATTTGGCGAATGTTTTCGCCGCACGCACCCGCCGCTTGGCGTCGACCACCCGGTCCACCTGGCCCGCTGCTTCGGGGGTCAGGGCAATGGTCAGGTCGGTGATCGCCACCCGGTCCGGCCAGACGCGGTTCATCATCACATGATCAGCCACAGCAAGACTGTCCGCCTCGATAAAGTTAGCGCGGCTCTTCAGCGCCCGCGTGGCTTCCACCATCACCTGCATGCCGGGCGAATAGGCCGACAGCTTTTCGTTGAAGGCCATTTTCCAGGGCACCAGACGTCCGTTGCGCCCCAATAGGATGAGCGACGCGATCGGCTTGTTGTTCTGATTGAGCGAAAAGATCTCGCATTGACCGTCCGCCGCAAGCTCCGAGACGATCTGCCGGGAAAAAGCGGCAATCTTCTTGTGATTGTACAGGGCGGTGCCCTTGCGGCCCTTCCAGCCTCTCAGTTCCAGAGTGAGGAACCCTTCAATGGCGCTGTTCACCGCGTCGCTGTCGCTGGCACAGGAAAACTCGGTTGGACCGATGTCGTCCAGCTTGCGCAACTGGCGGCGCAATTCACGCATCCGCTTTTTGCTCAGCGTCGGCTGCGGTTCGATGGTGCGATCGGGATCGGGAAACAGGGCGGCGCGTTTGAACGACGCATTGCGTTTGGAGCTCAAGCCGAGATTGCTAGCTGCCTGTTCCAACAACAGCTGGCTGGCGCTGTTCTCGCGCTGCCAGGTGAAGTCGATTACTTGTGGCAGACGCATGGAAGGATCGGCCAGCAGCCGCAAAAGAGTTTC
>JABSRX010000080.1 GCA_013214695.1 Rhizobiaceae bacterium | reverse complement strand
CCAAACAGGACATAGTCGAACGGTTCAACAGGGATGATCTTGCTGGTCATGGCCGCTATATGCCACTCCGTGAATGGAATTTCAATCGATTTAAATCAGAATGCCCTGTCGGGTCAATCGAGGTTTTTGCGAAAATAGACCCGGTTGAACCCGGCCTCGGTGCGGCGGTCGATTTCGTTGAAGCCCAGTCGGGGATAAAAGGCCAGATTTTCGGCCATCTTTTCATTGGTGTACAACTCAATTGCGGCGAGACCGCGCGCTTTGGCCTGCACCTCGAGTAGAGCAAAAACAGCGCCGCCATATCCGTTGCCCTGATGTTGGGGATCTATTGCTACGTTTTCGACAAACAGATGATCTTGCTGTGAATAGCTGACCAGAAAACCAATTGGCTTTTCATCCACCTGCAGGATTTCGAGCTGGCCTTGAGCAAGGGCGCTCGCAAAGTCGGCTACCATAGGAGCGGGCTCCTTACCAATGCGCTCGACATACAGGCCATAGGCGCTTCGGGCACAGGCTTGCACAAAGTCGAGATCATCCGTTTCTGCCGGTCGCAAATTCATCTGGGCCATGACCATGCCTCTATCCGAGACCACATACGCGGCCTTTGTGCGGGAGGGGACGAATCCGCCCCTTGAAGACAGCTATCTGCCATCATAGCGTGTGGTCCTCAATACCGGAGGAAAATCATGCGACTAGATGGGAAAACAGCGATTGTCACAGGTGCAGGCTCGGGCTTTGGCGAAGGCATGGCCAAACGCTTTGCCGAGGAGGGGGCAAATGTCGTGGTGGCTGACCTGAACGGCGACGCCGCAAACCGGGTGGCTGAAGAGATCGGCGCGCGGGCGGTTGCCTTGCAGGTCGACGTCGCGCGGGCGCAGGACAATCAGGCGATGGCCTCAGCCGCACTTGCCCATTTTAAGCGGCTGGACATTTTTGTGTTGAACGCTGGTGTGACCCACAAAAACGGTTCGTTGCTCGACGTCGATGAGCAAAGTTTCGACCGCATCGGCGACGTCAATATGAAGGCGCTTTACCATGCAACCCGTGCGGTCGTACCGATCATGGAGAAGCAGGGGGGCGGCAGTATTCTGGCCACAGCTTCAACTGCCGGATTGCGCCCTCGGCCTGGATTGGTCTGGTACAATGCGTCGAAGGCCTGGGTGATCAATGCCTGCAAATGCATGGCGGTTGAGTTGGCGCCGAAAAACATTCGGGTTAATTCGCTGTGTCCAGTCGCTGGGGAAACCGGCATGCTGGCTGACTTCATGGGCGAAGATACGCCAGAGCGGCGCGAACAGTTCAAGAGTGTCATCCCTCTGGGACGCTTCAGCCAACCCAGGGACATGGCCAATGCGGCGCTCTATCTTGTGTCGGACGAAGCAGACTTCATCACCGGCGTGGCGATGGAAGTCGATGGGGGCCGATGCGTCTGAGCGCAACCGGTGCTATGAAATTGCCTGATCGAGATCGGCAATCAGGTCGATCGGGTTTTCGATGCCCACTGACAGACGGAGCAGGTTCTTTGGCACCGTGGCTTCAATGGTGTGCCGGTGCTCCACAAGGCTCTCAACACCCCCGAGCGATGTTGCCCGTTTGAACAGGTTCAGCTTGCCAATCGCCGCCAGTGCCGCATCGCCGCCGCCTTTGACTTGCACCGAAAGCAGCCCGCCGAACCCGCCGGTCATCTGAGTCGTGGCAAGCGCGTGCCCCGGATCTGAAGGTAGCCCTGGATACAGGACGTTTTCGACATTGGGATGCTGGGCCAGGAACTCGGCGATCTGCAGGGCGCTGTCGCTCATGCGTTCAACGCGCAGCGGCAGGGTGCGCATGCCCCGGATCAGCAGCCAGGCTTCAAAGGATCCCATAACCGCGCCAGCACCCTGGCGATCGGTCTTGATCATTTCCCAGCGCTTGGCACTTTCGTTTTTGCAGGCCAAGAAACCGGCCAAGACATCGCTATGGCCGTTGATAGCCTTGGTCGCCGAGTGCATGACTATGTCCGCGCCATGATCCAGCGGTTGCGAGAGCACAGGTGTTGCGGCGGTTGAATCGACCACAAGATCAGCGCCGATCGACTTTGCGATTTCTGCGCAGCCGCGGATATCGACGGTTTTCAGATACGGATTTGAGGGGGTTTCGATCCACAGGATGTCCGCATCCTTGGCAACGGAACGCAGGGCGTCGAGATCCGCGCAATCGACTTCAATGAGATCAATTTCGCGGCGTTCGCAAAATTCGCGCGTCCACTTGGTGGCACCCCAATAGATGCCGGACTGCTGAATGATCCGGCCGCCATTGGGGACGGTCCGCATCACCGCGGCGACCGCTGCCATGCCGGAAGGGAACAGCAGGCCGTCTTCGGCATGCTCCGCTTTGGCCAGCATCTGTTCGCCGAGCCGCACAAGATCGTTGTCATCGCGGCCGTAAATGTGGTCGGGAGACAGCGGGACATTGTCTTCGTCCCGCACAAACGTGGTTGACGATTGAATGGGCGGTACGACCCCGCCAGTCTGCGGGTCTATTGCGCCGTTGGCCTGCGCAAACAGCGTGTCTAAAGAGGTAAGGTTCTTGTGCCTGCTCATGGTTGTTTCTTTTTCGTTTGCTCGAACCGCTGCCGCAAGGCGGCACAGTGATCGCTGTTGTTATACTGCGGCGTGAATATCACAAAATCATACAGCTGTGTGCCGTTAACGGCGAGTTGGTAGTCATCGAAGCTCAACAGCTCTGGCGACACCTCCACCAGGCCAACAGAGAGGCTCTTTGAGGTGCCAGGAATGGTGTACCCGAGGACAAAGGGCACGGCTCTGTCTTTGCGCACATGGCCGTTGCCGGCAATCAGCACGGCACCGTCCTCGTGGTCACCCTTACCCGATTGCAATATGGCGTTTGCCATCGCGCCGTCCCTTGCTCGCTGCACATTGGCCATGGCGGGCAGGGCACGCTCTGGCATGAGATTGCAATGAGATTGCTGCAAATCCACATAAAGCTGCTTTTGGATTTCAACTGGTAGCGCGTGTCTGAGCGCAAAATCGGCCTGTTGCTCGGGTGTGAGCACGCCGATTCCATTCTTTGAAAGTGCCCGTGTGACTGAGCGGTCCAGGTTGCCGGCTGTCATCTTCAATCCAGCACGCGCCGCAACCAGGGCAATCGGACGGTAGATCTCCCAAGTATACCAACCGCGTTCCTCCCATTCGAGGCGACGCGCGTAGTCCTGCAATTTTGGGTCGGTAATGAGATCGTACGAATTGGCCTCGTCGGCCAATCGCTTGGGCACCATTTCCCAGACGAGGGTCGGGCGGCGCCCGGCATCGATCAATTCCTGCAGAATGGTGGCTTGGATCTGGTGATGATCGGGATTGTCGTGGATCTCACCAAGAAGCACAAATTGCGCGTTGGCCGCCTGTGCCACCATTTCTTGCCATGTTGCAGGGCTGCCTTTACCATCGAAAAGACGACCGACGAGTGAATTGTCCGAACCGTGTTTCGATTGCCAATTCAGGCTTGGTATGAACTGGGCGTGAGCAAACGAACTTAGTGTTGCAGCGAACAGAAACGTCAGAGAAGCTTTCCAGAACGCATTTAAACCCATCAAGATGTCTTGCCCGTTGTCGCTGCCCAATCCGTCAGTTTGAGCAGGAAGTCATGGCAGGCTTCCATCTGGCTGATGTCGATATATTCGTCGGGCAGGTGGGCTTGCTTGATGCTTCCGGGGCCGAAGATGACCCCGGGCACGCCGGCATTTTGAAAATGTGCTGCTTCGGTTCCATAAGCAACGCGGCCAGACTGGTTAAGGCCCGTCAGGTGACGCAACAGTGTTTCGGCAGGCGAGGTCTCGTCGGGAATCATCGCAGGCAGATAATGCTGCTCCTCGTGCGACACGCCGCATTCTGGCGATATCGCTTTGAGTTCGGGTTCGATTTCCTTTTCGATGAAATCGAACACCTCCTGCGCAAATGCATGTGTGTCATCGCCTGGCACATTGCGGAAACCCCAGGAGAACTCGCACAGGGCCGGGATGATATTGCGGGCAGTGCCGCCTTTGATGACACCGCAATCAACCGTTGTGTAATAGGGATCAAAGCCGTTGGTCGGATCGCCTTCCGCCTTGATGCGTTCCCGCAGCTTTTCAATGAAGTTCAAAATGCGCGCTGCGTAGAAAATAGCGTTGGCACCGAGGTCTGGAGCGCTGGAATGGCCGTCCAATCCTCGTACGGTGGTGACAAAACTGTGGCCACCCTTATGGGCACCAACGATTTGCATGCTGGTTGGCTCACCAACAATAACCGCCAAGGGTTTTGGCAGGTTCTCCTGCAGGTCCTTGATCAGACCTTTGACGCCGACGCAGCCGACCTCTTCATCATAGGAAAATGCGTAGTGGATCGGCACCTTCAACTCGGCGTTGGCCATGGCCTGGGCATGGGTCAGCGCACAGGCCACAAAGCCCTTCATGTCACATGTTCCACGGGCGAACAGACGACCATCCCGTTCGGTCAATTCAAATGGATCGCTGGCCCAATCCTGGCCGTCGACCGGCACAACATCGGTGTGACCTGACAGCACAATACCGCCTTCGATGTCCGGGCCGATTGTTGCCCATAAATTGGCCTTGGTTTTCTCTTCATTGAAGGTCAATCGCGAGCCGATGCCAATGGCGTCGAGCTGCGCGCGGACAAATTCGATCAGATCCAGATTGGAATTTCTTGAGGTGGTATCGAACTTTACCAGCTCGGCGAGAACAGCGATGCAGTCTTGGGCAGTCGGATTTGGTTTTAACATTCTACGTATAATCTCGTATGTGCGAATGGGCGCTTGTTAAGGCTCTCTTGTGCCTTTAGTTTCACTGCGGGCACAACGGGAGAATGCCAGAAAATATGCGACAAGTCGTCATTAGCGGTACAGGTGTTTTTACACCAGATGAAATCATCACCAACGAAGAGCTGGTGGCCGCTTTCAACAAGTATGTGGATCAGCAAAATGAGCTGCATGCCGACGCTATTGCTGCGGGCGAACGGGAGCCTTTGGAATATTCCAACGAAGAGTTTATCTACAAGGCGTCAGGCATTTTGCAGCGCTATGTGATGGATAAGTCAGGCGTGCTGGACCCGAACCAGATGTATCCAAGCCTGCGCCAACGCGACGACGACGAGCCTGGCATTATGGCCGAAATGGCCATCAAGGCCGCCAGCGAGGCGTTGAAGAGCGCAGGCAAAACACCAGACCAGGTTCAGGCGGTCATCTGTGCGGCTTCCAACCATGAACGCGCCTATCCGGCTATTGCGATCGAGATACAAGACGCACTGGGCATTGATGGCTTTGGCTTTGACATGAACGTCGCTTGCTCCTCGGCCACATTCGGCATTCAAGCGGCGAGCGACATGATCCGGTCGGGATCGGCGGACTGCATATTGATCGTCAATCCGGAGATTTGTTCGGGCCACCTGGAATGGCGTGACCGGGATTGCCATTTCATTTTTGGCGATGTGTGCACGGCAATCGTGCTGGAAACCCAAGAAACCGCAACTTCAGACAATCAATTCGAGATCCTGTCGACGCGCTGCCTGACGCAGTTTTCAAACAATATCCGCAACAATAATGGATTTTTGCGCCGGTCGCGGCCCTCTGGAACAGATGACCGCCGCGATATGCAGTTTATGCAAAATGGCCGATTGGTGTTCAAGCAGGTCGTGCCGATCGTCTCCGATATGGTGATTCAGCATTGTCAGGATGAAGGCATCGATCCGACCAGCCTGCGCCGCATGTGGCTGCACCAAGCCAATAAGTCGATGAACGATTTCATTGGTCGCAAGGTGCTCGGCCGGGTTCCGGAGCCACAAGAGCAGCCTAATATTCTGCAGGACTATGCCAATACCAGTTCTGCCGGGTCGATCATCGCATTCTCGCAAAATAATCAGGACATGGCGGCGGACGATCTGGGTATCATTTGTTCGTTTGGGGCGGGCTATTCGGTGGGCAACGTGATCGTGCGCAAAACGGCTTAGACCCGGTCAAGCATCGCGTACCAGGTCAGGGCCAGAACTTTCAACGGATCGCGCAGCCAGCGCCCGCCCGGAAAGCTTGGAATATCCAATTCTTTCAGCAAGTTGATCTGATCGCTCTTGCCCAGAAACTGCTCGGCGACCATGCGCCCAGTATAGTTCGACAGCATCACACCGTGGCCCGAAAAACCGCCCGCAGACCACAGCCCTGGCTCAAACTCCCTCACATAGGGCATGCGCGGCATGGTGATGGCGACATTGCCGCCCCAGGCATGGGTGATCTCTGTGTCGGAGAGATCGGGATAGATCTCGGAAATCTGTCTGCGAATGGTTGCTTCGATGTCGCCGGGCTGGGACTTGCCATAGGCTTCGCGTCCACCGAACAACAGGCGATTGTCCTTGGATTTTCTGAAATAGCGGACGACGAAACGGCTGTCGTCGACGGCCTCTTTTGCCGGCAGAACCGGTGAGTTGTCACCTAGCGGTGCAGTTGCGCCGATGAAACTCTGGATCGGCATCACATGCGACGCCAGTTCGCTGCGCAGGTCGCCGTGATAGCCGTTCAAGGCCAGCAGCACCCGTTCGGCCCTTATGGTTCCGCTTGGCGTTTTGACGTCAAAACCCGTTCCCTGTTTGTCGACGGAAAGCGCCTTGGAGTTTTCAAAGATCTGGGCGCCCGTCGATTGGGCCGCTGCGGCGAGGCCAATGAGATATTTCATCGGGTGGATATGACCCGTGCCGGAATCACGCGTTCCACCAAAATAAGCTCTGCTGCCAAGCGCTTGCGCCATCTGTTCCTGATCCAGATAACTGATCTGGTCATATCCATATTTGGCATTGAGAAGCTCAGCCTCGTGGCGCGCTTCTCTTTCGTACCGTTGCTTGTGCATCGGGGTCAGCTGCCCGACCTGATAGTCTGGGTCGAAGGCGAATTCTTCGGCGGTGTCCAACAGGTTGCGCTTGGCATCTTCTGCCATGTCCCAAAGGGCCTTGGTGCGCTCAAAACCCAATTGATCTTGAAGTTCCACCACACCGCCGCGCGGACCGGAGCCCATTTGACCGCCATTGCGGCCGCTGGCACCATCTCCGAAACGATGGGCGTCGATGAGTGCGACCTTGGTCCCCGCTTTGGCCAAGTGCAGAGCGGCGCTGAGGCCGCAAAATCCGCCACCGACAATCGCCACATCGGCAGTCACATCGCCATCCAACGATGGGTATGTCGGCCGCTCACCGCAACTGTCTTCGTACCAGGAACGACCCGGTGATATGGGAGACTGGTAGTTGGTCACCTTGCTCGCCTAAACATTCAACAACAGATATTCACGTTCCCAAGGAGAGATCACCTTCATGAAGGTCTCATATTCCTCACGTTTGATCGCGCCATAAACGGCCATGAATTCTGCTCCGAGGATTTCCTGCAGCTTGGTTTCGCCTTCAAAAAGTTCCAACCCATCCAGCAAGCCACGTGGCAGATCGTTTTCGCCTTCATTGGCCGCTGAGGCGACCGCCCCGTCGGGAACGATTTCCTGATCCAGCCCCAAAAAGCCGCAGGCCAGCGAGGCAGCCAGCGCCAGATAGGGATTGGCATCGGAGGAGGGCACCCGGTTTTCCACCCGACGGGCCTGTGGTTCACTGGTGGGAATGCGCAGACCTGTGGTGCGGTTGTCATATCCCCAACGCACGTTGACGGGCGCCGATGTGTTGGTGGTCAGGCGACGATAGGAATTCACATAAGGCGCCATCATCACCAGCGCCTTGGGCACGTAATGCTGCATGCCGCCGATGAAATGACGGAACATGGTGCTTTCTTTACCGTCGGCGTCGGTGAAGATGTTTTTTCCGGTTGCCATGTCGACCACTGACTGATGCACATGCATGGCTGAGCCTGGCTGGTTCTGTGCGGGCTTAGCCATAAAGGTCGCGTACATGCCATGTTTCAGCGCGGCTTCGCGAATGGTGCGCTTGAACATAAAGACCTGATCGGCCAACTCCAATGGATCACCGTGATTGAGGTTGATCTCAAGTTGGGCAGCACCTTCTTCATGAATCAGGGTTTCGATCTCCAGGCCCTGAGCGCTGGAGTAGTCGTAGACATCGTCAACCAGTTCGTCGAACTCGTTGACGCCGCCAATGGAATATCCGTTGCCACCCGCGATGGCGCGGCCGGAACGGCCGATCGGCGGTTGTAACGGAATATCCGGATCTTCGTTGGTCTTGACCAGATAAAACTCGATTTCGGGGGCGACGACAGGCTTCCAACCGCGCTCCCGGTAGGCCTCGACCACCCGCCGCAAAACATTGCGGGGCGTATAGGGCACGGATTTGCCGTGGTGATCATGCATGTCGCAGATCACCTGAGCAGTTGGGTCGGTTTCCCATGGTACTGAGGAGAGGGTGGAAAGGTCGGGTATCAGCCTCAGATCACCATCATGTGGTGGATAGTGAAATGTGTCGCTTTCTTCAGGGTAACTACCTGAAATAGTTTGCATAAATATGGAGCTGGGCAGCGCGAGGGCGGAAGTGGAGAGGAACTTTGTTGACGGCATCATTTTGCCGCGAGCGACCCCCGCAAGATCCGGTGTGATGCACTCTATGTCCTCGATTCCGCGTTCAGCCAGCCAAATGCGGGCCTGTTCAATCGATTCCACCCCTCGTTTTGCCGGAAATTCGGTCTCATTGGGCGAATCGGTGCCAGAGCTGGCCATGAAAAGTCCTTAACGTTGTTTTGGCGTTGCATAGCAGACTGGGCAGCAGGATTAAACTGCTGAAAAATGACACAATCTTAACCGTGTGGCCCCTACTGTTCGAAGCAAGGGTAACCCCGGGGCAAACAAATGGACAATGACGCACTACTGAGAAGAATTTCTTCAGCGACTCTGGCAAAGAAAATGCACCGTCAGCATGGCGATTCAGAAATGTCGCTTCAACCGGTTGAGCCAGTGCTGCCGACCGAGGCCGAGCCTCAATTGGAAAGCCTGTACAGCCAACCCGCCACGCGCATTTCGGTCCCTGGTCCTCAATCCGCGCCTGGAATGGTGACCCCAAATCATCCGATGATGCAGACTGACACGGTTGCGTACCCGCTCAGCGCCAATGCGCAAGAAAACCTGCCCAGCATGATGGCGACGGCCCAACCCCATGCCGCTCAGACTGTAGCAGATCAGAATTGGTCGGAGCCTACGGCGGTTCCCGCGGCACCAGGTGCGGCACATCCTGCTCCCCTGTCCGACGAACAGGCGGACAGCGACCCCGATACGCCCATGTCTTTTGTCCTGCCCGAAAATGCTCAGGCGCCCGCGCCGGTTGAGCGCATGCCGCGCGACGACAAACGTGGCGAGGGATATGTGGTCAGCTGTGACGGCACAATGGCCATTGTCCAGGGGGATTCGAGCTGTGTAGACAGCATCACCGGATTGACCTGGGCTGTCGGTCGCATGTTGTCGATAAAAGTCGGATCAAATCGCATTGTCGGTATGATCTGCGAAATCGAAATGCCATATGGCAGTTTTGAGTCGAACAAGGTGACGCCCATCCGGTTTCACGTTGAATTGCAGGGTGAAGTGCAGGACACGCCTTCCGGGCGAAAATTCACCAAAGGCATCAGTTCCTATCCTGGCGTTGGGTCAGTGGTGCATCAAATTCGCTCGCAGGACTTGGCGTCAATTTATGCGGCAACCGGTACAATCAACGCCTTTGTGGGCAGCCTGACCCAGGATTCGTCGATTCCAGCCCTGGTGGACATTCCCGACATGCTGGCCAAGCATTTTGCGGTTTTGGGATCCACCGGTTGTGGTAAGTCGGCTTCCGTCTCGCTGTTGCTCCACGCGTCACAGGAGCTCATTCCGGATCTGAGAACCATTATTCTGGACCCGCATAATGAGTATACACGTGCCTTTCCTCATGCGAATACGGTGTCCCAGAACACGATGGACATCCCATTTTGGATGTTCCAGCTGGAAGAATATGTCGAGGTCCTGTTCCGCGGCAAACCGATTGTTCATGAAGAAGTCGACGCGTTGCGCGAGTTCATCCCGGAAGCCAAACTGAAGTTCCGCGATGGTGAGGACCGGGTGAAACTGCGTTCGGATTCGGGGTCCGCCGTGATGACCGCCGACACCGCAGCTCCTTACCGCATGGCCGACCTGCTGGCTGAAATTGAAGAAGAAATGGGCCTGCTTGAATCGCGTTATGACCGGTCGGTCCTCAAGTCCTTGAAAGCCCGCATCAACGCGCATTGCAGTGATACACGCTACGCCTTTATGTTCCGGCATCGCACCATTGAAGACATCGCTGACGAGGTCGTCGGCAACTTCTTCAGCCTGCCCGGCGATGGGTCCAATACCACCATCGTGCAGATGGCAGGCATGCCAGCGGAAGTTGTGAACTCCGTTGCCTCGGTGCTGTGTCGCCTGTCTTTTGAATTGGCGATCGCGGCCAAGGGCAATCTGAAAGTTCTGGTGGTTTGTGAAGAGGCCCACCGCTATGTGCCAGCGGACAAGGATGGATTTGAACCGACACGTCGCGCCATCGCCCGTATCGCCAAAGAGGGCCGAAAATATGGAGCGTTCATGGCGATTGTTTCGCAGCGGCCTTCCGAACTCGACGCGACCATTCTGTCGCAATGTTCGACAGTATTCTCACTGCGCCTGACCAACGATTTTGACCAGGACATCATCCGACGGGCGATTTCCTCGTCGTCGGCCAGTACAGTGTCCTTCATCTCGTCCCTGTCAAACCGGGAATGCATCGCGTTTGGTGAGGGCATGAGCACGCCGATGCGTCTGAAGTTCAGGGACCTGCCGGCCCGTTGGTTGCCGGGTGCGGAGGCGGATGTGTTCGGCAATTCGACGCCGGTAATCGACAGTCAGCAGTCGTATGAAGTGTTCCGCCAATGGCGACATGGCAACGACTAAGCATCTGTTTTTAGTATTTAAATTCAGCGTAACCTTGATTGACTAGTGGCTCAACGCGGGCGGATCTTGCAGGAATTGGCCCGTTCCCTCTGGTAATTTGGCAGGCAGGCCCCATATTCATCGTCTATTTACGATGAATAAGGCGCTCCCATGTCCAAAAAAAGTCTCGCAGATTTTCCCATCAGCCATGAGTGGAAGGCGGAAAACCCCGACATTCTCCAGCTCTATTCCTTTCCGACCCCGAATGGTGTGAAGGTTTCCATTGCGCTGGAAGAGCTCGGTGTCCCCTATGAAGCCCATAAGGTGCCGCTCAATCAGACCGAGACTCCGCCGTTCCTGTCGCTCAATCCAAACAATAAGATCCCAGCAATTGTCGACCCCGACGGGCCCAATGGAGAGGCTTTTGGCCTGTGGGAGTCGGGTGCGATCCTGATCTATCTGGCCGAAAAGCATGGGGCACTTTTGCCCAAGGATCCCGCGTTGAAATATGAGACCATTCAATGGGTCATGTTCCAGATGGGTGGCATTGGTCCAATGTTCGGTCAGTATGGCTTCTTTTCCGTCTTTGCCGGCAAGGAAATTGATGACCCACGGCCACGCGAGCGTTACCGCCTGGAAGGTATCCGTCTGCTGAAAGTCCTGGAAAAGCGTCTGGCCGACCGTCAGTGGATCATGGGTGACGAGTATACGATCGCGGATATTGCGATCTTCCCTTGGATCCGCGCGGCGAAAATCTTCTACAAGGCCGATGAGGCGCTGGAGTATGACAAATTGCCCAATGTAATGGCCTGGCTGGAACGCTGTGTTGCCCGTCCTGCCAGCGAGGCCGGGTTGAACAAGCCGCCCCGCGAGTAGTTTGAACCCAAACGGTTGCAAAAATGACAAAGGCCACCCTGGGAGATCAGGGTGGCCTTTGCCTTTGGGAGGATGAACCTGGTTCGAGCTTAGCCGAACTGGTTCATTGTGTTGTCTTTACCGGAGGCCTTCAGGGCAGCTTCACCAGCGAAGTATTCCTTGTGATCATCACCCATGTCTGAACCAGCCATGTTCTGGTGTTTGACGCAGGCGATGCCCTGGCGGATTTCTTCGCGCTGTACCGCTTTGACATAACCAAGCATGCCAGCGTCACCGAAATATTCCTTGGCGAGATTGTCCGTCGACAAGGCTGCCGTGTGGTAGGTTGGCAGGGTGATCAGGTGATGGAAGACACCGGCACGTTTGGCCGCATCGGCCTGAAATGTGCGGATTTTTTCGTCCGCTTCCAAAGCCAGCTCCGTATTGTCATAGGCAGGGCTCATCAGGTCGGCACGATCGTATTCTGATGTGTCACGACCGGCCTCTACCCACTCGTCGAAAATCTGCCAGCGGAAGTTCAGCGTCCAGTTGAAGGACGGTGAGTTGTTGTAGACCAACTTGGCTTCTGGGCAGACTTCCTTGATGCGATCCACCATGACAGCAACCTGCTCAACATTGGGGCGCTCCGTTTCGATCCACAGAAGATCAGCACCGTTCTGCAAGGATGTGATGCAGTCGAGAACAACGCGGTCCTGGCCAGTGCCTTCGCGGAACTGATACAAATTGGAAGGCAGGCGCTTTGGACGCATCAGCTTGCCGTCACGCTTCAACACAACGTCGCCGCTGGTCATTTCGTCGAGAGTGATCTCGTCGCAATCGAGGAAAGAGTTGTACTGATCGCCGAGGTCACCTTCTTCGCGGCTGACAGCGATCTGTTTGGTCAAACCGGCACCGAGCGAGTCGGTCCGAGTTACGATGATTCCATCGTCAACGCCCAGCTCGAGAAAGGCGTAACGCACAGCGCGGATCTTGGCGAGGAAGTCCTCGTGTGGAACGGTCACCTTGCCGTCCTGGTGGCCACACTGCTTCTCATCTGAAACCTGATTTTCGATCTGCAGGCAGCATGCACCGGCTTCGATCAGCTTCTTGGCCAGCAGATACGTTGCCTCGGCATTACCAAAGCCAGCATCAATGTCGGCAATGATCGGCACGATATGGGTTTCGTAGTTGTCGACTTCTTTCTGTATGCGCATGGCCGTCATTTCGTCGCCAGCTTCACGTGCCGCGTCGATCTGCTGGAACATCATGCCCAGTTCGCGGGCATCAGCCTGACGCAGGAAGGTGTAGAGTTCTTCGATCAGCTCGGGCACGGTTGTCTTTTCATGCATGGACTGGTCGGGCAGGGGGCCAAATTCAGAACGCAACGCCGCGATCATCCAACCGGAAAGGTAGAGATAAGTCCGGTCGGTGGTCTCAAAATGCTTCTTCACCGAGATCATTTTCTGCTGGCCGATGAAGCCGTGCCAGCAACCGAGCGACTGGGTGTATTTGCTTGGGTCGGCGTCGTATGCCGCCATGTCGCGACGCATCACGCCGGCTGTATAGCGGGCGATATCCAGACCGGTCTTAAACCGGTTCTGAAGGCGCATGCGTGCGACATATTCAGGACTGATCGAATCCCAGGTTGGGCCATATTTCGAAACCGTATTGGCGGCCTCGGCGATGGTTTGCGTGTAAGACATAGTATCTTCCTTTAGTGTCAACGACCGGTCACCAACTTGAGAACCGGTCGCTGGGAGGTTTTAAAAAGTGCGTTCGTCAGCCTTTGACGATGACGGGAACCATCATGTCGCCCCAGTTGCCATCGCCACCGTGGTGACGAGCGGAACGGACAAGTTCGACGCTGACGCCGGCATCAACGGCCTTCATGACAGCGTGATTGAGGCGATGCAGATCATTGGCTAACTGGCGAATAGCGCTCTGCTGATCGGCATCCACGACCGACGTGCGTTCGGTGGACATTTCAGCAGCGCGCTGCTTGGCCTTCTTGATTGGCGTAACGGTGTCAGTCATGGCAGTTCTCCTATGGTTTATTGGTTTCCGACATTTGGCGCCGGCAGTCTGAACAGTCGCAGCGAATGAATTGTTACACTTGTTAACTTTGTCATTCGTCGTGACGTCTGACCCCGATATGACGTAAAAATGGGCCTCGATCAGTAAAATTCCCGGATAATTGGGAAAATTTGGGTCGTCTTGTTCGGAAAATTACCTCGCTCAGTTGTAATTTTGTAAATTTTGTCATAGACTTTGATGTGATTTTCGACGAAAGTTGTAAAAGCGATGGCAGAAACCAAGATTTTTGTGGGTCCACGAGTGCGCAGAATTCGCAATCGGCTGGAACTCACCCAGACGTCGATGGCCGCTGAACTTGGCATCTCCCCGAGCTATCTCAACTTGATTGAACGCAATCAGCGCCCGCTGACGGCACAATTGGTGATGAAGCTGGTGTCGATTTTCAAAATCGACGTTGAGGAGTTGCAGCCGACCGGCGAGGCTGGTTCGGTCGCCGCCTTGAAGGAAGTGTTTTCCGATCCGCTGCTGTCGGGCGAATTGCCCGGCGATACGGAATTGCTGGAAATTTCAGATGGCGCGCCCAATGCTGCCATTGGCATCGTCAAACTCTATCGAGCCTATCGGGAGCAACAGGACCGCCTGACCGATCTCAGCCAGTTGATGGGCAAGACAGGGCAGGCGGCAGCAGGGTCCGACCATACAAGTCGGCAATTGCCCGTCGATGTGGTGCGCAACATCTTTGAATCCGTGCCTTGGTGTTTTCCAGCTTTGGAACGGGCAGCTGAAGGCATTCGAGAAGCGTTAGGCGATCATCAGGGCACAATGGCAGCCATGTACAATCTGCTGCGGGCTGATCATGGCATCGCGGTGCAGGTTCTGCCGGTTGAAACCATGCCGGTTTGGCGCAAGCGTTATGACCGTCATTCCCATCGTTTGTTCCTGTCGGAAAGATTGCCGCGATCGCAACGGGCAGAATTGTTGGCCCAGGAATTGGTCATGTTGCGCGAAAGTGCCTTGCTGGATGAGGAAGTCGAGCTGCTGAAGATCGAAGGTGATGAAGCGGTGCGCCTGGCGCGCTTTGAACTTGCCCGCTACACGGCTCTGGCCGTGTTGATGCCTTACAACCGCTTCCTGCGGGTTGCGGAACGGGTTCAACATGACATGGCGGCCCTGGCCAGCCGATTTGAGGTGAGCTTCGGGCAGGTCGCCCAGCGCTTGGTGTCGTTGCAGGATAAAAGTGGTGACAAGCGCGCCGGTCTGCCGTTCTTCATGATGGAAGTGGATCAGGGCGGCACCATTGTCAGAAAGCTTGGCGCTAAAGGCTTTCCCAACTCTCATTTTGGTGGTCACTGTCCGAAACTGTCGGTCCACGCCGCCTTTGCCTCGCCGGGAGACTTCATAGTTGAGCGCGTGGCAAATCCGCAGGGCAATGTTTACATCACCATCTCGAGCACCGTTGAAGGACCGCAGGTGGAAGCAGGACACCGGCCACAGCGTTCGGCCATCCTGCTGGCAATTGAAGACCATTACGCCAGTGCGGTGCTGGGTGCGAAAGCGCAAAAGAAACCAAAACGTGGTGCTGTCGTCATTGAAAATGAGGATTTGCACTCGCGCGCCATCATTCATGCACAGCTGTTGGCCGATCCACAAAGCCAGGCGCCATTGGCGATTGGCCCGTCCTGTCGTTTGTGCGAACGCGAAGACTGTCTGGCCCGTTCGGCCCCACCGCTGACTCGGCCTCTGGGCCTGGACGATCTGGTTCAAGGCTTCGGGGCCTATGGATTGACGTGATTGTGTCCAAAAACCGCGTATTTACGGCGTTTCAATCATCTTGGTGACATAATGATGTATTGAAAATGCCTGTAGAATCAAAGATGATTCAACTAGTGGGGCATCTACCGACAGTGAGGACAAAATGAGAAACAAACTTGTTTTAGCGTTGGGTGCGGTTTTTGTAATATCAACGTCAACGGGCGCAATTGCGGCCAAGTGTAGTAATTCTGGGGCGGGCTTCAACGCGTTCAAAAAAGACTTTGCTAAGGAAGCCAAAGCAGCAGGTATCGGCAGTCGCGGCCTGAAAGCTCTCGCAGATACCCAGTATTCCGTGGGCGTTATCAAGTATGATCGGCGGGTCAACCGCAGCTTCAAACGGGCCAAGACAAACTTCAATAAATTCTACGCCAAGAAGACAAAAGGGTTGGCCAGACCAACCAAATCGCGGCTGAAGAAATACAGGAAGCTGTTCAACAGCATCGAGAAGAGATACGGCGTTCAGCGGGAAGTCCTGGCGACCATCTGGGGCATGGAAACGGCCTTCGGAAACTACACCGGTAAGCATGATATCGTTACGTCATTGGCTTCGTTGACCCATGATTGCCGTCGTTCCGATTTCTTCCGTCCAAACTTGATGGCAGCGTTGCGGATCATTGACAAAGGCTGGATTCCGCGGTCGCAAATGCGCGGCGCACGCCACGGTGAAATCGGTCAAACACAGTTCATGGCAGCCAACTATATCAAGTTCGGTGTCGATTATGACGGCAACGGGCGGCGTGACCTGATCCGCTCTGTACCGGATGTGTTGGCGTCGACCGCCAATTATCTGAAATCCTATGGCTGGCGGGCTGGCGAAAGCTATCAGCCAGGCACTCATAATTTTGCAGTATTGAACGAATGGAATGCGTCTTCGGCCTATCAGCGCGCCATCGCGAAGTTTGCTGCTTCTCTATGATCTAAGTTGAGGCCGTCCAATTCGAGGATTGGACGGCCTCAAGACGGCAATTGACAGCCCGGCACTTGCCGCGCCATGACGATGGAAACTCACCCGACAATGGGACCACCGTGACGGCACTAAGCGATTTCCTGCAAAACCATCCCAATGTTGAAAATGTCGAGCTTGTGTTGGTCGATCCCAATGGTATTGCCCGTGGCAAATGGGCGCCAGTTTCGACCCTCAAGAAGGCCTTTGCGGAAGGCGTGAACTTTCCGCTGTCGCTGCACGCACTCGATGTGTGGGGCAATGAGGTGGAAGAGACCGGCTTGCACATCTCCAGTGGTGACCGTGACGGGTTTTGTCGGGCTGTGCCCAGCTCGCTGAGCGCCGTGCCATGGGGCAGCGGCGAGGCTGTCCTGCAGCCCAGTGACGCGAAGACTGCACAAATCATTTTGCAAACGGTCGGTCCGGATGGCGAAACCTTTGGCGGCTGCGCGCGCAGTGTGTTGGACCAAGCTGTCACACGGCTGGCGGGACAGGGGATGACCGCGGTCTGCGCCTTTGAGCTGGAATTTCATTTGCTGGTCCCAAATGAAAACGAGGGTGAGATCTTTCAGGTCGCTTCCTTTGCCGACACACCGGATGCCCAATTCATGTACGGGCTCGACGCCCTGGCCGAAAAAGCGCCGATCTTCCGAGATATTCGAAACGCTGCCAAATGGGCGGGCGTGCCGGTCGACACCATCGTCAAGGAAGCCGGACCCGGGCAATATGAGGTCAATCTCAACCATCGCGGTGATGCCCTAAGGGCTGCGGACGACGTGATCCTGCTGAAGCGCATTGTGCGCGAATGCGCGCGTTTGCATGGGCTGGTCGCAACATTCATGGCCAAGCCTTTCATTGGTCAACCGGGCAACGGCATGCATGTCCACACCAGTATCCTGGGTCCGGATGGGGCCAATATTTTTGCCGGTTCTGACGGGGATGAGAAACTCGGGCATTGCGTCAGCGGACTGCTGGCGACCATGCCGGACATGGCTTTGGTTTTCATCAACTCCCACAATGGGTTCCGACGTATGGCGCCGGGTTCCTACGCCCCAACACGGGTCAATTGGGGAACCAATAACCGTTCCGTGTCGTTGCGGCTGCCTGCTGCCCCGGATGCAGCCAAGCGCGTCGAGCACAGGGTGTCGGGGGCGGATGCCAATCCCTATCTGGTGATGGCGGCCATTCTGGAAGGCATGATGGACGGGCTGAAAGCAGCGCAAGACCCGCCCGCCGAACTGGTTGGCAATGCCTATGAAGAGGACACGCCCAACCGCGGTGAGAGCCTGCCGGCTTCGCTGAGTGAAGCATTGGCTGCCTTTGCCGTGAGCGGTTTCGCGGCCCGGGCTTTGGGCACCCAAATGCGCGATAATCTCGCAGCGATCAAACGCGCCGAAATCGAAGTGTTTCGTGAAGATATGTCGGCCCTGGAACGTCGGACTTTCCTGTAGGCGAATTCCATTTGCAAAATTCGGTCCGACTGACCTAAGATTTTTTCAATCGCCGCGAAAGCGAGTGAAGATAACTACAAAATTGGGAACCTAGTCATGAAATCAATTGCCAAATCATTGGTGCTGTCCGCTGCTCTTGCCGCCATCGCAACCGCGTCCAACGCCCAGGAGCGTGTCGTCAACGTTTACAACTGGTCGGACTATATCGATGAATCGGTTCTGACTGACTTCACCAAGGAAACCGGAATTAAAGTTGTCTATGACGTATTTGATTCCAACGAGATCCTCGAGACCAAGCTGCTGGCAGGTGGCACAGGGTATGACGTGGTTGTTCCATCGGGCACGTTCCTGGCGCGGCAGATTCAGGCCGGTGTGTTCCAGCCTCTGGACATGAGCAAACTGCCGAACTCCAAGAACCTCTGGGCTGAAATTCAAAACCGCACGGAAGCCTACGATCCGGGCCAGAAATATTCGATCAACTATATGTGGGGCACCACAGGTATTGGCTACAATGTGAAAGCTGCTCAGGAGCGTATCGGCGGTGCAGTGACGTCATGGGATGTCATTTTCGATCCTGAAAAACTCGCTAAGTTTAAAGACTGCGGCGTGCATATCCTCGACGCGCCGGCGGAAATTATCCCAGCAGCGCTGAACTTCCTCGGCAAAGACCCTGACAGCAAGAACGCTGATGAGCTGCGCGAGGCAGCAGCTCTGTTGCAGACCGTTCGTGACAGTGTGCAAAAGTTCCACTCGTCCGAATACATCAACGCGCTGGCCAATGGTGATATCTGTTTGGCCGTAGGCTGGTCTGGGGACGTTTTCCAGGCGCGCGACCGTGCTGCTGAAGCCGATGCCGGCGTTGAAGTGGGTTACTCCATTCCGTCACAGGGCGCTTTGATGTGGTTTGACCAGATGGCCATTCCGGCGGACGCAAAGAATGTCGACGAGGCCCACGCCTTCCTCGACTACATCATGCGCCCTGATGTCATCGCCAAGGCATCCAACTATGTCTACTACGCCAACGGCAACGAAGCCTCCACACCGCTGCTGGAGAAGGACGTTGTTGAAGATCCGGCCATCTATCCGGACGCAGCCACACTGGCCAACCTCTACGTCACAACACCTTATGGCGCGCGTAATCAGCGCTTGGTCAGCCGCGAGTGGACAAAGATCAAGACCGGTCAGTAAGTCGGTACTCAATCAAACAAGCAGGGGGCCTCTGAGGCCCCTTGCCAGGCGGACCTGATCTCATGAATGCGAAATCCAGCCAGCAGCGGCGCACCTTCCAACCTTGGGAAGATGCTGATGCTGTTCCATTCATCGAATTCCGCAATGTCACCAAGCGCTACGGCGCGGTGACGGCTGTCGATAACCTTTCTCTGTCGATTTATGAGCGTGAGTTTTTTGCCCTGCTGGGACCGTCGGGCTGTGGCAAAACAACGTTGATGCGCATGCTGGCCGGGTTCGAAGAGGTTACGGAAGGCGCTGTTTACCTTGAAGGTGAAGACCTGTCGTCGACGCCACCCTACCGGCGTCCCGTGAATATGATGTTCCAGTCCTATGCGCTGTTCCCGCATATGAATGTGGAGAAAAACATTGGTTTCGGGCTCAAGCAGGAGGGCATGCCGGCCGGTGAAATCGCCGACCGCGTGGCTGAAATGCTGAGCCTGGTGAAAATGCAGGATTTTGCCAAACGCAAACCCGATCAACTGTCGGGTGGGCAACGGCAAAGGGTGGCGCTGGCGCGGTCGCTTGCCAAACAACCCAAGCTCCTGCTGCTCGACGAACCGCTGGGCGCCTTGGACCGGAAACTGCGTGAAGAGACTCAGTTCGAACTGGTCGATCTCCAGGAAAAGCTCGGAATTACCTTCATGATCGTGACCCACGATCAGGAGGAGGCGATGACCGTATCCGACCGCATCGCGGTCATGCAGCAAGGCAAGATCGTGCAGGTTGCGCCTCCGGCGCAAATGTACGAACAGCCGGCAAATCGATACGTTGCCGACTTTTTGGGGAACATCAATTTGGTTGCTGCGAAAGTGGTCACATCAAAGGGCGGCATTGCGACGCTTGAGACGGCACATGGTGAGGAACTTGAGATCAGTTGTCCTGATCCTTGCCCGGCAGGTGCGCAGGTCTGGATGGCGGCGCGGCCGGAAAAAATGACTATAAGTCTGGACAAGCCGAAAGGCGGGAACCAACTGGCCGGTACTGTCTGGGACATCGCCTATCTCGGCGACTTGACCATCTTCAAAGTCAAACTGGACGGTGGTGAGTTCGCCCGTGTTTCGGTTCTCAATACCAGCCTCACCGATCCGGCGGCCAAGGCAATCACCTGGGAGGACAGGGTATGGCTCTCGGTCGACCCCGCCTCGGCATTGGTTTTGACGGAATAGGTGAGATGTTGAACGAACTGCGTGCCTTTGCTTTTCTTCCCGGGGCCCTTCAAGCGGAGGAGGGAGGCGTATGAAGGCGGCGCTGAGGTCGATTTTGGCGAAGAGCACCATTTGGCTGCCCTATATCTGGCTGCTGATCTTCTTTCTCGCCCCGTTTTTGATTGTTGCCAAACTGTCGGTTTCAGAACCGGCTATTGCTCAACCTCCTTATACCCCCACATTCGATTTTTGGGATGGACCGGCGGGCTGGTGGCGGGCGATCGGCCAGTTTTCGTTCTATAACTACATCTTCATCACCGAAGATTCCCTGTACTGGAAAAGCTATATCTCCAGTTTGCAGATTGCGGTGATTTCGACGTTCCTCACCCTGCTGATCGGCTATCCCATGGCCTATGGCATGGCGCGCGCGCCACGGACGTGGCGTCCGATGTTGCTGATGCTTGTGATTCTGCCGTTTTGGACCTCGTTTCTGATACGCGTCTATGCGTGGATTGGCATCCTGAAGAAGGAAGGGTTGCTGAACCAGTTCCTGCTTTGGATTGGGTTGATCAGTGAGCCGCTGACCATCTTGAACACCAATACCGCTGTCTACATTGGCATCGTCTATTCCTATTTGCCGTTCATGGTTCTGCCGCTCTACGCCAACCTGGAGCGTCAGGATTTTTCATTGCTAGAAGCGGCGATGGACCTGGGTTGCACGCAGCGCCAGGCGTTTTGGAAAGTGACTTGGCCTCTTTCCATGCCGGGGGTCATCGCCGGGTGTTTCCTGGTGTTCATCCCTACGGTCGGCGAGTTCGTGATCCCGTCACTCTTGGGTGGCTCAGAAACGCTGATGATTGGGCGAACGCTCTATGACGAGTTCTTCCAAAACCGCGACTGGCCGGTTTCATCGGCAGTCGCCATCATATTGCTGATGATCTTGATCGTGCCGATCATGTTGTTCCAGCGCAGTGAGGCTCTGGCCCGGGAGCGTGAGCGATGAACAAGTCCTGGACCGGTTTCAACATTACGGCCGTGGTATTCGGCTTTGCCTTCCTCTACATTCCGATCCTCATTTTGATCGTCTATTCCTTCAACGAATCCCGTCTGGTGACTGTTTGGGCCGGGTTCTCAACGCAATGGTATGTGCGAGCGTTTGAGAATGAGGGGTTGATGAGCGCCGCTTGGGTGACGATTCGGGTCGGACTGGTGGCTGCGACGATCGCAACTGTTCTGGGTACGCTGGCGGCATTGGCTTTGGTGCGCCACAATGTGTTTAGGGGGCGCTTTCTGTTTTCAGGAATGGTCTATGCACCGCTGGTCATGCCTGAAGTCATCACTGGCCTCAGCCTGCTATTGCTGTTCGTTGCCATGGGCATGGATCGCGGCATGACGACGGTTATTCTGGCTCATATTACCTTTTCGATGTGTTTTGTGGCCGTGGTGGTGCAATCGCGGCTGATCACATTTGACCGCTCTCTTGAGGAAGCTGCGCTTGATCTGGGTGCGACGCCCGCCCGGGCCTTCATGCAGATCACCCTGCCGATCATCGCCCCATCCATCTGTGCGGGCTGGATGCTGGCGTTCACGCTGTCGCTGGATGATCTGGTGATTGCCCAGTTCAATTCCGGGCCGGGTGCAACGACGCTGCCAATGAAGATATTCAGTCAGGTGCGGTTGGGTGTGACGCCCGAGATCAATGCCATTTGCGCGATTTTGGTTGCCGCCGTGGCCAGTGGCGTTTTGGTGGCATCCCTGACCATGAAGCGGCAGGAATTGCGACGCCAAAGGGCAGAGCAATTGGCGGCTCAGGCGTAGTACTCACATGCGCGAGATGGTCGCGCTTTCACAATTGTGAATGCCGGTGCAGATCGCGGACTAATGGAGTCTTGAAATTGAGGTCGCAGACCCCAACATCAGGGCGATCCAACTTTGGACAGATATCATGAACCGCAACACCCTCATCACTGAAGTTGGCGAGTGGCTGATTGATCAGGCCCTTGCCCAGCCCAATATCGTTGACCTGTTTTCGCAGACCTGCTTCCGCTTAACCGCAGCCGGCGTGCCGCTCAGCCGATGTCGCCTGATGTGGCCGACGCTGCATCCCTTGTTCCAGGCCGAGACCGTGCTTTGGAACCGTGGCAAGGACACCATCTTCGAACAGTTTGCCCATCAGGACAGTGTTTCGGACGAGTGGCTGAGAAGTCCGATGAATTTTGTGCTGGAAAATGGCTTGAATACGCTGCGCCGCAATCTGGACGGCCCCAACAAGATGATGGACTTTGAGATTCTGGAAGAGTTGGCCGAGGAGGGGCACACCGACTACCTGCTCATCGCGACCGCTTTCAATGAAACCCAAGTCCGCAATACCCGCATGGAAGGCGGTATCCTTGTTATGTGGTCCAGCGACCGTCCAGGTGGTTTCTCAGACGATGATCTTGCCGCCCTGAAGAAAATTCAACGCCGCTTCGCCGCCGCCTGCAAAAACGTTGTCCAACACCGGATTGCCCGCAACGTGACGGAAACCTACCTCGGCCGGCAGGCCGGTCGCGAGGTGCTGGATGGTGCAATCAAGTTGGGTGATGGCCGCGAAACCAAGGCGATTGTTTGGTATTCGGATATGCGCCGCTCAACCGAATTGGCTGACACGATGTCGCCAGAGGATTTCCTGGGTCTGCTCAATGATTATTTCGAGTGTACCGCCGGACCAACGATTGAGTTCAATGGTGAAGTCCTCGACTTTATCGGCGATGCCGTTTTGGCAATTTTCCCGTTTGAAGACGAGGTCGGCAAGGTGGAAGCGATCCACAATGCGACAATGGCCATGCAAAAGACGCTGCAATGCGCCAAAGACACGAATGAAAGGCGCAAGACTGAAGGCCTGACACCTTTTGACTTCGGCATCGGATTGAACATTGGCGAGGTAATGTTTGGCAATATTGGTGTCGCCTCGCGGCTTTCCTTCTCCGTCATTGGACCGACCATCAATGAAGTTGAGCGCATCGAGACACTGACCAAGGCCGTCGATGCCCAGGCGTTGGCGACCAAGGAAATTGCTGCTGTAACGCCGGAAGACTGGACCAGCATTGGCGAGTTCCAATTGAAAGGTGTTGCTGGCAAGACCGAATTGTTTGCCTTCAACGAAGTGCAGGCAACAATCGCGGAACCGGTGACCGAAGCCGGCGAAAAAGCGATGATGATGAACTAGAGGGGCTCTTGGCCCGGTCGGCTTACCACGTCGCGCTTGGCGCACGCCGATCGTCGCCAGCGGCTTGCGGACTACTGATCAGCCGCTGCTTTCTCTTCTTGCTGGGGCGGTTCAGTTGATCTTTTTGTCATCGGCAGAGGAACAAAGAGAGGCGATGCCGCCGTTCCTCCAACAAAGAACTGCAGGTCTTGCATTTCGGAGGTTTCACCCGCGCTGTTCTTGATCATGCCTCTCAGGGCAAGCGTAGAGCGCACCAGATCGACACGTCCCTTCAATAGGACATCGATCGCATCTGCCAACAGGTTGCTGTCACGTAGGAAAGCAGTTCCATTGGCGATGAAGTAGCCGAGATTGAGTTCCGAATAGTCTGTCGATCCCGACGAAACGCGGATGACCGCATCTGACCCGGCATTCGATTCCTCAAACAGGTCTGGCAGGTCCAGTCCGATCAAGGTGCCATCGATGGCGCGCATCTGCCCCTCGCCGTTGAGCCGCCGCATCAGCCCCGCAGCATCCTGGCCAATCGATTTGAGATTGATCGTGACGTCCCCACTGCCTTCAAGTGAAAATCCCGTGTCTTTGTACACCTGGGTCAGTTCGCTAAGATCAATGGCAGTAGCAACCAGGTTGGCTGATAGCGCAATTGCGTCTTCCTGGGACTGCAGATTGATCGATCCGGATATCGTGCCACCAAGCGATTCAGCCTGACCAATGTCGAAGCTTGCCCTTCCATCATTGATGATCGCGGCAGCGGCGAGATTGGCGACAGGGAAGGGGGTACCTGAGGCGGAATTGGCCGAGAGCCGAACATCCAAGGCTAGGCCTTCGACAAAGCTGAGATCAAATTTTGAAGTGGTGTTTTCATCAGTCGACGCGGCGGTGGGACCCTGGAGCAATTGATCAATTTGAGGTAGCGCGATGGTGTCAAATGCCAGGGTGCCATTGACGGCGAACAACCCGTCCTCTCGAAGCGCCAGCTGCAAGCGGCCGGTGCCCTCATGGCCTTCCAGCCCAATGTTGGCTTCGGGAAATTCTAAATTGGCCCCTTCGAGAACAACGTCTCCCGAGACAGATGTTTCGCCTAGCTTCTGAAAGGCCGGCAGTTGGGAGCCGATCCAGTCTGCCAAGCGTTTGGGAGAGGGCGATGAAATGCTCAATGCCCCGTCAAAGCGATCGTTTGCACCTTCGGCCATGCCATCGAATGACAGATTGAGTGGCTTGGAATCGAGCTTGATCGAGATTTCAGACTTGCCATTGCGCAGCAAGTTTAGCGGCTCGGCGAAACTGGCGTTGATCTCCATGATTTCACCGCGCCAGACGGCAGAAACCTGAGCGTTTGCCGCGTCGGCAATATTTGGCCAAACGAATTGACCGTTGATGGCTGTCAGATCTCTGGTTTGCCGATCGCGTTCATTGATGAGTTCGAGAATGCCGTCTTCGATGCGCAGACGGCCTAGCCGTAAGCGGTCTCCCAGCTCCGGGTCGGCGATATGTGCGCCCATTTGACCGTGCTCAGGAAGCCAGTTTCTGTGGCCGTTTTGGTCGATCCGCAGGTGAAAATGGGGACGGATGAGCTCGATCTCCGTCAGTTCCGCGTCCCCAAACAGGGCAGCAAAAAGCCCCAGTTTGGCCTTCAACTCATCAATAGCAATAAGCGGTTTGCCTTCCGCATCGGCAGCGTCACTGATCGTTACATTGTCGTAGCTCACCCCGAGATAGGGGCGCAGCGAGATACTGCTGTCGCCTTCAAGGGCGACCTGCCGGCCCGTCAGTTGTGACAGCTGATCTGCCACCCGTTGTTTGACAAAGGTCGTCGACAGAAGATTAGGAATCGCAAAGATCGCCACGACGAGAAAAATCGCGGCAACAAGTGCAAATGTCCTGGTTCTGGTCGTCATTGAAACGTCGCCTCTGAAACCGCGGATCGCATTGAGTCAATCGTCGACATACGACTAGCGGCCAATGGGATCATATTAACATATGTTGTGCGGCAGAGATTGAGAACAGCTAGTTATCGTAAATGCGCTAATGTATTGGTTTTATGGTCCAAATTCATGTTGATAGTTGGTGGATCAGATTTTCGACAATAGTGTGGCAAGCCAACAGCTTTTGAGGAATTAACCTTGCCAAGCGCAGGGCAAAAGTTGAATAAACCAAAAACTCAGTTTTGGCTGCTTCAAATGACACATTCCTCTCGCTCGCATGACAAGCCCCTCTGGACCCCCAGCCAGGAACGCATTGACGCTTCCCGGATGCGCGAATTTGCTGATTTCTGCAGCGCTCGCACTGGGGCTGACTACCCTGACTTTGGCAGCCTTCACGACTGGTCGGTTCGCCATTGTGATGATTTCTGGAGTGCCGTTTGGGACTATGGCGGGGTGGTTGGCGATAAGGGAGACCGGATCGTTGCCGATGCGGAAAAAATGCCAGGCGCGCAGTTTTTTCCAGATTCGTCATTGAACTACGCCGAAAATCTGCTGCGTCGCAGCGGCGATGGCCCTGCCGTGATTTTCCGGGGAGAGGACAAGGTGCGCTCCAGCCTGTCATGGGACGAGTTGCGCGCATTGGTGTCACGACTGCAGCAGGCGTTTGTGGCACAAGGCATCAAGGAAAGCGATCGGATTGCGGCAATGGTGCCTAATTTGCCGGAGACCATTGCCTGTATGATGGCCGCCAATTCAATCGGAGCCATATGGTCGTCCTGCTCGCCGGATTTTGGCGAACAGGGGGTAATGGACCGTTTCGGTCAGATCGAGCCCGTGCTTTTCATTGCCTGCGATGGATATTGGTACAATGGCAAGCAGATTGATGTGGCTGGCAAGATTGCCGCCATTGCGCCGCAGCTGACGGCCGACAAGACGGTCATTCTACCCTATGTGGGTGGTGGCGAGGCGATCTGCGATCAGGTTGAGGGCTGCGTCACCCTTGAAACCTTTTTGGCTGGCTTTGAGCCGCAGGATTTGGCGTTCAAGCGGCTGCCGTTTTCGCACCCGCTCTACATTTTGTTTTCATCGGGTACCACCGGTGTTCCAAAGTGCATTGTGCACAGCCAGGGCGGCGTTCTGCTGAAGCATCTGTCAGAGCACATGCTGCATTGCGGGGTGCGCCCTGACGACCGAGTGTTTTATTTCACCACGTGCGGATGGATGATGTGGAACTGGTTGGTGTCGGCTCTTGCCTGCGATGCCACAGTCATGCTGTACGATGGCTCGCCGTTCTTCCCCAATGCCGATGTCATCTTTGACTATGCGAGCGAAGAAAAGTTCACCTTCTTCGGCACTTCAGCGAAGTTCATCGATGCGGTTCGCAATGCCGGTCACCGGCCGATTGAAACCCACGACCTGTCGTCTGTGCAGACAATTGCCTCGACTGGCTCTCCGCTGTCTCCGGAGAATTTTGCCTTTGTCTATGATGGCATCAAAGCGGATATTCACTTGGCTTCCGTGTCCGGTGGAACGGATATCGTGGCCTGTTTCATCGGAGCTGTGCCGTGGCAACCGGTCTATAGCGGTGAGATTCAAGGGCCGATCCTGGGGCTTGATGTGCAGGTGTGGGACGATGATGGCAAACCCATTCGCGAAGAAAAGGGCGAGCTGGTTTGCGTAAATTCATTTCCGTCAATGCCGATCATGTTCTGGAACGACCCCGAAGGACACAAATACCACGGCGCCTATTTTGAACGGTTTGACAACATTTGGTGTCACGGTGATTTCGCCGAATGGACTGCCAATGGTGGCATGGTGATTCACGGGCGATCGGATGCCACCTTGAACCCCGGCGGGGTTAGAATTGGCACCGCGGAGATCTACAACCAGGTTGAAAAGATGCCGGAGGTAGAGGAAGCGCTTTGCATTGGACAGCAGTGGGACAATGACACACGCGTCGTCCTGTTTGTGCGTCTTGCAGAGGGTGTGGTTCTCGATGAGGACCTGACCAAGGCCATCAAATTGAAGATCCGAACCGGTGCTTCACCACGCCATGTTCCGGCGGTGGTGGTCGCAGTGGCTGACATTCCCCGGACAAAGTCTGGCAAGATCACCGAATTGGCTGTGCGCGACATTGTCCATGGGCGCAAGGTGAAGAACCGCGAGGCACTGGCAAATCCCGAGGCGTTGGCTCTGTTTGAGAACATTGCTGAGCTGCAAGGTTAAAGTCGAGGGTTAACAGATACTTACCAAGAAATTTACCCTGCTCTCCAACAACCGGCGTTCGCTACAATTTTAACAAATTTGGCAAGCAGGGTTTAATCGATGACGCGCAAAGTGGCCTCAACAAGTCACCGGTGATTGGTAACACCAACGACTTTCCAAGGAGTTTTACTTAGACACGACCCCTACATCCTGACAGCAAATTTACCAACTTTTTGACGCGGGCCCTGTGCCCGCGTTTTTTTTGTTTCTTTAGTCGGACCGGGAACCGTCGATACCGAGGCGGGTCAGCAGCACTACGGGAACGAGTCCCATAAGTACGATGATGAGGCTGGCTGCAGCCGCTTCCTCCAGAGCACTTTGGGTGGCCCTGTCGTAAACGAAGGTGGCCAGGGTTTCAAAATTGAACGGACGCAGCAATAGCGTGGCTGAAAGTTCCTTCATGGTCTCGACGAAGACAAGCAGGAAGGCAACCGAAAGCGCACGGGTCAGGATGGGACGATGAACCTGCCATGCCATGGCTGTCGGGCCGCGCCCAAGAGCGCGAGCCGCCATGTCGATATTCGGTGAAACCCGCAGAAAGCCGGCTTCGATGGTTCCATAGGCAACTGCCAGAAAGCGCAAGGTGCAGGCATAGACCACGATAGCGACGGATCCGCTGAACAACAGGCCCGTTGAAATGTTGAAATAACGGCGCATCAGGTCATCAAGCCAGTTGTCAAATCCGGCCAACGGCACCAGCAAACCCACCGCCAGGACCGTGCCGGGGATGGCGTATCCGAGGCCGGCGATGCGCCCGATTGTGCCAACTTCCGGGCGTTTGGAAATGCGTGCCAGCTGTAGGATGAAATAGGCAACCGACGTCGCCACGATCGCGGTGATCAATGCAACATAAAAACTGTTGGCCGCGGCGGTTGCCAGTTCGGGCGTAAATGCATTTTCCAACCGGCGGGTGGCGTAGGTTCCCAGGATCCACAATGGAATGCCGAGACCCAGCAACAGGGGCAAGGTGCATGCAATGAGGCAGGCCAGTTGTTTTGAGGGCGACAACTGAAGACGTGCCGGCGGACGTTCGCGGGTCGCCGCTGCATAGGATCGGCGCTGACGTCCGCGGCGTTCGACATAGACCAGAGCCGCAATGATGATGAGGGTCAGCAATGCAAGTTGCACTGCGCCAGCCAGATTGTCCCGATTCAGCCAGGTTTCAAATACGGCATATGTGAGCGTTTTGACACCAAGTATTTCAACGGCGCCGATATCGTTGAGAGCCTCCATCATGGCCAGCGCCACCCCCGCCGCCAGGGCCGGCCTGGCCATTGGCATGGCAACGCGCCAAAAGATTTCAGACTGTCTGGCTCCCAATGATCGGGCAACGTCCAAGACCGATGACCCCTGCATCGAGAAGACCAAGCGGCAGGTCATGTACACATAAGGGTACAGCACCATGGTGAAGATGAAGCCGGCCCCCCAGATCGAGCGAATGTCGGGAAACCAGTAGTCCCGTGACGTGGTGAACCCTGCGATGGACCGCAGAGTGCTTTGAACCGGGCCTGAATAGTCGAAGAACTCCACGTGGGTGTAGGCGGCGATATAGGTGGGGACGGCCAGGGGCAACACCATGGCCCAGGTAAAGAACTTGCGGCCGGGGAAGGAGTATAGGCTGACAAGCCAGGCGCAGCCTGCACCAATGATTGTGGTGCCGATGCCGGTAAGAACAAGCAAAATGAGCGTATCGCCGGCCGAGCGCGGCAGAACGTAACTCACCAAGTGTTCCCAAACGTCGGATGTGGACGTGGCAGCAATCCAAAACAGGGCCAGAACCGGCAGCAGGATCAAAAACAACAGGAGGAGCAGAGTCCCTGCAGGCAGAGCAGCGGCGGCGCGCAAGTGGCCGCGCCAATTGCTCTCTACACCTTGATGCTGCAGATCAGCCACGCTGTCCGTCCAGGTCAGATTTGCAGTTTGGATTGTCCATCCGAAAAGTCCTTTGCCCCGCGACACAGGCAGTCGTTCGTTTCGGCTTTCCCAGGTCGCAATACCGATCAGTGCTTAGGAGGTGCAATCGAAGGCGTCAAGAAAAACAGTATAAAAACCAATAAGTTAGAAATATTCTAAATTGGGTCAAGTTTTCGGTGGGTGCGGTTTGTGGGGCAAGTTCATGAATGACTTCAACCACTTGCGGTTGGGACAGTTTAACCGGAACTGGTTGGATGATCAGCGGTCAGCCAGAACGCGCTGATTGGGGAAGAAGATCTCAACCAAAGTGCCTTCTTCGGGTTTGCTTTCAATTTCAAACCGAGCACGGTTGGCTTCGACCATAGCTTTGGTCAGCGGAAGTCCAAGGCCGGTGCCCTGGGTGCCGGATTCAGTATTGATCTGCTGGAATGGTTTCAGTGCGCGGGTCAGCTCCAACTCGCTCATGCCGATGCCGGTGTCGCGAACCCGCAGCACCACTTCGCCGCTTTCTTCATAGACGGTGGAGACAATAACCTGACCACCAGGCTTGGTGTATTTGATGGAGTTCGAAACCAGATTCAAAATGATCTGACGCAGGCTGCGTGGATCGGCGACTACCTTTGGCACGACGGCGGACAGGCTGGTTCGAATAATGATGCGCTCTTTATTGGCGTCCGGCTGAGTCAACGCCACCGATTCAGACACAATGGTATTCAGATCACAGGCATCGAATTCCAGTTCCATCTTGCCGGCTTCGATTTTGGAAATATCCAGCAAGTCGTTGACCAGTTCCAGCACATGATTGCCGGAGCGATGGATGTCGCGCAGATATCCACGGTACCGATCGTTGTCGATTTTGCCGAAGCGTTCCTCGATCATCATATCGGAGAATCCGATAATCGCATTCAGCGGTGTTCTGATTTCGTGGCTCACCTTGGCGAGAAACTCGGTCTTTTGCGCGCTTGCAGTCTCGGCGATGGATTTGGCACTGAGAAGCTCTTCTTCGGCCTTCTTCCACTGGGTGATGTCGCGCATGACGGCGCAGCATGCATTGGTTTGCTGAAGCTTGCCAATGGTCATGAACAGGGGAATGAGGCCACCTTTGGCCGTCTTGCCAATAACTTCACGGCCATCGTTCATCAGGCTGGCAACGCCGGTGCCGGACATGCCGGAAAGGTAGTCCATTGCAGAGCGATGGCTTTCCGGCGCCAGGATCTTTGTGAAAGACTGATCGAGAACTGCATCGGGCTCAACATCGAACAGGGCTTCGGCCGACTTGTTCAACGCGCGGACAATGCCTTCATCGCTGAGGATCACCACACCATCGGTTGCTGTATCGAGAATATTGCGCAAGTCCTCGGCACCGAGGCCACCAAATGCGGGCTTTGTTGAGGCCTGATGCAAAGGCACAACTTCAGCCAGTCGGGCGGTCGCACCCTCGGTTGGCGTGGAGCCTGCGTTGGCAGCTCCCTTAGGTGCGTTGCCGTCTGAAGGGTCATCGTCACTGTCACCACTGCCGTTGCCGTCTCCACCGGTGTCGTCGCCGTCCCCGTCGCCGCCCTGGTCGTCGCTGCTACCGCTGCCGTCATTGTCGTCGGCTGCACGCAGGGTCAGCAGCATTGCGCGGTCGTCGTCCCAGGGAACACATTGCAAATTGGCTTGAAGGTGCAGTTGCTGACCATTCGCATGATAGATGGCCGACTGGGTATCGTCGTCGCCAACTTCAGCTCCGCCGAACAGAGCATCAATGCCGCCCGCGGAGGCCAGGTGGGACAGATCGGAATAGCCGGTCTGCTCGAAAAACTGATTGTTGCCGAACAGAAGATCATTGTCGCGATAGACCAATACGGGGATGGGCAGGCGGGCAAGAATCGATGTGTCGACATTGTGGTCGGGCGTTCCAACCGCAGCGGGCTTTTCCTCAGTTGTCGTGCCAAGGGGCTTGCGGGAAGGGCCAGAGAATGCGGACGGGATGAACGGCTCGTTGCTTGCGTCTTCTGTGTTCTCTTTTGAAGCTTCCGTGGCCTCTTCGTCGGTACTTTCCTCTGATGCACTGCTGTCGGACAGCTTTTCGCCAATCTCTTCAAAGGTTTCCTGCTCGTCGCTGGAGAGTGCGCGGCCATTTTTGGATTCGCGGCGCTTGCCAAGATCAACGATCTTTGAATCCTCGCTAGGGTCGTCTGCTGATGTCTGGTCACCAGAGTCTGCCGCTGACGCCGCTTCATCGGCATCTGCTGCGCTTGAAGCTGCGCCTTCGCTGTCCTCTTCTTCTTCGTCGTCTGCGCCTGCGATAGCGGCAGTAGCGGCGGCGCCAATACCGGCGATTGCAAGACCCGAAGCGCGCGGGTCAACCACAGCATCGGCTGTTCGCACGATACCGAAGCCGTTGAAGCCCTCAAAGGCGCGATTTCTGCCATAGGAGGGCAGGCCGGCCAGGTCGATCGGTACCCGCAAGTCCGTTCCTTCGACAGGCCAAAGCACAGTTTTTCCTGACCAAGTGTCTCCCTTGGCAAGAAGGGCAGTCACTTCCTCGCCATTGTCGATTTCGAATTCCTTGCACAGGTCTGACCAGGTGCGGCCAACAACATTGGCCGAGTTGGGGCCAACCGCTACGGCAAACTCGTCCGATACCGAGCGAAACTCGTTATTCGTGTCCAAGTCCCAGACAAAGCGGATCGGCTTAGGGCCGACTGTAAATTCAAAGCCTTCGTCCTCGCTGATATCGGAACCGGCGGCCGTTTCGTCTGCCTGACCCGCATCTTGGTCGTCGGTATCTGCCGAATCGGCATCCGTGCTATTTGTGGTTGTGGTGGCGTCTTCGTCAGAACCGTCTGTGTAGCTGGTTTCCTGGATCAGACCACTGTTTTCCAGATTGGTCTCTGACGCTTCAGAACTTTCATTCGTCGTTTGAGTTGCAGCCCCCGCTGTTACAGCGGCTGCGGTTGCGGCGGCGGCAGCAGCAGCGGCGTTGGCCACCGCGTCATCGTCTGTTTCGCCATCATCGGTTTCGGTGTCTGGCGCAGCGTCGTCAGCAGCTTCTCCTGCGGCTTCGCTTTCACTGTCGTTGCTGGCGATTTCAGTCTGTTCATCAGCAGCAACAGAATCGGTTTCGCGCGCATCCGGTTCGTCGATGGCTTCCGGCGTTTCGCCCGCGCCCACGTCGCCACTGGCGCTGGCCGCGATTTCATTATCACCCGCGTCCTGCGCGGAGGCGTCGCCGTCGCCGTCGCCCTCGCCGCCGGCGGCGGCTTGTTTGGGCTGTTTATAATACCAGCGTCCCAGACCTGCTGCACCGGCCCCTCTGCGGTTCGAAAAGGCGCCAACAGCGGGCGCCGCGTCGGCATCACCTTCCTCGTCGCCCACTTCTTCGCTGGCGTCGGCTGTTTCAGCTGCTGAATCAATAGCTGCAGCGGCAGCTGCCGTACTGGCGCTTACGTTTGTGTCATCTGTCGCTTCGGCTTCGTTTGCGTCAGCAATGATCAGGATATGGCTGGCCGGGTCGTCGCTGAGCCGCGCGATGCCGGCGGCCAGAGAGCCGTTTGCCGTGTTGATCAGGCGTTTGACCAGCCGATCTTGCTCCGAAGACACTTCGGAAACTAATTTTCCGAGCTCATCTGCGGAAACATCAAGCGCAGAGAAATGTTCGGAAGCGGCAACGATTTCACCATTCGCCGCCAAAATGGCAGAGGCATGGCTGTACCCGTCAAGGGAGTTGACCGCGGTGCGGGCCATATCCTGCTCGGAATGACTGCGACCATGCAGTTCTTCCGTAACCATGAGTACGGCAGACTCGCCGCCTGGCAGCTTGATCCGGCGTACATTGAAACCCACCAGGCGTGAACGCAGAACCCGGCCGATGCGCACCACTGCAGAAACATCATCATGATCGTCGAGCTGTTCAATGGCCGATGCGATTTGCCGTGACATGGCTGCATTGAGCGACAAGTCACTGTCCAGCAGATCACGCAGAACAGGCGAGCCGAGCAGGCCGGCACCTTCGCCATTGGCCCACAGGACCGTCGAAAAACCTGTATCAAAAAGGATGACAGCACGTGATGTGATCACGTGGGGTCTGATTTCCGGAAGAACGGTCAGATCCAGATAGGGATAGTTCGTCGGCGCCATACTCAACCACTCTTCTTGGACCGTAACTGTGCTCAGCGGGCTGCACCCAGAGGCCCTTCACTTCTTAACAAAGTGTAAATACCGCTTTTTGGACATACAATCCACCGTGATGGGGAAAGCGATCAAACTTTTGCGTTTCAAAGTTAACTGCACAAAGCGCCCCGAATGGGCAAATTATCGCAAAAATAGGCCGTTTCGGAGCACGATCAGGCTTGCTCCGCAAACCGTTTGGTCCTAAGTAACGTGAGCTTCGCCGTGGTGCGATGCTTGAAATGTGCGGCTGTAGCTCAGCTGGTTAGAGCGCTGGCTTGTGGCGCCAGAGGTCGATGGTTCAACTCCTTCCAGCCGTACCATTTCGCCCCTTCCAAACTTCAAACAAATTGTGGTCCGTTTTGATCTAGAACAGGGACCCCTGATCCTTGGCCGGTGTTTGCTTCTTTGGCGTAGGCTTTGGGGCGGGTTTGGTTGACCCTTGGGCGCTCGTTGCCGCAACAGCCTGGATCTTTCCGTCTCGCATCTCAATCGATAGGGCTGCCCCTGACTTTATTGAGCTGACGTCATTGATCGGCGTGTCCTGCGCGTTGCGGATGACGGCGAAACCGCGGTCCAACACTCCCTGATAAGAAAGCGAGTTGAGAAGGCGGTGATTGCGTTCCAATCGCTCTCTTTTGGCGGCTAGTTCACCGGGTACCCGGATTCTCAACTGGGCCTCTAGCCTGTTAAGTGATTGTATTCCGCCCTGAATTTGTTTCTCGAGCGGTGCCGGGCGGATAAGGCGCGCCGCCGATGAGAGTCGTTCTTGCCGGGATTGAAATGCGCTTGCCATGGCGCGCTTGCTGCGCGGTTCCAGTGCGGAAAAGCGCTCGCGGTGATGGCCGATCAAACGGGTCAAAGAAGCCGGGGAGAGACGGTTGCCCCCCTGATTGAAACGCGTGCGAGCGACTTGCACACGGTTTCCCAGGCTTCGGCCAAGCCGGCCGCTGGCCTCGTCAAACTGACGGCGTGGCATGGCCAATAGATTGTCCGGTGTCGCCAATCCCCGCACCACAGAACGCAGGTCGGAGCGGTTCTTTTCGCGCAAACGTGTGATGCTGCCGCGCAATCGGGCTGCGAGGTCGGCCAGGGTCGCCTCCAACTCGGCTTTCACCGGCACGGCCTTCTCAGCAGCCGCTGTTGGCGTTGGTGCGCGCCAATCGGCTGCATGGTCGATCAGTGTCCAGTCCGTTTCATGACCGACAGCTGAAATTACAGGTATCATCGACGCAGCTGCAGAACGGACAAGCGCTTCGTCGTTGAAACCCCACAGGTCCTCCAGAGAGCCACCACCGCGGGCGACGATGATCACATCGGGACGCGGCAATGGCGATGAACCATCATCAGGTATCTGATTCAATTGATAAATACCGTTCGCCACTTCCCGTCCCGAAGTTTCACCCTGAACACGGACCGGCCAAACGATCACGTGGACCGGAAAGCGATCACTGATCCTGTGCAAAATGTCCCGGATCACCGCGCCGGTTGGCGACGTGATCACCCCGATGACCTTTGGCATGAAGGGCAAAAGCTGCTTGCGCGCCGGATCAAACAGGCCTTCAGCTCCAAGCTTCTTGCGCCTTTCCTCCAGCAGCGCCATCAGCGCACCGGCACCTGCCGGTTCGAGATTGTCGATGACAATCTGATATTTCGAGGAACCGGGATAGGTCGTCAGTTTGCCTGAGGCAATCACCTCCAGGCCTTCCTCCGGCATGTGCTTCAGTTTGGCAGCCTGACCGCGCCAAATCACCGCCTCCAGACGGGCGCGTTCGTCCTTGAGGGCAAAATAGCAATGGCCAGATGAATGCGGTCCGCGAAATCCGGAAATTTCGCCACGTACCCGCACATAGCCAAACGTATCTTCAACGGTTTTCTTCAGCTTGCCGGACAGTTCGGTAACCGTCACCTCAAGCGCATTGGAACTGGGGCGATTCATGCTTTTTCCTTAACACGCAAAGTTCCGCGCTTCACCAATTCAATCGGCACTTCCCCTAGCAATTCACCGGGCTTTTCGGTTGCTTGGGTGGGCGGGCAATCATGTCAGGCGTGACTATGGAGGGGGGCACGACGTAGTCCGGCACAGACATGGCGTCGAGACTGCTGCGGATATGAGTTACCAGCGCTTCTGTGACGATGTTCTTTTCACGTCGTCCACGCAGCAGGCCGATCTCGGCATCTGGCAGAGCGGGGAAGCCGTCGCGCTCGGTCAGTACCCGCATACCAGGACGCAGGGCTGATTCCGGTTGAACAGATACCGCCAAACCGGCCAGCACAGCCGATCCCACTACGGTGGCCGAAAAGCTGGTGTAGAGCATGCGGAACTTGCGTTTCTGCTCCTCCATTGCGGCGATTGCCGATTCCCGCCAAATGCAATGGGGGCTGCCCAGGGCAAGGGGGAGGACATCCTGCAAATGCGTGTTGTGCCGCGCCGAGGTGACCCAGAGTAGAGGTTCGCGACGAATGAGCTCGGAATGTTCGCGGGCCTCGTTGTGGGTGACAATCGCCACATCCAACTCACCGGACTTGATCCGCTGCCGCAATCCATAGGTGTTCTCACATACAACGCTCACCTCGACGAAGGGATTGGATTCGGAAAATCCAGCCAGAATGGAGGGCAAAAAGCGCTCGGCATAGTCGTCCGCGGTGCCCAGATAGACGCTGCCGCGCAGCGCTTCCTCATCGAAGGCCGCCATGGCGCGGTTTGAGGCTTCAATGATCTCGCGTGCATAGCCCACAAGCTTGTGACCGTCTGGTGTCAATTCGATTGATCTGCCCAAACGCATGAACAGCGGTTTGCCGATATTTTCTTCGAGTTTTTTGATCTGCATCGAGACTGCAGACTGTGTCTTGGACACAATCTCAGCCGCCTTGGTGAAGCTAAGTGTTTGTTCTACAGCAAGAAAAGTACGCAACTGGTCGGTATCAAGCCAATACATGAGCAAATCTCCAACCCATCAAAGATGTTGATGAGTGCGATGAATAACATTCGTTGGTCAAATGATGCAAGAGGGTCCATATGACTGTCAACGCCACACCAAAACGGAGAAAGACGATGGCCTACACAGATCATTCAACCAGAACATCCATCCTTGTTCCGGGCCCACAGGACCTGTTTCGCACGCTTAAGAAATGGATCCGTCGCCAGCAGAAACGCCGCGAAATTGCCGGACTGCTGAAGCTGGACGACTGGGCGTTGATGGACATGGGTATTACCCGCGGCGATGTGCGTGAGGCACTGGCCTTTCGCGGCGATGCGTCTCTGCACCTGAGAGCACTGGCCGCCCGTCGCCGCTTTTGGGCGCGACAGTCCAAATAGTTCCCCTCATTTCACAGTCTCATGTGAATTATAGCAGCCTGAGCGGCGTGTTGGAGCACCTATCCAGCACGCCGCTTTTTTATTGATTTATTCAGCCACCGAGGAACTGGTCGAAAATACTGCCCGCATCGCGCTGCTGGCGCGACGAGGTATTGCCTCCGGCATCGAGAAAATCCCCGAAAATCTCACCCAGGCCACCGCCTTGTCTGCTGCGGTTGGTGCGGGTCTTGGATCGGCTGCTGGGTGTGGACTTGCGCCGTGTTGAACGGCGTCGCTTTCCTTGACCACCCGTCAGGAAATCTTCCAACAAACCTTCCAGCCCGTTGGAGGACGTTGTCTGTCTTGAACGCCGTTTTGGCGCCTTTCGTGTCCTTCTTGAGCGTTGAGGCGCCCGCTGGCCGCCGGCCAGGGCATCGCCGATCAGGTCTTCGAACATGCCGGGCAGGCCGGAACTGCCGCGACGGCGCCGCGTCGTGGATGAGCGGCGGCGGCGAGTGCCTTGTCCGGCACCGTTGACCATGCCGCCAGCAAGGCCTTCAAGGATTTGTCCCAGCAGGCCGCCGCCGGCGGCGCCGCCGCTGCTGCCACCGCCGCCACTGAGACCGCCGGTGAGCACTTCACCCAAAATGTCGCCAATGCCGCCCAAGGCACCGCCGCCACTGCGCGACGAGCTGCCACCTGTCATGCCCTTAAACAGGGCACCCATGATCATTGAGGCGAGAGCCGGCAGCAGTTCTTTGAACATGGAATCGCTGATGCCGGTTGACGCTGCCGCATGTTTGGCAACGGCACGGCTGACATCTTTGGAGCCAAACAGGTGGCCCAGAATGGCATTGCCCTCGCTGACCCCGGCCGAGTCCATGGCCATGCTCGGTTGGTCGGCATATTGCTGGTGATTGCCGTTGGCCAGGGCCATCAGAAAATCTGCAGCACCGCCCGGCGAATTTGTTTGACGTTTCAACCCTTCTGAAAAGGCCGGAAGCACCGCGTTCATTGCCTCAAGGGTCTGTTCTTCTGTCAGGCCGAACCTGGCGCTGATTTCATCGACGTTTTGCTGCGTGACCAGCATTTGCGTGAGGTTCATTTTTGCATTCCTGGGTGGTTGAAAGCCGCAGAATGGCAGCAGCTGCGCCCTCATGGCAAGGCCCGTTTTGCTGGATTTGTTAGGGACCGACCGAGCCGATGCGCTTTAGATCGTCATTGGTGTCGAACCACTCCAGATGCTCGTCGTAATGGACATGGCCTCTTGGTTCAAACCCAGCAGAATTCACGAGAGCAGCGGTGTAGAAGTGAATCTCGTCGGGGTACCTGTCTGATTCATAAGCGACGGGCGTACCACAATTGCTGCAGAAATAGCGGCGCACATCAGCGCGGCTGACAAACACTGACGGCACTTTGCCCGTCCAGCGCCATTGGCCGTTGGCCATGCCGAAATAGGCCGTGGCGGGGGAGGCCGTGTTCAGTCGGCAGGATTGGCAATGGCAGTAGGCCGTCCAGTTCGGTTCGGCCGTGCACTCGTAGGTGACTTCGCCGCACAGGCAACGACCGGAAGCTGGTAGCGCTGCGCTCAATAGGCATATTCCTCAAAGATGTGGTTGATGTCGCCATCCCAGTTGCTGCTGAACTGTTTCAACAACCGCTCAGCCTGTGTCTCACCGAGCGCGACAACTTCATCAAGCGGTGCCAGGAAGTGGTTTTCATCAACCCCCTGATCGTTCATTTCCCCGCGTGCAGTCAGTCCCTGGTGCGAGATTTGCAGCATATCGCGTGCCAATTCGAGCACAGTGCGATTGCCGGCTGGGGCTTTGAGGCCGTGTGTTGGAACGGCGTCTCGCATCGCGCGCACGTCGTCAAATGAAAGCTCGTCGGTCAGCGTTTTGGCATCGGCCAGAGCGCCTTCGTCGTAGAGAAGACCAACCCATAGTGCTGGCAGGGCACAAATGCGCCGCCATGGACCGCCATCAGCTCCGCGCATTTCGAGGAACTTCTTCAAACGCACATCGGGGAACAGCGTCCCCAAATGGTTTGTCCAATCGCCCTCATTGGCAACTTCGCCCTCCAGGCCGCCGTCGAGAAACTCCTTGAAGGTGATGTGGGTGCAATCGATATAGACCCCGTTGCGCATGATGAAATACATCGGGCAGGACAGAGCCCAGTCGACATATTTTTCAAACGTCAACGAGTCATCCATCATCAGATTGTGCAGACCGGCCCGCTGATTGTCGGTGTCGCGCCAGATTTCCGATCTCCAGGACAGAAGGCCGTTGGGCTTGCCTTCGGTAAACGGCGAATTGGCAAACAGGGCAGAGGCTACAGCCTGCAGCTTTGTCGAAACCTGCATCTTGGTGCGCATGTCGGCTTCTGAGGAAAAGTCGAGATTGACCTGGATCGTGCAGGTCCGGTGCATCATATCGAGGCCATGGCTGCCGACCTTCGGCATATAGGCGCGCATGATGTCGTAGCGGCTTTTGGGCATTTGCGGTGTTTCGGCAAAACTCCACTTGGGGCTACCTCCCAGACCCAGAAAGCCCATGCCCATGGGTTCGGCCACTTCGCGCAATTGTGCCAGATGACGGTTCGATTCCCGGCAGGTCTCGTGGATCGTCCGCAACGGGGCGCCGGACAATTCAAACTGACCACCTGGCTCCAGCGAGATGGCACCCATCCCGTCAGTGGCGACCAAGCCGATGATATTGCCGGCGTCGATGATCGGATCCCAACCGGTTTTTGCTTTCATGCCTTCGAGCACGGCGCGAATGCCGTTGTCACCCTCGTAGGGTACGGGTGAAAAGTCGGATTTGTAGAAACCGAACTTCTCGTGCTCAGTGCCGATCCGCCATTGATCCTTAGGCTTGCAACCGTCTTCAACGGCCGCGAGCAATTGTGCCCGATCCTCAAGCGGTGTGGTGTCGACTGTATCTCGGGCCATGAACCAGGCTCCAGTTCGCGTATACGAAATCGCTACCCGGCACTGATTGCCTTGTGCAAGCAAAAATCGCGGTTATGACGAAATTTTTGATCAGTCCTGCCAGTCACCCAGAACGGCCTGAACCAGAGCCAATGCTGCGACGGCGGCGGTGTCGGCCCGCAAGACCCTTGGGCCCAGCGGAATCGGAGTGATATTCGGCTGGCCGCGCAACAAGGCACGCTCGTCTTCTGAAAATCCGCCCTCCGGGCCAATCAGGACAGCCAGTTTGCTGGGTTCTTGCCCCTCCAGTGCCGAAAGCAAAGAGAGTGGATTTTGTGATTCCTCGCCTTCATCGCAAAACAGAATTCGCCGGTCCTGAGGAAGGTCACTGATCAGGTCTTTCAACGACTTGGGCTCATGGATCGCCGGAATGTTCAGGATTCCACACTGCTCAGCTGCTTCCAGCGCATGCGCCTTCATGCGCTCCAGATTGACCTTTCTGAGTTGTGTATAGTCGGTCAATATGGGCTGCAGTGTGCAAACACCCATCTCCACCGCTTTTTGAACCATGTATTCCATGCGGGCCTGTTTGATCGGTGCGAACAGATAGAGCAGGTCGTGTGATGGCAATGGCGGTTGTGACCGGGTTTGTCGAGCCACCCTTAGTGCTGCCTTTTTGCGTCCTTGCGCCACCAGTTCGGCCTGCCATTCGCCGTCTTGGCCATTGAACAACAGCACCGGTGCTTGATCCTTCAAACGCAGAACTTTGAGCAGATAATTGGCCTGAGCCCGGTCCAGATCAATCATAGTATCCGGCGCCAGCGCTGTCTCCACAAACAGGCGCTGGCTGACAAAGTCATATCTGGGCATTTTGCCTCGCAGATGGACCGGCAGACGGATGCCATTGTGGTTGATATCCATTGCTCAAGGTTGTGAGAATGGCCTGCGGGGTCAGGCAGTCGACCTTGCCCGCCAGATCGGTGTTGGTTTCGATTGGACGGTAGCCGTCCATCGACCAAAGCAACGGGCCGCTGTCTGACTTTGCGATGAATTTTTCGTTCTGGGAGATCATCGCACCGACGGGCAATTCGTTCCACTCGATGGCGACCAGCCGTTTTGATTTTCCGTCCAAGCGCTGGGTGTGCAGGACGCGATCCATTTCAGGTGCGGTTTCGCGGGTTCCATCATTGCGCCAGGCGTGTGCGAAGCGCATGGCGTCCTGGCGCCGGCATTCAAAGCAGGGACGATGACCGGCAGCCAGGGCGGTCACCTCGTCGAGAAAGAACATCTCGGTATATCCCGGTCCCATCAGCGGTCGGCGCCGGTCTTTGAAACGCAGGACACAACAAATCCATTGCTTGGTCGCCCAGCGCTTGGTGGGATGCAGTTGGCGGCTTTCCTGATCGTGGATCTTGCCGCCGCGATTGCCATACATGGTGCCGCGCTGAGGCGTGGCCACAATGGCACCGTCGGGAAAGACGCGGTTCTGGAGCGGGCTAAGCGACATCAATTGCCTGTTCGGTAGTTTTCTTTTGCGGCGACGTGAAGGAAGCGCTGGTCTTTGCCCTCCAGAACAACTGCCGTCAGTAGGTTACCATAGACGCAGGATGTATCCACATTGATCCGATGAGAATGTTCCCCGACCCGCTTGCGCGGCGTGTGGCCATGAACTACGACCTTCTCCAGTGGTTTGCCCCACGACAAAAACGGTTCGCGCATCCAGATCAGGTCGTAATCGCGTTGCAGGTCAAAGCTGGCCCGTGGATTCACACCTGCATGGCAGAAGAAATAATCGCCCTCGACCGTCGATGTCGGCAGGCTGGTCAGGAACTCCACGTGACTGCGACCAAGATGAGCGTGGACTTCGGCTGAAAACT